>CAKRVX010000001.1 GCA_934409175.1 uncultured Blautia sp.
AAGAATTTTCGAGAATCGTATGTGTTTCACTGTTTAGTTATCAAGGTTGTCTGTCTTGCGACAGCTTATTTACTTTACCACATCCGTTTTACTTTGTCAAGAACTTTTTTCAAGTTTTTTCAAACTTTTTCGAAGTTCCGAAAAGCTTTTCCGATTTGTGATTGTCGGCTCTGTTTAAGCGACTTGATTACTTTATCATATCTTTTTGAAGTTGTCAAGCATTTTTTTTAATTTCTTTTTTATTTCAGAAATCAATGTTAATTATCTCTGTTTCAGAAACAATTATTTCCGACAGCTCAATTAATATAACACCAGGATCCAGCTATGTCAACAGTTAATTTCATAATTTGACAAACTTTTTTATTTTACCCCAAAACCTATCTGTATCTACAGCTTTCCTATATTCTTATCTATACACACATATGATCCACCTCTATACTATATTTACCTATTCTTCTCTTATATTTGCACTATACCTACACTATATATAGAAAAGAACCATTTCATCTATAAAGAGGCAGTCACCAAATAGATTTTTGCCTGCCTTACTTTTAGCTAATTGTTTTCAGATACTCCAGCAATATCTTAGTTACAACCGAATTCATCGTTCGTGCAAATGCCAGTCCAATAATCCGTGATCTTCCTGGCTCAAGAGGTCTGCTCTCAACATCATTTGCAAACGCTTTCATAACCAATTCCTGAGAAATCGTCACCCCAAGCCCTTTTTTCACAAATGCCATGATCAACGTATCATCCCGAAAACTATAAGCGGTTTTTGGTTTCTTCACACATCTTTCCAACAAATGCAAAATATCATTGTCACACCCCGGTGTTTCTATAATAAACGGGTACTCCAATAATTCTTCAAGCTTCACACTTCTTTTGGCAGTGAGAGGATGGTCTTTCTGCATCACTGCACAAAGTGGATCTTCACACAATGGATAAAATTTCAGATCATCTGCAACAATTGACGACAGAAACCCACAATCCACCTGTCCATGTATGATCCAGTTTCTGATTTCATCATAGTTTCCGTCAAAAATCTGCACCTCAACCTCTGGATAATTTTTGTGAAAAAAATGGATTACATCAGGCATCCACATTGCAGTTATACTTGAAAAACTGCCAATCCGAAGCTTTCCTTCTATTTTATGATTGATATTAAAGGCTGCCTGCCTGAGTTTATCTTTCTGATTTGCCATCTCCTGTATATATGGTAACAGTCTCATTCCATTATCCGTCAGCGTTACTCCTTTTTTAGCTCTCGCAAACAACTGCACACCCAGCTCTTCTTCAAATCCCGCCATCATCTGACTGATGCCTGACTGCGTATAATTTAGTGCCTCCGCAGCTTTCGAAAAGCTGGCCGTCTCACATACTTTTAAAAAAATTTCATACCGGTCTCTTATTTCTCTCATTACCTTACTCTTCTTTCTATAACATTTCCACCTGTACAAAAACACATGACTTTTTATCACCTGCACAAATCAGATTACTTCTCATGATTGAATCGGGAAACATTACCGATTAGTTTAAATTTCAAAATAAGTAATACTCTTTCGCCTATCATTATCCATCACTTTTTTTAATATATAGTAGAAGAAACATTTGTTTTACTTATAGATCATCATATGTTATCGTACTTATACAAATCTAAATCATACAGGAGATTATCTATATGGAAAGAACATCCAATCATTTTTCAGGGCAGCTTGGTTTCGTCCTTGCTGCAGCCGGAAGTGCTGTCGGAGTAGGGAATTTATGGAGATTCCCATACCTCGCAGCCAAAGACGGTGGAGGTTTATTTTTAATCATCTATTTTATTCTTGTACTCACATTTGGTTTTACACTGCTTACCTCTGATATTGCGATCGGGCGTCGCACCCATAAAAGCGCCATTGGAGCCTATACTGAAATGCATCCCAAGTGGAAATTTCTGGGAATCCTGACTTTTCTTGTACCAGTCCTTATCATGACTTATTATGCTGTTATTGGTGGATGGATCACAAAATATGCTGTAATTTATATAACCGGACAGGCAAAATCAGCAGCTGCTGATGATTATTTTACTTCTTTTATCACCTCATCCACTTCTCCGGTCATTTTCGCCCTTCTTTTTATGGGTGTAACTGCATTTATTGTGTATAAAGGTGTTCAGGGTGGTATTGAAAAAGTATCCAAATGGATGATGCCAGTTCTTCTTGTTCTCGTAATCATCATTTCCATTTATTCACTGACGCTTCATCATACAGACGCTTCCGGTGCGGTTCACACCGGCCTGCAAGGATTTTTATATTATCTGACGCCAAACTTTGAAGGACTTACTGTGCAACGTTTTTTGCAGATCTTACTGGATGCCATGAGTCAACTCTTCTTCTCCTTAAGTGTCTCCATGGGAATCATGATCACATATGGTTCTTATGTAAAACCAGAAGTAAATTTAAACAAGGCTGTCAATCAGATTGAAATTTTTGATACCGGCGTTGCATTCCTTGCCGGTGCTATGATCATTCCTGCTGTTTTTGTATTTTCAGGAACAGAGGGGATGGGAGCCGGTCCCAGTCTGATGTTTATTTCCTTACCGAAAGTATTTGCGGCAATGGGAAAAGCTGGAACTTTTGTTGGAATTCTCTTCTTTGTAACAGCCATTTTTGCAACACTGTCATCCTGTATTTCGGTACTTGAGTCTATTACTGCAAACTGCATGGAAATTTTTCACACCAGTCGCAAAAAAACAGTATTAGTTTTATCCGCAGTCTACCTTGCTGCATCAGCTGTCATTGCTTTAGGTTACAGTATTTTCTATGTGGAAGTAAAATTACCGAATGGTTCTACCGGACAGTTGCTTGATATCATGGATTATATCAGCAATAGCGTTATGATGCCATTCATTGCACTGCTTTCAACTATCCTGATCGGATGGATCATGACGCCAGACTATGTCATTGATGAAATGGAGAGAAATGGCGAAAAATTCCGGAGAAAAAAAATCTACCGTATTATGATTCGCTATGTAGCTCCGGTTATGATGTTTATTCTGTTTTTACAGTCAACAGGATTACTCTTATAGATCCGGTAACATTTTCCCGATTTCGTTAAATTTAATTCATGTATTGTATCTTCACTGTAAAAGACCTGAACAACAGCTGTGCAAACAGGCAGTCCTGCCTGTAAATGCACGGACATTGTTCAGGTCAACTTGTATCTGCGGAACTATTTACTTTTCCAAATCCTTCATAAATTTCTTAACCTCATAAAGTGACTCCATGATTTCATCTGCTAGTGCATACATCTCCTCTGTCGGTTTCATCAGATCCGGAACCATGATCGGATGCATCCCGGCTGCATGTGCAGCACGGATACCATTATAAGAATCCTCTATTACATAACATCTTTCAGCTGTTACTCCCAGTCTTCTCCCTGCTTCAAGGAAAATATCCGGTTCCGGTTTGCTTCTTTTCACCATATCTCCACACACAATCTCATCGAAATATGAGATCAATCTGCCTTCTGTCAGTTCTTTTTTCACCACAGCTTCTCTGGTTGAACTCGCAAGTGCCACTTTTATTTCATTCTCCCGAAGAAACTCCAGCAGTTCCTGCACTCCTGGTTTCTTTGGTAACCTTCCACCAGATACATGGCTGTGAAATAAAGCAGCCATCTCAGCCTTATACACATCATATGGAAAATCCTCACCATAATGTTTAAGAAATATTTCCCTGCTTACTTTACTGTTTGTACCCAGACATTCATGACATACCTTTTCTATTTCTTCTATCCCATATTTTTCTGCTACAATCTTCCACATACGGATCACAAGGATCTCTGAGTCAAATATCACCCCATCCATATCAAATATTACAGCTTCCACTTTTCCTGTCATACTTTTAATAATCTCCTCTTTATCAGAAAAGGCTGAGAGTTTTCCTCTCAGCCATATATCATTTACTTCTCATAATATACTGAATTGCATCCCTGATCTGTGATACATAGATCAGTCTGATTCCTTCAGCTTCACCCACAGAAGACCGACAGACTTCCGGCAGCATTACCGTTTCAAAGCCCAGTTTTTTCGCCTCCTGAACTCTCTGTCCTGCCATACTTACCGCACGTATTTCACCGCTCAGACCAACTTCTCCAAAGACCATCACATTATCGGGAATTACAATATCCTTACAACTTGATACAACAGCCAGACAAATTCCCAGATCAATGGCAGGCTCTGTCATTTTCATTCCTCCGGCAATATTAACATAGGCATCCGAAGAGCCCAGATGAATACCTACTTTCTTCTCCAGCACTGCCATGAGCAGATTCACTCTGTTAAAATCAGTTCCCACTGCAGTACGTCTGGGTATTCCAAAATTACTCTGACATACCAGCGCCTGTATCTCTACCAGAATTGGTCTTGTACCTTCCATGGAGCAGGCAACTACTGAGCCAGATGCTCCTTCCGGTCTTCCATTCAGTAAAAATTCCGATGGATTTTTCACTTCTTCCAGTCCTGTTCCACGCATTTCAAAGACACCAATCTCATTGGTAGATCCAAAACGATTTTTTACAGCCCGAAGAATCCGATAAGATGCATGACGGTCTCCCTCAAAATAAAGAACCGTATCCACCATATGTTCCAATACTCTGGGACCTGCTACATTGCCTTCTTTTGTCACATGACCTACGATAAAAATAGATATGCCCATTCCTTTTGCAATCTGCATCAGGATATTCGTGGACTCTCTTACCTGAGAAACACTTCCCGGTGCAGAGCTTATATCTTCATGAAACATAGTCTGAATAGAATCAATAACAACCACTTCCGGCTTTTTGCGCTGGATTATCTCACGGATTACTTCCAGATTCGTCTCACACAGCAGCTGCAGCCTGTCATTAAATTCTCCGATACGATTGGCTCTCAGTTTAATCTGGCGTAATGATTCTTCTCCTGAAATATACAGAACAGAAACCTGTTTCTCTGCCAGATTACGGCAAACCTGCAGAAGAAGGGTTGATTTTCCGATTCCTGGATCCCCTCCTACCAAAACAAGGGAGCCGGGGACGATTCCGCCACCCAGCACCCTGTCAAGTTCACCGATCTTTGTTGTCTGCCTTTCATCCTCGGACAAACTGATATCCCTCAATATCACAGGTTCCTGTCTCTTTTCAGTTCTTCCAGTTGTGCCGGATGCTGGCTTTTTAGCAGAAACAGTTTCCTCTACAAAGGTATTCCATGCCTTGCAGCCCGGACACTGTCCCATCCATTTTGCGGATTCATATCCGCATTCCTGACAAAAATATACGGTCTTTTTATTTTTTAACATTTTACGATCTTAACTTCTACTCTTGCTGCGTTTCCCAGTTCAACACTGAAGGAAAGTTTTCCGCCCAGATTGGTTTTCATCTTTCCTGTGCTTACCTGCTCTATAAATACTTCATATTCTGTATCAGGCTCCAGTTCTACAGTGATCTGTGCATCTTCCGGTCCCTCTACATGAAAATCCATCTGCGTTTCATTCTGAGTAAGGTTAAATACTGCCGTTCCCGGAACAGATTCGTAAACGAACATTCCGTTTCTCTCAAGCTTGGTAATTTCTTTAAAGGTTTTTACTTTATACATATCGCCCTGATGCTGATAGTCGGATAATTTGGACTTCTGTGCCAGCTCATAATCACCAAAGCTGATTGCGCCATTCTCTTCTGTACGGATTAATTCTTTTACTACTGCCATTTCCTAATGTCCTCCCTAAGACTCTTTTGTTTGCCGGCATTTTATCTGGATGTTCCGGATGTCTAATCCGGCATTTTTATTGTTATATTATATAATAAATCTTTTATTCTGACCAGCCTCTTAGTCAAAAATTTATGATATTTTCACAAATATGAATTTATTGTTTTTCGTCTTTTCTTACTTCAAAACAGATCTCATTTTTATGAACTTTGACCTGCACATGATCTCCCCGTTTGATCTTTCCTTCAAGAATTTCATTTGCCAGCGCATCTTCAATCCTGCTCTGGATAGCACGGCGCAGCGGTCTTGCACCATATTTATTATCTGAGCCCTTTTCTGCGATAAATTCTTTCACAGCATTGGTAACGCTCAGATGGATATCCATCTGGTCAGCACATCGTTTTTCCAGAGTTTTCATAAGCAGTGTTACAATCTTTTTGATATGTTCTTTGTTCAGCACATGGAAAACGATAATATCATCAATACGATTTAAAAACTCCGGCTTAAAGATGCGACGCACCTCTTCCATAACGCCGCCTTTCATACGTTCATAATCTTTTTTCTCATCCGTTCCGGACATGAACCCAAGACGTTTCGGTTCCATGATTGCCTGTGCTCCTGCATTGGAAGTCATAATGATAATGGTCTGTTTGAAGTCTATTTTTCTGCCCTGTGCATCTGTGATATGTCCGTCATCCAGAACCTGAAGAAGAATATTGAATACATCCGGATGTGCCTTTTCAATTTCATCAAAAAGTAAAACACTATATGGATTTCTCCGTACTTTTTCACTCAGCTGACCGCCCTCTTCATATCCTACATATCCTGGCGGTGAACCGATAAGTTTGGATACACTGTGCTTCTCCATATATTCAGACATATCAACTCTGATCATTGCCTGCTCGCTACCAAACACAGCTTCTGCCAGAGCCTTGGAAAGTTCCGTTTTTCCTACCCCTGTAGGTCCCAGGAAAAGGAAAGAACCAATAGGACGATTGGGATCTTTCAGTCCCACTCTGCCTCGTTTGACAGCCTGTGCTACAGCTTTTACAGCTTCCTCCTGACCGATCACACGCTTATGGAGTTCTTTTTCCAGGCGTGCCAGGCGTTTGGTTTCCCCTTCCGTCAGTCTCTGAAGCGGTATTTTGGTCCAGTCAGAGATAGTTCCCGCAACAGCAGCTTCATCTACTATCAGTTTTTTACGCTTGTTCCTTCGCTCTGCTTTCACTCGAAGTTTATCCATCTCTGCTTCCACTTCAAGCTGACGAGCCTGAACTTCCCTGGCACGGGACAGATCTGCAGATTTCACAGCTTCTTCCTTCTCATCTCTGAGTGCGTTCAGTTCCAGTTCATAGGCCTCCAGCTCCGGTGCAGACTGATATCCTGCAAGTTGAACTCTTGAAGCAGACTCATCAATAATATCGATGGCTTTATCAGGAAGAAAACGATCATTGATATAGCGCTGAGACATTTTTACTGCTGCTTCCAGTGCTTCATCTGTAATTTCTACTCCGTGGTGTTTCTCATAATAAGGGCGAAGTCCTTTTAATATTTCCAGAGTCTCCTCTGCTGAAGGCTCCTCGACAGTCACAGGTTGAAATCTTCTCTCAAGTGCTGCATCTTTCTCAATATATTTACGGTATTCTTCCAAAGTTGTGGCTCCGATAAGCTGGATCTCACCTCTGGATAACGATGGTTTGAGAATATTGGAAGCATCCAGTGCACCTTCTGCACCCCCGGCTCCGATAATGGTATGAAGTTCATCAATAAACAGAAGGATTCCCTGATGCTCCCGTACTTCCTGTACTACATTCTTAATTCTTTCTTCGAATTCACCTCTGTATTTGCTGCCTGCCACCATTCCTGAAAGGTCAAGAACTACAAGGCGTTTATCTTTCACCGTATCAGGAACCATTCCCATAACGATTCTCTGTGCAAGGCCTTCTGCAATCGCAGTTTTACCAACTCCCGGTTCTCCTACAAGACACGGATTGTTTTTTGTTCTTCTGCTGAGAATCTGTATCAGACGATTGATCTCTTTGTCACGCCCCACTACAGGATCCAGTTTTCCCTCTGCTGCCAGTTCTGTCAGATCTCTGCTGTACTGATCCAGTGTAGGCGTACTGGTTGTTTTTTTATTTCCTGCATTTCGGGCATATTGAAATTCTTCTGCAATGGTATCATTATCAAATCCCATGGCAGTCAGAACAGCAGCAAACAGTTTCTGTATATTTACTCCCATTGTAAAAAGAAGTCTGGTTCCTACACAGTCTGTTTCTTTTAATAATGCCAGCAGAATATGTTCAGTTCCTGCTGTGCATTCCATACTTTCCGCATCATCCAGGGCCTGTTCCAGGATTTTTCTTGATCGCGGACTGTACTGTGGAGCTTTTGGTTCCTTTAAAACAGTCTCTCCCTGGGGCGGCGCCACCAGCTGGCCGATCAGCTCCATGAGCTTATCTCCATCTACTCCGAATTCAGCCAGAACTTTTCCGGCCGTTCCCTCCGGTTCTTTAAGAAGTCCTGCCAGAAGGTGTTCGGTTCCAATATAGCTGTGCTCACAGGACTTCGCTGTGGTTTTTGCCAGTTTAAGGGCATTTTCTGCCTGTCTGGTAAATTTTCTATCCATGTTGTCTCCTATCTGTCCTCTGCCGAGTTATATTCATCAAAAATTTCATCAATTAACTGGTGAACTTCTTCTCTGGTCACATTTTTACAGCATCCTCTTGCCAGTGCGACCATCAGATGTTCCTTCATCTCTTCCAGTGCTTTGCGTTTATTTACGTCAATGGATATCACTGCTCCACGTCTGCGGTCTATAGTTACAAATCCCTCCTGTCTCAGAAGAGAATATGCCTTATTTACTGTATGCATATTGATTCCTACAGTATCCGCAAGCTGTCTCACTGAAGGTAATGTATCCCCTTCTCTCAGCCTGGAGGTAGCGATTCCCATGATAATCTGATTTGTCAGCTGAATGTAAATTGCTTCATCACTGCTGAAATCAATTTCAATCATCATATGCGCATTTCTCCTTTTTTGTGTTACACTTATACTAGCACATACCAGTAAATTTGCAAACCTTTTTTAGGCAAATTCACACAAAAACCATTTATCAAAACATAAAACGAAACAGGTCCCTTAAAACTGAGGGACCTGTTCCACTGCATTTTGATTTTTATTATTTCACACCGATTCCGATAATTCTGCTAAGCTGTTCTTTTGTCAGAACAAGATTAAATCCCATAGGATTTACTGCGTACGCTATAGCCTGCTCGATCATCAGATCCGGGAGTTTTACAAACGGAACTTTTGCAATACGAAGTTTTCTTCCTTTGGTAAATTTCTCAAGTTCCATAACATCTGTAAATATAGGCTGCAGAATCTCTTCTTTTTTGTTTTTCAGATATGGAATATTGATCTTTTTCGGATTTTCCGGATCTACATCCATTGCTAAAAGGAATTCTGATTTTCTTAAATTTACAATCAGTTCTTCCTCCAGTTCACGGATATTTCCATGCTGTTCTTTCTCCACCGGGCGACGAAGTTCCTGCATAAAATAAATTCCGGAAAGCTGAAGTGTCGGGTTCAGAAGCGGTCTCTTTTCAGGTTCAAGCTTACTCATATCTGCCTGTTTTGCAATATCCGGAAGATCAACCTCAATCTTATCTTCACCATCTACCCATACCACACTGTTTACTCCGATTGCATAAAGTGTACCATACAATCTCGGATAATCCTTTTTCTCATATCTCATGCCCATCAGAAGGATTTTATCTTCCAGAAGCTGCTTTCCAAATTCTTTGATTCCTTCTTCTGTTGCAAAAATCCATGCCTGATCATTATAGCTTTCTTCATCACATTTTACAAATGGCAGTTTCGTTGCCTGTGAATATGCCACAAATACCATATCTCTGGTCTGTAATTCCTTGATTGCTTCTTCTTTGCTGATTCCCATTGTAATTATCCTCTCTGTCTCATTTCTTTTATGATCTGTTTGGTTTCTTTATCTACTCGATAAGATTCCAGAATCTTCTGTAATGATTTTTTATATGTAAATTCATCAAGCTTATGACTGTTCTGCAGATAATCCAGCATTTTCTCCGGAAAAGCCACAAAATATACAGAAACAGCCCAGGCCACTGCCATCTTTGTGTAATAGCCCTGTTGAGTAATATTTTCCAGTCTCTTTATGGACTCCTCCAGATATTTCTCCTTCACAAAGTATGACAAAAGCATTACTGCACCAAATCTCGCCTCATATTCCTGTTCTGAAGTGAAGTATGGTTCCAGAAAGTTCCAGTACTCCTGCTGATATCTGTCCGCATCTTTCAATGTACTGCAAAAGCAGTCGCATACTGCCCAGTTGGATATATCCGGTACAAAGCTTCGCACATATTTCATTTTCTCTGTGCAGTCAAGTTTACTATATGCAACAGTCAACCCTCTAAGCATGGTTTCTTCATACCACTGATCATCTGCCTGTATAAACCACTCCTGCCATTCCATTTTCGCAAGTTGTTGACTGAATTTACGAAGTATTGGGAGACGTACTCCCATAACATTATCAACCCCTGGGAGAAGACTACTGTGAAAATCCCGATATTCCGGATCTTCATTCTCTTTAAGAAACTCCCGTACTCTGGCTGTTGTTACCTTTTCACATTCATTCATCATATTCTCCCTGCCACATTTTATATGGCACTGTTTTATTTTATAACAAATTGCATGAAAAGTAAAGGAAATCGACATAAACAGAACCTAAAATGCACAAAGAGATTACTTTACACAGAATGAACAGTACGTCAAAGGGAGCTGTCTCAGGACAGCCCCCACTTTCATCTACTATATTTATTAAATTTATAAACCTTTCTTATGTTTACGCCTTCCATAGGCCAGTATCGCAGCTGACAACATAAGAAGCAATACATAAACTCCTGTTTTAGTTTCATCACCAGTCTTTGCATTAACTGCTGAATGATTTCCCGAATTATCTCCGGATATCGTTCCCTGTGATACTGGTGTCACTGTAGGTGTCATCTCAGATGTTGGTGTCGGAGTAACCGTAGTTTCTTTTACTGTATATGTCACAGGTTCTGTGCCGCTTTCTCCGCCTAATGGTAAATCCACAGTAATTGTATCATTTTCTTTAAGTTCTTCTACCCTTACCAGATTATCATCTTCATCAAAGATTCCAGCGCAGAAAGTCTCTCCTGTCGTTATGATTTTTCCTGCTTTTCTGACATTTTTGGTGATCTGGATTTTTCCAGTCAGATAGAAATTGTCCGGAACATCCATATACCAGTTATACAGTTCCGCATTCTCCTCCTTCGCTTCCTCCGGTGTGATAGTGATTGCTTCTGTATTCTCGCCTGTACAGTAGTACATATTTCCCTTTTCATCATTTACAAGAACTTCAAAAGGAACTGCTGTATCGTCCGCATCTGTCTCAAATACATAATAAATACCTTTTGTAACATTTTCAAACACAGCACTTGCGCTGATTCCATTCTGAATATGAATGGCCTTTACATCACTGCAACGTTTTGTTCCATCCGGATCTTTAAACAATGCTACGTAGAATACAGAATCTTTTGCATTCAGTTCCAGATCTCCGCCTGCATCTTCAAGTTCAACATATTTTGTTACAGTAATTGTAGATTGTGTTTCCGTTGCTTTGTTTGTTATTGTTTCATTGTTGTCTGACAGATTTCCTGAAACAGTCAAATCATATTTCGTTGCTGTCTCCTCTGGAATACTGTCTGCAAGCTGCAGAACCGCATTCTGAAATTCTGCTGTATTTGTTACTGTAAATTCCGCTGAATACGATGCATTCTCATATCCCAACGGTGGATCTGTCTCCACAACACGGTAACTTCCTGCCTCATTCAATATAAAACTGAGTTTGCCTTCTACATCTGTCATTTGACTCATGAGCTCTGTAAAATTACCTGTACTGTCTTTTCTGTAAAGAGTAAATTGTGCTCCTATCAGTGCTTTTCCTGTATCCAGATCCCCTTTATTCAATGTTACCTCTGTTTTAAATGCTTCATCTGTTTTATTTACTGTAACTGTCTTACCATTCACAGAACTGTTTATTTCCGCAACTTCCGATATTCCACCATCCATGTAAATATCATCCGGCGCACCTGTTTCCATGAAATAATAATTTCCTTCCGGCAAGTGATCCACTGTAATCTGTCCCTTTTCATCTGTAATCAGATCCTGCTGTAATTTTTCATCTTTTTCCGGATCCGGAGTACTTTCTTTCATTCCATATTTTTCCATGCTGATATGAATAACTCTGTCTGTAACTGTGATCAGATTATGGAAATTGTTGCTTTCTGTAAGAACGTAACCTTCTGTTGCTGAAGCTGACCCACTGTTATCTTTCAACTGACTTTCTTCCGGGATTGTAACAGTTCCATCTTTTTCCATTTCGAAGTTCACGGAATAGCCAATCTTTGCATTTCCATCGGAATCTACAATTGCATACCCATCTTTTGGATTTGTTTCCACCAGCTGATAATGACCCCATTTAAGGCCTGTAATAACCAGCGGACTGCCTGACTCATCATTTTCTGTTCCTTTTATCGGAGTATCTGCTTTTGCAGGTTCGTCCGAACACTGATACGTCATTCCTGTCAGGTAATCGTTCCGCTGAATGCATACTCCGGCAGATAATTGCCAATTTTCTTATCCGCAGTATAGGTATTCGATTCTTCCTCTAATGTAAGGGGAAGTTCATCTGACGGAGAAATGACTTCTGCCAGTACTACATTCTTTTCTTCCTGGGACAGCCCCGTAAGCGCATTCTCATTAAGAGCAGCATATCCATCCGGTATATTTTCCCGCACACTGTATGAGTAGGGATTCCCTTCTGAATCCGCCACAGGAAGTCCATCAATCCTATATTCTGCAATCTCAATTCCTTCTTTTATGTATCTTTCCGCAAAGCCTTTCTGCGAAATGGACAATGGCATTTCCATCAGCTGTCCATTCTGATACACCTGATACAGATCTGAAAGATCTGTATCTTTACGTCTGTCTGCAATATTGTCCTCATCACTCCAGAGCACATCAAAAACTGCTGCAGCGCAAACACTCTCGTCTTCTGAATCAGTTGTTGATTCTTCCTGATTTTTCTCAAAAGTTGTGTCTTCTTCCTGCTGATCAGGCTGCTGTTCAGGTGTTTCTTCGCTGTCCTGATCTTCATTCTGATCTTCCTGTGTATCTCCCGGATCAGTCTCTGAAATATCCGGACCTGATGTATCATTTTCACTGGTTTCTGAATTTTCCATGTCTTCCTGAACATCAGAGTAATACTCTTCTTCTGTTTCTGTTGCCAGAGTGTTCACCGGAATCCCACTGACCAGCATCGCTGCACTCAGTATCCAGGCGCCCACTCGTTGATATCGTTTTCTTTTCACCCTGTGTGTCCCTCACTTTCTGTATGATACTGTATGATATATGTAGATCGATATCTACGAAAAATCTACTCAACCTATTATATTATACTTTATACTTTTGATTTTCATAGAAAATATATGTCAAATTTAGACCTTTTCTGTACAGTTTTTTCGCACAAATATTACAAAAAAAGATATGTTCAAATTCTTTGCACTGCAAAGTTTCTGAACATATCTCACTTACTCAATCAACTATTCATAACCTGGTTTTTTTGCTTGAATTTTTTATGCCTCATCGATTGCTTTACCAATATCATGACGCATATATTTGTTTGCAAAACTGATCCATTCCGTAGCAGCGTAGGCATTTTTTCTTGCTTCCTTCAGGTCTCTCCCTGTCGCTGTAATTCCCAGAACACGTCCTCCGTTTGTTACAATCTGACCATCTTTTAATGCAGTTCCTGCATGGAAACAATAATATCCGTCTTTATCCTTGAAATTCTCAAATCCGTACATTGGGATTCCTTTTTCATATTTCACAGGATATCCGTCACTTGCCAGAACCACGCATACTGCTGCATTATCCTCAAACTGGAGATCTACCTGATCCAGAGTTCCGTCAATGCATGCTTCCATAACTTCTATAATGTCATTTTTCATACGTGGAAGAACTACCTGTGCTTCCGGATCTCCGAAACGTGCGTTATATTCCAGCACTTTCGGACCATCTGCTGTCAGCATCAGGCCAAAGAAAATAATTCCCTTGAATGGACGTCCCTCTGCTGCCATTGCATCCACAGTCGGCTGATATACATACTTTTTACAGAATTCGTCCACTTCATCTGTATAGAACGGGCTGGGAGAAAAAGTTCCCATTCCACCGGTATTCAGTCCCTGGTCTCCATCCTGGGCACGTTTATGATCCTGAGCAGAAGTCATGGTACGAATCGTTTTTCCATCTACGAAAGACAGAACGGAAACTTCGCGACCTGTCATAAATTCTTCAATCACCATAGTGTTTCCGGCATTTCCGAATTTCTTATCTTCCATAATCTCTTTCACACCATCTTCAGCTTCTTTCAAACTGTTACAGATCAGTACACCTTTTCCAAGTGCAAGTCCGTCTGCTTTGAGCACGATTGGAAATTTCGCCTGGGTACGAAGATATTCCAATGCTTTCTCAGGATCGTCAAAATTCTCATAAGCAGCTGTAGGAATGTGATACTTCTTCATAAGGTCTTTTGAAAAAGCCTTGGATCCTTCCAGAATAGCAGCATTTTTTCTTGGTCCGAATACTTTAAGACCTCTGGATTCAAATACATCTACAATTCCGCCCACCAGTGGATCGTCCATACCAATGATCGTCAGATCAACGCCTTTTTCCTGTGCAAAATCTGCCAATTTTTCAAACTCCATAGCTGTAATATTCACGCACTCTGCCAGTTCAGCAATTCCTGCATTTCCAGGTGCACAGTAAATTTTATCTACCTTTGGACTTTTTGAAACACTCCATGCAATAGCATGTTCTCTTCCACCGCTTCCTACGATCAAAACTTTCATTTGTTTTTGCTCCTTAGTTTAATCTTCAATCTCTATTATCTATCAATCCTCAATCTGCACTCTTCCATCCGAAACAGTCACCTTGCCATTGGCAATTAAATTGATGGCCTTTGGCAGAATCTTCCACTCTGCTTCCTCCATCACGCGTCTCTGCAAAACCTCCGGTGTATCATCTGACTGAATCTTTACAGCTTTCTGCAGAATGATCGGTCCTGTATCTGTACCTGTATCCACGAAATGTACAGTCGCCCCCGTTACACGTACACCTCTGGCGAGTGCTTTCTCATGAACATGAAGTCCATAATATCCAACTCCACAAAAAGACGGAATCAGAGACGGATGAATATTGATAATACGGTTCGGAAAAGCTTCCACGATCATCGGTGGAATTGCTACCAGGAATCCAGCCAGTACTACCAGATCTATTCCGCTTTTCCTTAATTTATCGAGAAGTGCCTGGTGAAACGCTTCTCTGTCTGCAAACTGTTTCGGTGAAATACATACAGCTTCGATATTATGCTTTTTCGCTCTTTCCAGCGCATATGCACCTGGATTATTGCTTACCACAAGAGTTACCTCTGCATTGGTGATCTTTCCCTTATCAACAGCATCCAGAATTGCCTGAAGATTGGTTCCACCGCCGGAAACCAGCACACCGACTTTTAACATAAAGTCACTCCCTTTTCTCCATCTTCAATACGTCCGACTACATATGGAGTATCTCCTGCTGCTTTAATTGCTTCCATGGTTTTATCCACATCAGCGGAATCAACTGCCAGGATCATTCCAAGTCCCATATTATAAGTATTATACATCATTTTTTCTTCAATATTTCCCTTCTTTGCCAGAAGCTTGAAAATCGGAAGCACCGGATAGCTTTCCTTCTCTACCACAGCTCTGGTTCCTTCCCTGAGCATACGCGGAATATTTTCGTAGAAGCCACCACCTGTAATATGACTGCATGCATGTATACGAACACCTGCATTTTTAATGCTCTTTAATGCTTTTACATAAATTCTGGTAGGTGCCAGAAGCGCCTCCCCAAGAGTTGTTCCCAGTTCATCATAGTAAGTATCCAGAGACTCCTTTGTCATATCAAATACCTTACGTACCAAAGAGAATCCATTGCTGTGTACACCTGTGGAAGCCATTCCGATCAGGACGTCTCCGGCTTTCAGATCTTCACCTGTAATCATGTCCTTTTTGTCACAGACACCTACTGCAAAACCAGCCAGATCATATTCATCCTCCGGCATCAGTCCAGGATGCTCTGCTGTCTCACCACCGATGAGTGCTGCTTCAGACTGTACACAGCCTTCTGCCACGCCGCCTACGATAGCTGCAATCTTTTCCGGATAATTTTTGCCACATGCAATATAATCCAGGAAAAATAATGGTTCACCGCCGGCACATGCAATATCATTCACACACATAGCGACTGCATCGATACCAATGGTATCATGTTTATCCATAACCATGGCAAGTTTTACTTTGGTTCCACATCCATCAGTACCGGACAGTAATACAGGTTCTTCCATCTCTTTAATCTTTGCAAGAGAAAATGCTCCTGAAAATCCGCCAAGACCACCCAGCACTTCCCCGCGCATGGTTCTCTTTACATGTTCTTTCATCAGTTCTACTGACTTGTATCCTGCTTCAATATCTACTCCAGCGGTTTTGTAATCCATAACGATCCTCCGTTTTTTACACTGTATTATGTGATTTATGATAAGATTCTGATAATCCTTATTTCTTAATAATTTTTATATCCAACTTCCTGCAGCCTTGCATCCTTTGCCTCGACCTGCTCCTTCAGCTCCTGGCTGTAGGCTTTTAATCTGCCCAGCAGTTTCTCATCTGAAGTTGCCAGAATTTTTGCTGCCAGAAGACCTGCATTGGCACCACCGTTAATAGCTACTGTCGCAACCGGAATTCCTGACGGCATCTGTACGATAGAATACAGAGAATCCCTTCCTCCAAGTGAAGTAGTATGCATAGGAATTCCGATAACCGGCATCGGGAAGATTGCCGCGCACATTCCAGGCAGGTGCGCCGCCATTCCTGCTCCTGCAATAATTACCTTAAAGCCTTTTTCTTCTGCTGTTTTCGCATATTCAAAGAATACATCCGGTTCCCTGTGTGCGGAAATGATTTTCATCTCATAATCAATCCCCAGTTTGTCCAGAATATCTGCTGCTTTGCTCATGACCGGCATATCTGAGTCGCTGCCCATCACAATTCCTACTTTAGCCATAGTGATTCTCCTTTGCAATTTAAGATAAAATAACGGTTAGAAAGGTTTTTTTATTTTCCAACCCTCTCTAACCGTAAATTCTACTAAGATTCCCTTTTTCTGTCAATAAAATTGGAGCAAAGAAATAATTTGATAAACTAACAATTTTTTTGACAATCCTCGAAAGGTTCGTTCAGTCCTTCTGTTCCAGGAAGTACAAAACGTCCATCTTCAATAATAGAAATCATTTCTCCATCGTCATCTACAGTACGAATACTTCCCAGTTCATCATATGGAATTGTAATATCTGTATGACATCCAAAATACGCCAGACCAGGATCATCTTTTCTCATATCTGAAATTTCATTATCTCTGGCTATGATCTCTTTGCCATCCGGATTAAATACCGGTGTATCCTCTGCCCAGCTGTAACAGGTATCACCTACCGCAAAATGCGGTCCCATCTTCTCTGCAATCAAAATTGGAAGTTTATCTGCAATATCGTATTTCTGTGCTGCTACATACGCAGTAGTATTGGTACCGATAGCAAATTCTCCCATTGCGATCTTCGGATGATTGTAAAGGATATTTTCCTCAATATACTTTCGGTTTTCTTCTTCTGATTCAAAGTTGCTGCAAGTATAATCAATGACCTGTCCACAGTCAAATACCAGTTTCAGATCCCGGAACTGAAGACCATTTAAATACACCTGAGATACATGAAGGATTCCCCCTGTTCCTGCCAGCATCGGAGAGGTAAACACTTCTCCTACCGGAATGTTCACATCTGCCACACAATTTTCAAAGTTTGTCTGTGTCTTAGGATCTGTAAGAGTATGCAGATGAATCAGCATATCTGTTTCATTGTTACCTTTGCCCTTGATTTCAACCCATTCGCAGGTATCCAGCGTATCAATGATCGTCTGTTGAATAGCCTGATATTTTTTGTAATCCAGTGTATTGATCTTTACAATTTCTTTGAAAATCTGCGGAAAATTATCTCCAATGGACGGAACCGGATAGGCAATAATGGTAAAGCTTCTTTCATCGCCCTTGATATAGCGGTTCACAATCTGGCCTGATTCATTATCAAGTTCCAGCTGCTGTTTCTGCTGTGCCTCTGTAAAAGTCCAACTCTCCTCTTTGCTCACCGGTGAAAATGGAATTTCTCCAAAAGTTTCAATGCATGCAGGGCCGCCATGAACTGCTGCCAATTCTTCATACTCATCATAAGAAGTCTGCATTGCACGAAGCTTACGTTTCACAAAATCAGAGTCCATAAAAAGCGCACTGTCCTGTCTGTGATCATAATCAAACTGCGGATTGGCAATGCCTCCTGTAAATCCGCTTCTGAACTGATTTCTCCTGTTTACTGCATGAAGTGCATGGCGATAAATCACTGTCTCCAGTCCCATTTCCCTAAACTGCAGAATCGCAGCCTTCACCATTCTCTCAAACCCAAGATGATACCGGATATTTACTGTCTTTTTTTTCGTAATATCTTTTCTTCCTGTAATAAATCCGATGCGATAACCTTCTGTAAATGTACGCGCCATTTCATCAATTTCATTCTGTGAAAGAGAATTCATAAATTCAGCTGTCTTAAGCTGATCATCTGAAATAAATTCCCCGAAACTGTACAGATATCTCACATCCTGCAGATCAGAATTCATAATAATATTTACTGCAAAATTATTATTCGGATCAATTGCTTCGCGAATCCTCTCTCCTACCATATCCTGACAATAATCATTTACATAGGATACCAGAATTTCCCTCATCTGTTTCTCAGACGGAATTTCCTCCTGTGAAAAAGCAGAGTAGATTTCCAGAAACAGTTCAAATCCCACTGTAAGATCCCATATTTTTTTCTCATAAGCATATGCAATAGTTCCATGGAGTTCTGTGTAAAGAAAAGAAAAATCTTTTCCGTATTCTCCTAGAATTTTCTGGGCATAAGCAGGATTTCCGTATGAAGTTTCATAATTCTCAGGAAGAACATCCCCATAAAGCTCACGATTTTGTTCCTGATGTTTTTCCAGTGACCAGGTTCCATTATCCCCGGTCTGTACATACTCCATAACAGAAGCAACTTTTTTCAAAAAAGCGGCTTCTTTTACAAAGAAGTCACGATACGGTTCTGCCACAGTTGTCTCTTCCGGAATCTCACTGATTCGTTCCCTGGCAAGTTCATATCGTTCCATAACCCATTCGTCCAAAATTTCATCTCCTTATATTTGCGGCAGGTTATCCTGTAATTCCCATCAGGAAAATTCCAAGCCAGCCAATCATTATCATTCCATTTGTAATCGAGCCAATCATACTGGTTTTATGATTTCTGTTTTCTTCCGAAAAGCTTAACAGGCCCATAATAAATCCATAAACAGACAGCAACATTGCGAAAAGGCTGATTCCACCTATGATATACCCCAAACTTCCCTGCAGCAGAAAAGCAAGGATTACCGCTGTTATAAACAGCACAAATGAAACTGCAGCAAGTGCCGTGGACAGTTTACCCTTCCCGGCTTCCTTCTTTTTCGCAAAGGCATATCTATATCTTTTTGCCATATATTTTTCTCCTCAGGTAGTCACAGATAAAAAAGAGCAGATAGCCCAACGCTGCCCCGGCAGTATTTAAAATCATATCGTCCACATCAAAGCAGCCTACCTTAGCGACCAGCTGGATCACCTCCACTGTAAAGCTGAGTGTAAATCCAGACAAAATGATCAACAATCCGTTCCGCATCCGTTTCATAATCAGCGGCAGCATAAAGCCAAAGGGCAGAAAACCTGCCACATTTCCAAATAAATTGGTAAATACTGCCCAGAATCCTAGCTGTCTTCTGTATATCCAGAATCTCCGTATTTCCACAAACGGTGTCAGATTATATCTGTACTGACGTTCTTCCATTGCAACTCTTCCATATTCCTCGGAAAAGAACAGAAAATAAATCAGCGCAAGAATATACAGGATAAACAGAACTGTTCCAAGTCCCCGGATGATACGTTTTGTTTCTTTTCTCAATGCTTTCCCCTATATCAATATTTCTGATTTCTTTTTCAGCAGTCTCGCACCGTTTACGATCATCAGGATTCCAGTGACAATACCTGTAGTAAGGGCAATGATTCCTATTGCCAGACTGCAGGCTCCGGTGGAAGACATGGTTTTATAAATTCTCTCGTTCACAGTCATTCCTCCTTTGGATTATTTTGCTCCGTACTGTTTATAATATGCATCAATAGCAGCCTTCAGGCCATCATCTATGATGACTTTTCCTTTATATTCTTTATTATAAAGATGTTCAATGACTTCTTTCATGGTAACAATGGCATTTGTCTCAAAACCATAAAGATCATGAACCTCATCCAGTGCGCATTTCACACCGCCTTTGCCGACTTCCATGCGATCCAGAGATACCATAAGACCTACGATTTCGACATCTGCAGCGCCTTTTACTTTCGGTACTGTTTCTTCCATGGACTTACCGGATGTTGTTACATCCTCGATCATAACTACGCGGTCTCCGTCTTTTAATTTGCTTCCAAGGAAACCACCTTTATCTGCACCATGGTCTTTCTCTTCTTTACGATCAGAACAATAACGGATTTCTTTACCATACAGTTCACTGAATGCAATTGCCGTAACTACACTTAATGGAATTCCCTTATAAGCAGGTCCGAAAAGTACGTCAAAATCATCCCCATATTTATCATGAATGGCATGGGCATAATATTCACCAAGTTTTTTTAACTGAGAACCTGTTACATAACCGCCTGCATTCATAAAAAATGGGGACTTTCTGCCACTTTTCAGCGTAAATTCTCCGAATTTCAATACCTGGCTGTCTACCATAAATTCAATAAAATCTTTCTTATACTGTTCCATCTTCTGTTGTTCCTCCTATTACTCAGAATTTCTATTTTACAATTCCAACCATATCTTTCACAGATTCAAATCCATTTTTCTTCATATAAGCTTCAATGCCATCGATCACTTCCATGGTCACTGCAGGATTGTGGAAATTAGCTGTTCCAACAGACACTGCACTTGCACCTGCAAGCAGGAACTCAATGGCATCCTCAGCACAGGAAATTCCTCCCATACCTATGATCGGAATTTTTACTGCCTGTGCTACCTGGTAAACCATACGTACAGCAACAGGCTTTACAACAGGTCCGGATACACCGCCGGTCTTGTTCGCCAGAGCAAAGGTCTTCCGATTAATGTCAATCTTCATACCTGTCAGAGTGTTGATCAGCGAAACAGCATCTGCTCCGCCTGCCTCTGCTCCTTTGGCAATTTCTGTGATATCCGTTACATTCGGTGTAAGTTTCATGATCACCGGCTGCTTTGCGATCTTTTTAATCTGCGCAGTCAGTTCCTCCACATGGCGTGCATCCTGTCCAAATGCCAGAAATCCTGCATTAACATTCGGGCAGGAAATATTGATCTCCAGCATATCCACAGGCTCATCCGCAAGTCTTTCTACAACAGCAAGATATTCTTCCGGTGCATGTCCACATACATTTACGATGATCTTTGTATCATATTTTCTGAGATTTGGAATATCTCTTTTGCAGAAAAGATCGATTCCCGGATTCTGCAGGCCAATAGCATTCATCATTCCACCGTAAACTTCTGCCACTCTGGGGGTAGGATTTCCTTCCCACGGAACGTTCGCCACTCCTTTTGTAGTCACTGCACCTAATTTATTCAGATCTACATACTGTGAAAATTCTTCCCCTGATCCAAATGTGCCGGATGCAACTGTCACCGGATTTTTCCACTCTACACCGGCTATATTTACACTCATATTCATCAGATTTCCACCTCCGTAGAAAGAAATACAGGACCATCCTTACAGATTCTCTTATTATTCACGTTGCTGTGTGCATCTTTTTCCTTTGATCTGCATACACATGCAAGGCAGGCTCCGATTCCGCATGCCATACGTTCTTCCAGAGAAATATAACACTCAATGTTATTTTCTTCTGCGTATTTCTTGATAGCACGAAGCATCGGTGTCGGACCGCATGCAAAGATCATATCCGCTTTCAGATTATTTTCCCTGATAGCATCCATGACATTTCCTTTTGTACCTACACTGCCGTCTTCTGTGGAAATATATAAAGTTCCTGCTGCCTCAAATTCCTCTTTCAAAAAAGTATGGCAATCACGATAACCAGCAAGAATCTGTTTATTTTCACATTTCATCTCTTTGGCAAGTTCCAGAATCGGGGGGACACCGATTCCTCCACCCATAAGGAATACGCTCTTCCCCTCTGCTTTCTCTACAGGGAAACCGTTTCCAAGCGGTCCTATGGCAGAAACAGTATCTCCTGCTTTTAACCTGGAAAATTCTTCTGTACCTGTGCCAGCACCGGTTACTCTGTATACCAGATGGATTCTTCTATTTTCCTTATCAATCTCGCACAGACTTATCGGCCTTGGAAGAAGCTTGGACGGATCATTTGTATATAAAGATACAAACTGACCCGGTCTTGCCTCTGCCGCAATCTTATCGGTCTGCAGCCACATACTGTAAATATCTGCACCAATAGCGTCCTGACTGATCACTGTGCATATTTCTTTTTTCTTCTCGCTCATTATTATCCTCCTAGCGGTTGTTCAATGCACCACTGATATCCTCAATCATATCTTTTACAGCCTGACGGGAGGCATCTGCATAATTTAATTCTCCAAATGCTGCATATTTCTCCTGTTTATATGCAGCGATGATTCCTCTGGATGAGTTTACGATAGCACCCAGACCGTCTTCATTAAAGAAATGAACCAGATCTGCACCTTTACCCCCCTGTGCTCCGTAACCAGGAACCAGAATAAAAGTTTTCGGCATAATCTTACGGAGAACCTTACCCATTTCCGGATAAGTTGCCCCTACTACTGCTCCTACATAGCTGTACTCATTACCCATATGTTCTTCACCCCACTGGGCAACTTTCTCCCCAACCCACTCATAAAGAGGACGTCCGTCAATGATTCTGTCCTGGAATTCTTCGCTGGAAGGATTGGATGTTTTTACAAGAACAAAAATTCCTTTATTTTCTTCTTTGCATATATCCATAAACGGTTTCACACTGTCAGAACCCATGTATGGATTTACAGTTGCAAAATCCTCATCAAAACCTGCATAGCTTTTGCTTCCTACCTGTACCTTTCCAAGATGTCCTACTGCATAAGCAGCTGATGTGGAACCGATATCGCCTCGTTTGATATCACCGATTACAACGAGACCTTTTTCTTTACAGTAATCTATTGTATTTTTATATGCCATAAGTCCCGGAATTCCAAACTGTTCATACATGGCAATCTGTGGCTTTACTGCGGGAATCAGATCACTGATTGCATCTACAATTCCTTTATTATACTGCCAGATTGCTTCTGCTGCACCTTCCAGTGTTTCACCAAGTTCTGAAAAAGCTTTTTTCTGAATATGCTCCGGAATATAATTCAGCATAGGATCAAGTCCTACAACGACCGGTGCATTTGTTTTCTGTATTTTCTCAATAAGTTTGTTGATCATGAATTTTTCCTCCTGTTATCTCTAATATCTTTTTTTTGAGATTGTATTATATATTTTCATACTTTCTGATTCTGATACACAATCTTTCCGTCACAGATTGTGTAAAGGATTTTTCCTTTTACTTTCCATCCGTCAAACGGAGTGTTGCGTCCCTTGGAAGCAAATTTACTCCTGTCTATCTGGTACTCTGTGTCAATATCCGCAATTACCACATCTGCAGGATGTCCTACCTGAAGAGTTCCTCTGTCACTCTTTAATATCTGAGCAGGATTCCAGCTCATCTTTTCCACAAGCTGATTCAATGTGAGGATTCCCTTTTCCACCAATGCAGTATATGTCAGCGCAAAACTTGTCTCAATTCCTACGATTCCAAATGCAGCATTGCGAATAGAACCGGTTTTATCAGATACTGTATGCGGTGCATGGTCCGTACTGATAACCTGGAAGGAACCATCTTTCAATCCCGCAATCAGTGCATCCACATCTTTCTTTGTACGAAGAGGAGGATTCATTTTATAATTGGGATCATCTGTTTTAATTGCATCAGATGTAAGTACAAAATGATGTGGGCATACCTCAGCTGTGATATTGTCCAGTCCTTCTTCTTTCACAATCTCCATCATTTTCGCTACACCCTCTGTAGAACAGTGACACAGATGCAGTCTGGCTCCTGTTTCTCTGGCGATCAGAATATCTCTGGCTGCGATCACATCCTCCACTGCATTGCAGATTCCGGGCAACCCCAGGCGCTTTGCATTCTCATCGTCATTCATACATCCTGCGCCTCTCAGATCAATATCCTCACAATGAGCAAAAATTGGCACATCCAGCTCTCTGGCTGCTTCCATTGCCTTTTTACAAAGTGCTGTGTTCATGACAGATTTTCCATCCTCAGACAGTGCCGGAATTCCTGCCTTTACCATTCCTTCTATATCAGAAAGCTGTTCTCCCTTTTCTCCCTGAGTGATAGCACCAGCCTGAAGTACATGGATTCCGGATACCTGTGCAGCTTTATTATGCACATAATTTACTCTGTCCGGATTATCAATAACCGGTGTTGTATTCGGCATGGCAACTACAGTTGTCACACCCCCTCTGGCAGCTGCCCGTGAGCCGGTTTCTATATCTTCTTTCTGTGTCTGGCCCGGATCTCTGAAATGAACATGCAGATCGATCAATCCAGGCATAACCAGACACCCTTTTGCTTCTATCACTCTGTCATTTTTATCCCTGGTTTTCAGTTTCTCACCAATCTCTGTGATCATACCATCTTCCAGATAAATATCTCCCGTTTTGTCAGTACCGGTTGCCGCATCCACAATACGGCCATCCCGAATCAGAATACCCATGTGCCTAACTCCCTTCATTGGTTTATACCATAATATACCTAACATACATAATACACGAAACAGTCTTTTTTATAAAGCCCTTTTTTTATATATTTTGTACGAAAGGATGACCACTATTTTCTGCTTGACAATTCAAAATATGAGATATATAATCAACCTATATCTGGATTATTTAATGTATAGTCACTGGTTTTTAGAGATTATATAACATCATATAATCTGTAAAATCTGGTGATTTTTTATTGCCAGAAAGCTTTTTAACTTTTTTATTTTTTATGGAGGTAACAACATGAACAAGGGAACTGTAAAATGGTTCAACGCAGAAAAAGGTTACGGATTTATCACTGGTGAAGACGGTGCAGACGTATTTGTACATTTCTCCGCTATCAATGGTGAAGGATTCAAATCCCTTGAAGAAGGCCAGGCTGTAACATACGACTTAACAGAAGGCGCACGTGGCATGCAGGCTGCAAACGTTACAAAATTATAATTTATAATTTTCTGTAGCAAAAGAGGATTGAATTCCGCACTTTTTAATACGGATTAAACCTCAAAAAACCCCTGGATCTTCATCCAGGGGGTTTTTTTATACATTCTCTTATTCAGCACTTGTATCTGCTGCCTCATCTGTTGTCTCTGCATTATCCGCAGACGCTGTACTATCGGATGAATCTGAATCATCTGTTGTGTCTGAATCCTCTGAAGACGCTGTATCATCTGCTGTGTCTTCAGCCGTATCCGCACTGCTGTCTGCCGTATCTGTCGCTGTGTTGTCTGAATCTTCAGCATCTGTGGAATCTGTGGAAAGACTGGATATGTAATTATCCAGGGCACTGGTATCCATTACCGTATTCTGAACAACATTTTCTTTGGTACCTGTTACTTTTACGTATGCAGAATAACCGATCCAGGCTATGATCGCAACACAGATGAATGCCCACGCAAACATTTCCAGAGTAAAGAGCGCTTTTTCTTTCTTATCTGTTTTACTGCGATAAAGCTTTTTTGATTTATACGCATCGACTTTCTTCTGGCTCATGGTATGTCTCCTTTGCATAACTTATTTCATATTTTTCTATTATAGCACATGACATTCTAAAAAGAAATACCAAAGTTACACTGCTACGATCACACCACCGTCATTAGCATACATGGAACTGACACCGGCAGTATTCAGAACAACAATTTTTCCGGTTTTCATTCTTTCCTGAAAAGCCTCTTTAAGCACCTGCGCTCTTGCCGGACAGTTACAGTGACTGATAGCCAGTATTTTTTCTCCACTGTCTGCTGTTTTCTCAATAACCTGCTCTACCATTTTAATTATGGCACGGTTCATACCCCTGGCCTGATCCAACTGACAGATATTTCCATCATCCGTAGATCCCATAACCGGTTTAATCTTCAATGCGCTCGCCACCAGTGCTTTCACTTTGCTCAAACGTCCATTTTTCCTTAAGGTGTCCAGATTCTCCAGTACAAAAAACGTATGCTGTCCTTTTATATAATGTTCCACAGCAGAAACTACTTCCTTAAAGCTCATACCTGCTTCTTCACATTCCTTAATCTTCATTGCGATCAATGTCTGTCCTACAGATGCAGAACAGGAATTAAATACCTGGATTTTCTTTTCCGGATAATCTTCCAGAAAGAGATTTCGTCCCAAAAGTGCACTGTTATAAGAGCCACTCAGCTCTGCTGAAAGGGTAACAACATAAATATGTTCCGCCTCACAGTCATATGCTTTCATATATCTTTCAGGAGAAGGGCAGGCTGATTTCGGGCACTCTGGACAATCAGCCACTTTTTTCAAAAAGTCCTTCTGATCAAAAGTCTCATCATCTATAATCTGTTCAGCTCCCACCATCAGAGTAAGGGGAACAGATTCAAAATGTTCATCGTTTTTCCACTCATCCAAAAGTTCTCCACAACTATCTATGACAATCTTATATCTCAATTATATCGTCCTCTTTTCCATTATATGTAGTTTTAAATACCAGATATATATTATCATACTGTCTACTGTTTGAAAAGACTTTTTCATAAAAACACTGTTCTTTTTTTCAAAAGTGATTTATAATCAAAAAGACGCTCCCTTATCCTGCCAGACTTCCAAAAGTCTGGCTGAATTTCAGGGAGCAAAGAAAGGATTCTTATGATCGCATTTTCTATTATCGATGTAAAAGATTTCATGAATAAACTTCTGATTGGTGAAGTATTTGACAGATTTTTCCTTGTGGAGGCCTCTGTCACTACTTTTAATACTTTCACCATTGACGGAAGGCTTCAGCAAAATTTTTTTGATACAGATACTGCCGCCATGTACAAAAGCAATCAGATTGAATATTCTCAGTGGCGTGACATAAAATCATACTGTTTTTCAGTTATCCGTGGCAAACGTACGCCTCTGAACTTTAAAATCATATTGCAGCTTTCCCATAGCCAGGCAAAAAAACTTCTTGAGCAATCAGGTTATACTGACTCTGTTCCATTCTGCAGTTTCTGCCTTAACCTTCAATATAGAAATGATTCTCTGTTATGTACGACTGGTGTGTCTTACGCTGCTTTCTGTCCGGATAAACGTCCTGAACACTTATGGGATGAAACGATTCGTCATTTCTTCTCAGACCAAAATATCCCATTCCAGATTCTGTAATATCTGCAGTTTTCAAACACTTTAATCCAGGCAACACATTTACTGTGCCATCGTGTCATGAGAATTATATAAATAATATGCAAGGATATCTATAAATTCGCTGTTTGTTGGCTTATCATCCATAGTACATCCTGCAATTTCTTCCAGAGTTTCTTTATGACTCATCCAGCACAGATTGATCAATGTACGAATATTATGTTCTACATTTGACGGAGTTGATTTATATTTTCTGGCAAGGATTGGATAAATATCCTTTGTAATTTTCATTGGACGTTCCTGAAGTCCCTGTGCCATCCTGACTGCTTCCGCAACGTAATAATATCCTTTATACTTTGATGTTGCTCCAAGTCTTCTTATTAAACTGTAAATTTCACTCATACTTTTTCCTCCTAACATTCTGCTGAACATCATATCTGTATGTTCAGGATTCTCAGTTATACACATTTTCCTGTTAAACACACATATCTGGCAGCTTTGTCATTCGGAAATCATTGTCACTTTTCACATAAAATCTATAGAGTTATATTAAAATATCAGCAATTTAATCATAAAAATTTATACGACATTTGTCAATACAAAATGCAAAAAAACAACAGTCCAGATTGTTCCTGAACTGTTGTTTTTTGTTATTTATATTATTTTGTAAGCATCAGAAGTACTTCATTACTTCTCTGTACAAATTTGGTCATCTCTTCCGGAGAAAGCTGCTTGTGGCTCATCATAGCCAGGTCATACAACTGTTCACAAATAACAGGTGCTTTGTCTGATTCCTTATTCTCTGCCAGATATTTCACCAGTGGATGATTTGCATTCAGGATCAGTGTTTCCTGACCACCAAACATGTTTGGATCCATTCCATACATATTATACATCTTCATCATGTCCTGCATACGGCGACTTTCTTCAGAAAGTGTAACCATAGCAGAAATATTTTCATTCTTCAGATTCTCCACATGAACTTCCAGTTTATCTTTATTCAGATTTTTACGGAACAGTTCTGTCAGTTCTTTTACTGTAGCTTCATCTGCAGTTCCCTCACCTTTCATTTCCTCTGTCAGGTCTGCATCTATTCTCTTGAACTGAACATCCTGATGCTTCTGTTCAAGACTGGAAATAAATGCGCTGTCAATATTATGCTTCAGGATCACCGCATCCTTGCCAGCTTCTTTGAACATATTGATATACTGGCTCTGTTGAACTTCATCAGTGACATAGAAGATTATGGTTTTCTCAGGTTCTTTCTCTTCTGATTTGTCTGTACTTTCCTCAGTAGTCTCTGCTTTTTCTTCTTTCTGTTCTTCTGCTGTTTCTTTCTTATTTTCTTCGATGCAGTCTTTTAATGTAAGATATTTACCATCAAGATTCTTGAAAAGTACATACTCTCCCATTTTCTCTGCAAATTTTGTATCTTTGATACATCCATATTTGATAAACGGACTGATATCATCCCAGTATTTCTCATAGGATTCACGATCAGTTTTACACATTCCTGTCAGTTTATCTGCAACTTTCTTTGAAATATATTCAGAAATTTTCTGCACAAATCCATCGTTCTGCAATGCACTTCTGGATACATTAAGCGGCAGATCCGGACAATCAATCACACCTTTCAGAAGCAGAAGGAATTCAGGAATCACTTCTTTGATATTATCTGCAATAAATACCTGGTTATTATACAGCTTGATGGTTCCTTCAATAGAATCATATTCTGTATTGATCTTCGGGAAATACAAAATACCTTTCAGGTTAAATGGGTAATCCATATTCAGATGGATCCAGAACAGCGGTTCTTTATAATCCATAAATACCTTACGGTAAAATTCTTTATATTCCTCATCTGTACATTCATTCGGATGTTTCATCCATAATGGATTAGTATCGCTGATGGAAACCGGACGTTTATTAATCTTTACCTTATCCTTTGCAGGAGAAACCTCTACGGTTTCTTTCTCGCCCTTTTCATTTTCTTTTTCTTCTGTCTTTGCATCTTCATGAATATGTTCTACAACTACATCATCATCTCTCAATTCAGATTCATCAATGGTCTCATATTCCTGAGGTGCATTTGCTTTGGAAAGGTAGATTGGAACCGGCATAAAGGAACAATATTTTTCAAGGATTTCACGCATGCGGTATTCATTTGCAAATTCCAGACAATCCTCGTTCAGGAACAATGTGATTTCTGTTCCTACTGTAGTCTTGTTTCCTTCCTGAATGTCGTACTCTGTTCCGCCATCACAAGACCAATGTACAGGCTGAGCGCCTTCTGTGAAAGAAAGTGTATCAATGTGTACTTCATCTGCTACCATAAATGCAGAGTAGAAACCAAGTCCAAAATGACCAATCATCTGATCATCAGTGGTTTTATCTTTATATTTCTCCAGGAACTGAGTTGCACCTGAAAACGCAATCTGAGTAATGTATTTTTCAACTTCCTCGGCAGTCATACCAATACCGTTATCAATGAATTTCAAAGTTTTCTCATCCGGGTTTACAATCACCTGAATTTCTGGTTTATAGTCATCCGGAAATGTATATTCTCCCATTACTTCCAGTTTCTTCAGTTTGGTAATTGCATCGCATCCATTGGATACCAATTCTCTTACAAAGATATCGTGATCTGAATACAGCCACTTCTTAATGATTGGGAAAATATTTTCGCTGTTAATTGATAAACTTCCATGTTTTACAGCCATTTTGTCCACACTCCTTATTTCTTTTTGTCTTTATAACCGTTCAGCTGATTTATATTGCTCTGCCAAACAACTATTTTTCTGTTATAGTTTCCTGATTATGTGGAAACTACATCTCTGAAAGATATAGTAATACCATTTTTTCTAAAAGTCAAGAAAAAATTAGCACTCATTAAAAATGAGTGCTAACAATCAATTTCATTATTTCTTTTTCTTTCTGTAAATCACAACACCTGCTATACATCCTGCAGCAATCACCAGAAGAATCACAAGTGGAATAATATTAGTCGTATCCCCCGTTTTTACAGCCGCCTTCTGGTTTGCTCCATTAGGCTGCGGTGTTGGTGTTGCAGTAATCTGCTGCCCCTGAGCAATAGTAAAACTTACCTGTTTGGTATCCTGTGAACCTGTATTTTTCCATTTGCTTCCGTTATACTTCTGCTGATCAAACACCACTGTAAGTGTATAGGTTCCAGCCTTTGTAATTCCAAACGCAGCAGTATACGGTGCCTGGCTCCAACTGTTGGTATTCAGTACTTTCCAGTTATATGGAACATAACGTGTATCACCTTTTCCAGGATTCTGATTATCCATACCTGCGCCGACTGCTTCAAATGTAATCTTTGACTGAGTCGTATATCCATCCTGACTTATACCTTTGATCTTATTATCTGAAGGGTCCGCGATCTTTGCTGTACGTCCGGATTTTACAGTTACATTTACTGCAGTGATCAGATTAACACCATCTGGATTTTCAACGCCATCAGGAAGTGTAATAGTTCCTTTCACCTTAAATGTCTGAGCCTTTTTTACGGAAGGATCATACGAACTTTCCTTTACATTCCACTGAACTTTTGCTTTCATATCTCCATTTGTTGTATTAATCACAACACTGGATGGCAGTCCCAGCGCTTTCGCTGATTTCTCTGTACCATTCTTTACTCCTGTTATATCTACAGGTGTCTGAATTCCAGTCAGCTTTATTGTTTTCGCTGTTACTGTGAATTTCACATTTATCATAAGACTGATACCCTGATCATTTGGAATCACAATGGATTCCACATAATTTCCTTCTTTCAGGCTGTCCTGTGGACGGATCTTAAATGTACTGCTTTCTCCTGGAGCCAGTTCTGCTGCTGAAAGTTTTCCGATTTTGAAACTTACACTCTCTGGTCTGCTTAAAATTATATCCGTATTTCCTTCATTTGTAACAGTAACATTTTGGGCAGATGGTGCTTCACTGTAACCGGATTCCATCTTTCCGAAATTTATTTCCTGAGGACTCACAGTAAGTTTCGGATTCTTTACTTCATTTACCGTAATTTCTGCCGTAACTTCAGCTGTTATATCCGGATCTTCTGCAATCGTAAATAAAATTGTGTCACTGTGTTTTCCAACTTCCAGTCCCATCTTCGGCTGAACATTATAAACTGCGGAACTGTCATCTTCCTGTGCCAGAGTAACATCAAAATACTCTGACTGAGGTTCTTCCAGTGTTACATCGCCATTTTTCTCAACAGTAACTGTCTGTACTTCATTCACCTGCTGATATCCTTCATCCAGATCTCCAAAACTCAGCGATTCCTGATCCACAGTAATATTTCTTTCCAGTTCAGGATTTTCTGAATCGTCGGACGGTTCTAATGTGCCTGCCGGTTCTTTATCTTCCTCCTCTGCAGGTTCTTCTGTCGGTTCCGGAGTTTCAGTTTCAGACGGTTCAGCACTTTCCACAACTGCCTTTACTTCAAAGGAAGCTTCTGCCCCCTCTTCAGTTTCATACGTAATAACATCATCATAAGTTCCAGGCTCCAGTCCGTCTCTTGGCTGAACCCATACACTGACAGATTCTCCTGCTGCCAGAGGTTTCTCTATATCAGCCACCATAAAGTGTTCCGGACTGATGGATTTGAAATTCAGTGTTTCTGTTCCCGTATTTTTAATGTCCACAAACATGGTCTGACTTTCTGTTTCATCTGAGGTTGTTACCGTTCCGAAATCACATACGGGGGATTCTTCATCTTCACCATCCACATATGCCTGGGCATCATAAACTGCTTCCTCTTTCGATGTATGATCAGATGTTTTCTCTGTACCGTCAGGCTGAAGTTCGGACTCTGTATAAATATGCATTTCATCAGCATTCTGTGTGTCATCTGTCTGCTGTGCATCTTCCGGATCTTCTGTCTGTACATCGGAGCTCTGATTTTCATCAGTGTTCTGGCTTTCATCAATCTGTTCAACATTCTGATCAGCCTGAGTTCCCTGATCTGTGTTATTTTCTTCCAGACTTCCCTCTACAGACGATTCGTCCTCTGATGTCTGTTCATCCTGTTCCTGCTGCTGTGCTGCCGCTTTTGCTTCTTCCTCTGTTGCAGCAACCTCAGGTGTTTTTGCAGTCAATGTACCTGTCAATCCTGATCCATCCAGTCCTGTAACTGTAAGAACCAGTTTATAACCCAGATCATCCTGAGTTGCTGTATAATTCTTCTCAGTTCCTACTTCAACCAGTTCCTTCTCACCGGTCTGTCTTGACCATGAAAAAGTAACATCATCATCTGTTACTCCCTCTGGTGTTACTTTCGTATAATCTGCACTCAATGTTGTTCCTACTGCTGCAAAACCCTTAATCTTCAGCTTTCCTCCCAGTTCGCCTGACTGAGCTGCTGCAAAAGCCATGGATGGAAGCAGCGTAAGTACCATGAGTACTGCCATGACAACTGCCAGAAATCTCTTTCTTTTCATTTGCCATCCTCCTTTTCACATTATAAAATATTCATGATTTTTTCCCGGAAAAATCAGTCACTGTTTCTTATCGTATCTCAAGTAACGAAATCTCCTTTTATTCTCCGTCTGTGGTAATTATATCATTTCATATTTTTTTAATGTAATTTGCAGTTTTCGAGTTTATCCTTCTACGATCAGATATTTTCCATCTGGCAGAGGAAATACTTCACTGGCTTCCTCCAGTTCTTCGTCTGACATACCGTCTACATCTGCTCCCATATCTTCCAGATACTCTCTTACTTCTGCAACAGAATCTACAACCACTGCCATACAATCCTCCAGGAAAGCCTCCGCTTCCTCATAAGATGAAGCTACAGGCTGTGGAAACAGCTGTCCCTGATTTTCAAGAAATATGTTAATGCATTCTTCTGTATACATTTAAATTACCTCCTCAATTTTCCCCTTTGCCATGATCAGTTTTTCAAGAGTTTTTTCTACACTCTGTGTGGTATAAGCCGCTGCAGCTTTTACACCATCTTTTGCATGTTCCATGGCAAAACCGTATTTTACTGATCTTAACATTTCGACGTCATTATATTCGTCTCCAAACGCCATACATTCTTCTGGCAGGATTCCATAACGTTTCTGATATTCACAGATTCCCTTGGCCTTATTGGTTCCAAAAGGAACAAAATCGATCCAGTCATTCCCGGAAGTTACCACTGTACAGTATTTCGAAAATCTTTCCTTCCAGTATTTCACAGATTCATCTGTAAGTCCGAATGGTTCATAAACTGCCAGCTTCATAATCGGATCTGTCATTTCTTCCAGTCCTCTTATCAGTTTGCAGTCATTTTTTACTTCGTTGACCATATGCTTCCAGAACCGTTCCGTTTTCGGCATAAGATAATGATAATCTTTCGCAGAGCAGGTAAACTCTGCATCTTTTTTAGCAAGGATTGCTTCAATAATCTCCTCTGCAACTTTCCTGTCAAAAGAATCTTCATATAGAACTTTCCCATGATCTACAGCCAGAGCTCCGTTTTCACTAACATATGCAATTTCCGACGCTACCGGAGCAAACAATTTTTTCATGTTCGGATACTGCCTGCCACTGGCCGCCACAAAAATAATTCCCAATTCTTTCAATTTCCTGATAAGTGGAAAAATATCTTCCGGAAGTGACTGTGCCTTATTCAGAAGCAATGTTCCGTCCAGATCACTGGCCACCATTTTAATCATTGTTATGTTCCCCGCATATTCTTACCAGATCTGATGGATGTTCTGCAACAATATCAGCTCCGTTTTCATTAAGTTCTTTACGATCACGAAATCCCCACAACGCACCTACTGTAAACATTCCTGCTGCTTTTCCGGTTTTCATATCTGTACTGGTGTCGCCTATATACATACACTCTTCCGGTCTGACCCCAAATTTCTCAGCAATCATCAAAGGACCATCCGGTGCCGGTTTTCTCCGGATTGCATCGCTCTGTCCAAGCACCATATCAAATTCATCTCCATAAAGCTGTGCAATAACTTTCACAGCTGCAGGATGAGGCTTATTGGAACATACTGCAAGACGCTTTCCGGACTTCTTCAGTTTTCTAAGAGTTTCCGGCATTCCTTCATAAGGGACAACCTTATACATAGGGTCTGCTGCAAACATCTCTCTGTAAAGTTTACGTCCCTCTTCATAATGCACAAGTTCCTTATCTCCCGCATCTTTCAGAGCTCTTTTCATCAGCATATCAGCTCCCTCTCCGCTGTAATATCTGAAGTTATCTGTAGGTAATGTTTTCAGCCCATATTTCTGCATAACTTCATTGGTAACATATGCCATGGAATCCAGTGTATCCGCCAAAGTTCCATCCAGATCGAATATACATGCTTTGATCATCTTTCGTCATCCTCTCAAATTAATTCCTGATTTCTTCATTTCGTAAAACAGTCTTGCTACCGGAAGCCCCACCACATTATTGTAGTCTCCGCAGATGCTTTTTACATAAATTCCGAAAAGCCCCTGAATTCCATAGCTTCCTGCCTTATCCATGGGTTCTCCTGTTGCGATATAGTCCAGTATTTCTTCATGTGAAACAGGATAAAATGTTACATCTGTGCTCTCAAAAAAAGTATGTTCTTCCCATTCACCGTTTTTTCGCTCCAGAACCGTCACTCCAGTATAAACCTGATGTGTGTTTCCCTGCAGCTTCTCCAATGTTTCTGCTGCATCTTTCTGGTTTTTCGGTTTACCCAGAATATTATTTTCAAATACAACAATCGTATCCGACCCGATCACCAAAGTTCCCTCTTCACATTCCACCAGTGACCGTGCAACCCACGCAGCTTTATCATGTGCCAGCTGCTGTACAGCTTCTCCAGGATCTTCGGAAGTTCGCCTTTCATCTCCTTCTGCAGGTATCACTGTAAAAGATACTCCGGCTTTCGACAGCAATTGTTTTCGTCTCGGAGAAGCAGATGCCAAAATAATTTTTCTCATAAATTTCTCCTCTTCTTTCCTGTCATAGTATACCCTGTATTCATAGGGGGTGCAACCGCTTTTACTGAAAGTTTCCCCTTTTCTTTTAGAGTAAAAAGTATTAAAATAGGTATAACCTATATCCGATCATATCAGCAGGAAATAGGAGAAGATCAGAAAGGAGTCAATATCATATGGCAAAGATCAACAAATATTGGGGATTTGTGGCAATCGGCGCTCTGACTGCTGCCGCTGCCGGTGCGATAGCTGCAGTACTGGCCAAAAAAAGCTCCCACAGTGAGGAATTAGATTTCGAAGATGACTTTGATGAAGATTTCGATATCCCTGTAGAATCAGAAGAAAAAGAGGAGGAAGAAGCTTCCGAGAATTTCCAGGCATGGGAAAATGTTTCCGTCCATTCTGAAGAAACTTCCACAGAAGAAAAAGCTTCCACAGAAGAGGCAGCTTCCGAAGGCGAAGAAAAAGATACCACTTCTGCTGAAGAATCCGGCGCACAGGAGCAGGCTGAGCCTGAGAAAGAACCTGAATCAGAAAAAGCAGCTCCGGAAGAATCAGTTCCAGAAGAAAAATAATACACTCAGATACCTGCAGAATCTGCGTTGGCAGTTTTCCGCAACATAAAGCATAAAAAATGCGCCGTGCTGTAAATGTACGGCGCATTTTTCCTGTATTTTACGTTTTTATTTTCTCAGGCTTTCGGCAATTTAAAAGAACTCTTCAAAGATACGATACGGTTAAAGACCGGTGCACCTTCTCTGGAATCCCGAATATCTGCGCAGAAAAATCCAGTTCTTACAAACTGGAAGCTATCATAGCCTTTTGCTTCCATAAGAGCAGGTTCTACGTAAGCAGTTACCTTTGTCAGGGAATTTGGATTTACATTTAAGGATCCGTCTTCTTTATTGTATACACCCTTTTCTTCATCTACGATATTTTCATAAAGACGAACTTCTGCCTGTCCTGCACAACTTGCTTCTACCCAGTGGATAGTTCCTTTTACCTTTCTTCCATCCGGTGCATTTCCACCTTTGGTAGCAGGATCATAAGTACAGTGTACTACACGCACAGTTCCGTCTTCATCTGCTTCATAGCCTGTGCAGGTAACAAAATAAGCATTCATGAGGCGCACTTCTGTTCCAGGGAACATTCTTTTATATTTCTTAGGCGGATCTACCATGAAATCTTCTCTTTCAATATAAAGTTCTCTGCCAAATGGAAGCTTACGTACTCCAAGTTCTTCATTCTCCATATTATTCGGAGCTTCCAGATACTCTACCTGTCCTTCCGGATAGTTATCGATCACCAGTTTGATCGGATCAAGCACTGCCATCAGGCGCGGTCGTTTCAGTTTAAGGTCCTCACGGATACAGTATTCAAGCATTGCATAGTCTGCAGAACTGTTTGCTTTGGATACACCACAGAGATCTACGAACATTTTAATAGATTCCGGTGTAAAGCCACGGCGACGCAAAGCAGCAATGGAAACCAGGCGTGGATCATCCCATCCATCTACGATTCCATCTTCTACCAGCTTCTTAATATAACGCTTACCTGTAACAACATTTGTCAGATACAGTTTGGCAAATTCAATCTGCTTCGGTGGCTGTGGATATTCCAACTCTCTCACTACCCAGTCATAAAGTGGTCTGTGATCTTCAAACTCCAGAGTACAGATAGAATGTGTAATTCCTTCAATGGCATCTTCGATCGGATGCGCGAAATCGTACATTGGATAAATGCACCATTTATCTCCTGTTCTGTGATGTGTCATATGAGCAACACGATAAATAACCGGATCACGCATATTCATATTTGGGGATGCCATATCAATCTTTGCACGGAGTACTTTCTCTCCATCAGCATATTTGCCATCTCTCATCTCTTCAAAGAGCTGAAGATTTTCTTCCACACTTCTGTTTCTGTAAGGGCTCTCTTTGCCCGGCTCTGTAAGAGTTCCACGATATTCACGAATCTGCTCTGCAGTCAGGTCACATACGTAAGCTTTTCCCTTTTTGATCAGTTTAACTGCAGCTTCATACATCTGATCAAAATAATCAGATGCAAAGAAAAGTCTGTCTTCCCAGTCAGCACCAAGCCATTTGATATCGGCTTTGATAGATTCTACGAATTCACTTTTCTCCTTGGTCGGATTGGTATCATCAAATCTCATGTTAAATTTACCATGATATTCCTGGGCCAGTCCATAGTTTAAAAGAATAGACTTCGCATGGCCAATATGAAGATATCCATTCGGTTCCGGCGGGAAACGTGTATGCACCGTGTCATAGACTCCCTCTGCCAAATCTTTATCAATGATATTCTCAATAAAATTCTTGGAAACTGTTTCGTTCTCCATTTCTTTTCCTCCTGCTTTTATGTTTTTCAAAGACATTCAACAGCCTGTGCCATTGCCTGAGCATCTGAATTTAAGTACAAAAAAAAGCTGATGACGGGAATTGAACCCGTGACCCCTTCCTTACCAAGGAAGTGCTCTACCTCTGAGCCACATCAGCATTGTGCCGGACTTGCCGTTCACAGTTGTTTATGTTACCAAAATATGCTCTGGTTGTCAATCCCTATTTTAAATTATTTCTGCTATTTGTATTTTTTAACTGTTCTTTGATCTTACTGCGGATTCTCTGAAGTGCGTTATCAATGGATTTGGGTGTTTTCTCCATCATATCGGCAATCTCCGTATACCCCATTCCATTCAGGTAAAGTTCCAGAACCCGATTCTCCATGGGACTTAACGTGCAGGTGATCTCCTGTTCCAGGCTGCGGACATTTTCCTGATCTATAATGATAGATTCCGGATTATCTGCCCACATATCCAGGACCTGCTCCTGACTTTCTCCCGGATCCTGGCTAAGAGAGATATAGGAATTGAGTGGCTGATGTTTCTGCCTGTTTGAATTCTGAATCGCATTATAAATCTGGCGGTCCACACACATCCGTGCAAATGTCTGAAAGGAAGCCTCCCTGTCTGGCTGGTAATCACGAACTGCCTTAAACAGACCGATCATTCCCTCCTGGATCAGATCATCATTATCCCCGCCTATGAGAAACATGGCTCTTGCCTTCTTTCTCACCATATCTTTATACTTTTCCATGAGGTAGTCCAGTATTTCTGATTCTCCGTTCTTAAAACGAAGAATCAGCTCTTCATCACTTATCGCATCATATGGATTCATAACTGCCTCTCATTTCCTTGTCTCTTTCATATTTTTATTTTTTCTGCAGTCTCTGTCGGACGATCTCATATCCCAGAACACCTGCTGCCACAGAAGCGTTCAGAGAATCTATATCACCTTTCATAGGAATAGATGCTACAAAATCACATTTTTCCTTTATCAGTCTGCTGACGCCCTCGCCCTCATTACCGATTACAATTCCGATGGGACCTGTCAGATTAAGATTATACATGGTTTCTCCGCCCATATCTGCGCATACGAACCACATTCCCTGTTCTTTCAGTTCATCAATGGTATGCGCCAGATTGGTCACCTTCGCAACAGGCGTATAATTTAACGCTCCTGCTGAGGTTTTCGCTACAGTAGAAGTCAGACCAACTGCCCGTCTCTTTGGAATAATAACCCCATGCGCTCCTGCCAGATTTGCAGTACGGATGATTGCTCCCAGATTATGCGGGTCCTCAATGTTATCCAGAATAAAGATAAATGGATCCTCTCCTTTTTCTCTGGCTCTTTCCAGAATATCCTCTACACTTGCATACTCATAAGCAGCAACCTGCGCGATCACTCCCTGATGTGCACCTGTTTCACTTAACTGATCCAGACGTTCTTTTGCCACATAATTAATGATCGTATCTTTTTTTCTTGCCTCTCTGGCAATGGTACGCACCGGTCCGTCCTGGCATCCGTCCAGGATAAACAATTTGTCTACACATTTGCCGGAACGAAAAGCTTCCAGAACCGCATTACGTCCTTCTATCTGTTCACTCATATCTGATCCTCTCCGATTCCGGCATGAACCAGTTCTGTGATCCTGTCGAAATCTTCTTTTAAATATAAATATCCCATCAGTGCTTCAAAACCTGTGGCTCTTCTGTAATCCGCCATAGTCGCATGCTTTGCCATAGTCGGAGAATGAGCATTTCTTCCTCTTTTATAAACACTGTGCTCTTCTTCCGTCAGCATAGGCTCGATGATCTCCATCATTGCAGACTGGGCTCCTGCTTTTACCAGACTGCTGGCTTTTCTGTGAAGCTGATTTACGGGACAGTTTCCCCTCTTTACCAGAATAGTACGGATCACCAGTTCATAAATCCCGTCTCCGATATATGCCAGCGTCAAAGGAGAATAAGTCCGAAGATCCCTGTCTCCCAGGCTGAAAGTCTCCTTGAAATTTTTTAAGCTCTCTTCCATTTTACACCTTCACGGGTATCCTTCAGGATAATTCCCTTTGCCAGAAGCTCATCACGTATTTCATCTGCTCTTGCAAAATTCTTTGCCTTTCTTGCTTCCTGACGTTCTGCGATCAGATCTTCAATCTCTTTGTCCAGAATTTCTTCCTTTTTTACTGCTTTCAGACCAAGTACGTCACAAAGTGTCACCAGAGTATCAAGAAGTGCGCCCGTAAACTCTGCGGAACTGCTTTCTGTTAAATTTGTATTGGCAAATTTAACCAGTTCAAAAATTGCAGCCAGCGCATCTGCCGTGTTAAAATCATCATCCATAGCCTCTTCAAATTTCTTTACAAATTCCTGAGACTGAGACAGAAGTGCTTTCTCTTCTTCTGTAGCTGTTTCTGTCTGTGCAGATTTCTTTCTGTCCTTAAGGTTTGCAGCCGCATCCGTGATACGCTCCAGCGCGTTCTTTGCTGATTCCATAAGATCCGCACTGAAATTCAGCGGGCTTCTGTAGTGTGCGTTTAACATAAAGAAGCGAAGCACCTGCAGATCATACTGTTCACTGATTTCCCGAACTGTACGGAAATTTCCCAGGGACTTGGACATTTTTCTGTTATCAATATTTAAGAATGCATTGTGCATCCAATACTTTGCAAAAATCTTTCCGTTGCTGCATTCGCTCTGTGCGATCTCATTTTCATGATGTGGGAAGATCAGATCCTCGCCGCCTGCGTGAATATCAATTTCATCACCCAGATATTTTTTTGCCATTACAGAGCATTCAATATGCCAGCCTGGACGTCCGTCGCACCACGGTGATGGCCAGGACGGTTCTCCTTCTTTCTTCGGTTTCCAGAGAACGAAATCCAGCGGATCTTCTTTCTGATCTTCTCCTGATACCTGGAGAGAACGGAAACCTGACTGAAGATCATCCAGATTTTTATGAGAGAGTTTTCCATATTCTTTGAATTTCTTGACTCTGAAATATACAGTGCCATCAGCTGCCGGATAAGCATATCCTTTGTCGATCAGAGTCTGTATCATATTGATCATACCATCAATTTCCTGTGTTGCCTGTGGATTGGTGGTAGCAGGCTTTACATTCATACCTTCCATGTCTTTTTTGCATTCTGCAATGTATCTCTCGGAAATTTCCTGGGCACTTACCCCTTCTTCAATGGCCTTCTTAATGATCTTATCATCTACATCAGTAAAGTTGGAAACATAGTTTACTTCATATCCTTTGTATTCCATATAACGGCGCACTGTATCAAAAATGATCATGGGGCGTGCATTGCCAATATGGATCAGGTTGTAAACAGTTGGTCCGCAGACATACATACGTACCTTTCCTTCTTCCAGGGGTACGAATTCCTCTTTTCTGCGGGTTAATGTATTAAAAAGTTTCATTTTATCTGTTCCTCCAGTTATTCGTTCTTTTCATAAATCAGACAGATGGCCTGCGAAGCAATTCCTTCTTCTCTTCCTGTAAATCCCAGTTTTTCTTCTGTGGTAGCTTTGATATTAAGCTGAGATTCTTCTATGCCCATAGCTTTTGCCATGTTAGTACGCATCTGGGCAATGTGAGGTGCCATCTTCGGCTTCTGTGCAATAACAGTCGCATCAATATTCCCGATCTCATAGTGATTCTCTCTCAGCAGTTTTGTCACATGTTCCAGAAGGAGAATACTGGAAATCCCACTGTATGCAGGATCCGTATCCGGAAAATGTTTTCCGATATCTCCCAGTGCCGCAGCTCCCAAAAGTGCGTCCATCACTGCATGGATGAGAACATCTGCATCTGAATGACCAAGCAGCCCCTTTTCCCAGTCGATTTTCACACCGCCAAGGATCAGCTCCCTGTTTTCTACTAATCTGTGTACATCATATCCCATTCCTACACGCATCTTCTATTCTCCTCTGATCTCCAGCATTTTGCTGATTCGCAAGAAACTTAAACGCCTCTCTGTATACGGTGCCAGTCTCAAACTCAACGGGATTACCGATGAATCCAGACCTATGTCACTCACATCCACTGCGCAGCCTGCTTTCTCCAGCATATAACGCATATCATCCACATCAGGAAGTGCATCAATGATCTCTGCAATTTCCTCCAGACAATACTCCAGATGTTCAGGCTGTATACTCTCCAGTGGTTCCGGTGTGTTCTCTTTCTGTATAGCTTCCAGCCTGCCATTTTTTTTGAAAATTTTTTCCAGCAGATCCTGATCCTCATTTACATAAGCTTTTGCGTGACAACGACCCTCTCTGATAGCACGGGCAATCCTCTTGTATTCCCCCAGCACGATCATTGAAGCCACCGAGACCTTTTCACCATGAAGTGCATCCAGTGGTCCATTGATCACCTGCATTTCCCATAAACGTGAAAGATGATGCTCTGCGCAGGATGCCGGTCTGGAGTTTCCAATCATCTGCATGGCTAATCCTGAAAGAATCAAACCATACATCAGCTGCTCCATTTCATCTTCCTCACCCGCTGCAATAGCGCGCAGAGAGGATTTCACTGATTTCAATGCTTTTTCCTCCAGTCTCACCACTTCGCTGCAGAAATATTCTCCTGTGACCAGACTGGCGATCTTCCAGTCCGCCAGACAGATATATTTGCCCATCAGATCCGATACCCCGGCAGCTGTCAGCCTCTCCGGAGCCTTCGCAAAAATTTCTGTATCTGCATATACTGCTGCAGGTGCCGCTGCTGAAATAGTTTTCTTCATGCCATCCCAGACCATGGCAGCTACTGTGGACACAAATCCATCCCCACTTGCTGCGGTAGGTACCGAAATGAAGGGAATTTTATATCTGTGAGATACAAACCGTGTGATATCATGAATAGTTCCTGCACCTACAGCCAGGACCAGATCAATATCTTCTTCCATATTATTCTCAACAATCCGTACTGCATGCTGATCAGCCCGCAGCCCTTCTGCATCAAGAACAAGCACCTGACATCTGTCGTAGATATCTTCCATCAGTTCCTCAGTGGCAGCATAGGTGTTCGTATCACAGATCACCAGTGGGGAAATATACTCCTTCAGCATTCCCTCAGACATTTCCTCTTCAAGCTTCTCCACTGCTCCCGCTTCAATTAAAATTTCCTTCACTGCGATATGGTGTTCCCTACCGCAGCTGCAAGGTCGGGCAAAATCGTCCGCATCAACTCGCATTTAATTTTCTCCTCCTGACTTATTTTCACAGCCTTTTTCTCTCGTACTGGCTGTATAAGGTATATTCGTTGGTATTATACATGATTTTCCAGCAAAAATCAATTTCTCACAGTTATAGATTAAGATAATTATAAACCATTTTTGACAGATTTTGGATATTTGTAACCGCAGTCCCTTCCGGACAGTTTTCTGACATGATGCACAGAATGTAAGTGGTTTTCTCCCCAAATACAATAGCTATATCATGCTGATCCTGGTCTGTCTCTCCTGTTTTGTTTGCGGACACGATTCCTTCCGGCAGTCCCTGTGGAATTTTCCAGGTCTCCTGCTGATTGGTAAGAAGATTAAGCATGGCATCAGAAGCATCTTCACTGACACATTTTTTACGGTATATTTTTTCCAGAAGTGTACCACAGTCCTTTACAGATGTTGTGCTTTTTCCTCCCAGACTTTCTTTTGCAGAAGCTGACGGATGCAGGGTATGCTGCACAGTAGTTTCAGTATATCCTTCTTTTTCCAGCCAACGATTGATCAGTTCCGCACCTTTTTTAAAATCCAGTGTATCTGTCTGAAGTTTCACAAGTTCATTATGTGATTCATTATCACTGACCGTGATCATATTCCATAACAGATCATCTATTTTTACATCAATAGTTTTCTCATCTGTCGTATTCAGTTTCTTTCCTTCATCTGCTTTTACCTGCTCCATATTCTCATATGTTGCAGCCATTACAAACGCCTTTATCAGGCTTGCGGAATACAGTGGCTGATCATTTATAACCATTTCTTTGTTTTCATTGAGATTCTTTATGTAAACACTCCATGTTCCCTCATAACCTGACAGCATACTCTCCAGCTGCGGTTTCAGATTCTCAATTCCCAATTCATCCAGATTAATTACTTTACCTGTCTCGTCTACCACAAACCCGTCAGGCGTAGTAGTACTCTCCTGAAGCAACGCTCCATTGCTTCCGCCGAAATAATAGTTTCCATCAAAATTCTGTGTGTAACAGTTCATTTCCAGATGATGAATTCCAGGATCTGTAACCATCTTTCCATCTTCATCAAAATAATAATAACCATTCAATACAGTTCCATCCAGTGTCAGATTATCAATATATCTGACCTGAGGTGCGGCACTGAGTTTTCCCAGATTGTTCACAAAATAAAAACCATCCAGTTTTTCTTCTGTCTGTTCTTTGTAAACCGGAATACTTTTCAGATGCTCCATATGAGAACTGCATGCTTTAAATTTGCCATCTGTATCATGATAATAGTAACCGTTCAAAACCGTTCCGTCTATTTCAAAGTCATCAAAATAATGAACCTCTGCTGCTGTACTTCTGCCTCCGCTGATATCCAGACAGTAAAATCCATCACTTTTCATCACATATTTTTCACTGCCGTCTCCGATAGGCCGGATCTGTGCCTGTTCTGTTACTGATGACATACTCTGCTGCGCTGCTCCAACAGAATTTACAGATGTAACCATCAGTATCAGTGTTCCTGCTGACAGATATCTCAGAAAGTTTTTATTGTTATTCATGGAATCCTCCTTTTTCTGATGGAAAAAAGTATACCTGTTTTTTACAGGAACCGCAATGACTTTCTTTATTTTCCAGATTCAGTGCCGACTTCCTCCCAGAACTGTTTTAATTCATTTTCTACTGTCTGCAAAGTACAGTTTCTACGATCTGACCATTCAATAGGAAACAGCCTGTTGTATTCCCTGTCTCTGAATCGTTCATCCAGAAGCAGGATCGCACCCACATCCTCCTGTGTTCTTATTACTCTTCCGGCAGACTGCAGAACTTTATTCATCCCAGGATAACGATATGCATAATCAAATCCATCTGTTCCTTTTTTGTTATAATACTGCCTGAGTATTTCCCGTTCTGTCCCGATCTGCGGAAGTCCGGTTCCCACAATAATGGCTCCAATCAGTTTCTCTCCCATCAGATCGATCCCTTCCGAAAAAATTCCTCCCATCACACAAAATCCTACCAAAGTTCCTTCTGATTCAGAAAATTCTTCAAGAAATTCCTCTTTTTCCTGTTCATTCATTCCTGCCGCCTGTGAAATACAGCGGACCCATTCCACAGAAAACTCATTCTCATAAACCTCCCTGACCTCCTCCATAAATTTGTATGACGGAAAAAACACCATGTAATTTCCCTTTCTTGTCCATACCATTCTGGCAATATAAGAGGCAATTCTGTGATATTCTTCGTATCCTCTTCTGGTATATCTGCTACTCACATCACATCCTGTAAGAATGCATCTTTTTTCCTGCTGAAAAGGAGACTGGATATAAATTCCATAATCATCCTTTCTGGAACTCAAAAGTGTTTTGTAATATTCCATAGGAAGAAGAGTTGCTGAAAAAAACACTGCACTTTTTCCTTTCTCCAGGCATCTGCCAAGGTTCTCTGCCGGATTCACACAGAAAAGTTTCAGACATACCATCCCCTGATTTGCTCTTTCTGTATATACCACATAATTCTCATCCAGCAATTCATTAATATTCAGGAAATCCCTGACGCCAAAATAAAAATCCAGCAATTTCTCCGGCATTTCTTCCCCGCGAAGTTCTTGCAGCAGTTTATCCATCTCTCCCATTACCTGAAGCATACTTAAAGAAACTGCTCCAGGGTTCTCCAGAATTGCATATTCTTTACATTCTTTTTCCAGTGTCAGAAGCTGTTTGTTGACTTTTCCCAATGCACGTACCAACCCCTTGCTGTAGTTTGCCGCCAGTCTCTTTGCCTCCAGCACATCTGCCCTGGACAACATGGCACTGTACATTTCTCTGCCCCGTTCCACCAGATTATGAGCCTCATCGATCAGAAAAATATATGCTCCTGAGGTTCCTTCTCCGAAAAAACGTTTCAGATAAACATTGGGATCAAAAACATAATTATAGTCACAGATCACGCCGTCCGTCCAGACTGCCAGATCCAGACACAGTTCAAAAGGACATACCTGCCATTTCTGAGCTGCCGCCAGAAGAGTTGCCCTGTCATATCTGTCCGCACCGGTCCAAAGCTCATAGACTGCATCATTGATTCTGTCAAAATGACCCTTTGCATAGGAACATTTCTCCGGATTACACTCCGGTTTCTCACAAAAACATAATTTTTCCTTCGCTGTAATCGTGATAACCTTAAATTTCAGACCATGCCTGCCTAATATCTGGAAAGCTTCCTCTGCCACTGTTCTGGTGATAGTTTTTGCCGTAAGGTAAAATATATTTTCACCAAGTCCCTCTCCCACAGCCCTCACTGCCGGAAATATCGTTGACATGGTTTTTCCTACACCTGTGGGCGCCTGAATGAAGATCTGTTTTTCCGCTGATATGGTATGGTAGACACTGGTAACGATCTTTCGCTGACCTTCCCTGTAGGCAAAAGGAAATTCCAGTCCTTCCATGGATTGGTTTCTTTCTTTTTTCCATGCAATCTGATACGAAATCCATTGGTGATACGCATCCAGAACTTCTCTGTACCATCTTTCCAGTTCTTTTGCTGTATAACTCTCCCGGAAACGTCTGATTTCTTCTGTATCCAGATTTCCATATGTCATCTGTACACCGATACTTTCCAGTTCCTGATCTCTGGCACTGATCCATGCATAGCACATCGCCTGCGCTTTGTGTACAGCTACAGGTTTCTCCATCTTTTCTATATCTGCGTAAACGCCTTTGATCTCATCAACCCAGACCTGATTATTCTCTGTGAATATTCCATCTGCACGTCCTTCTACCATAATTCGAACATCTTCATATTCCGTTTCCAGCTTCAGGGGGACTTCGGCTCTGTATTCACTGCCCATCTGACTTTGTATTTTTCTGTGAAGCCTGCTGCCCTTTAACATAGCTTCTTTGTCCGCTGCACCTCTTCGGTTATCGAGGTCTCCGCTTCTCAATATAAATTCCACCAGATTTCTGACGGAAATACGGACTGCCGGTTTCTCCATATCCCTTCTGCCTCCAAATAATCTTTCTTTTTTCCAATCTGCTTCTTCATGCATTATAACACAGAAGAAAACCACATGTAAAAAGCCGGCAGAAATCTGTTCTAATTCCTGCCGGCCTATCATTCTTCTATTCTTTATCAGATCTGTGTGATTACAAAAATATCATAAATTGCCTTTACTGCTGCCTCGAAATCTCTGTTCTCTACACCAATGATAATGTTCAGCTCACTGGAGCCCTGATCGATCATCTTTACGTTTACATTTGCATGTGCCAATGCGGAGAAAATTCTTCCTGCTGTACCTCTGGTAGATTTCATACCGCGTCCTACTACTGCAATCAATGCCAGATCCGATTCCATTTCTACAAAATCCGGCTGTACTGCACGATGGATTCCTGCGATTACCTGTTGTTCTTTTTCTTCAAATTCATCCTGATGTACATAGACAGTCAGGGTATCAATTCCTGATGGAATATGTTCAAAGTTGATTCCCTGATCTTCAAACACCTGAAGAACCTTACGGCCGAAGCCAACTTCGCTGTTCATCATGGATTTTTCGATATTAATGGAACAGAAACCTTTCTTTCCTGCAATACCTGTAATAGTAAATTTAGGTTTCTTACATGTACTCTCTACGATAAAAGTACCTTTATCTTCCGGTCTGTTTGTGTTTTTGATATTGATCGGGATTCCCTCTTTACGTACAGGAAAAATTGCATCCTCATGAAGTACAGTAGCACCCATATAAGAAAGCTCTCTTAACTCTCTGTAAGTAATCGTTTCGATCACTGCCGGATCCTTTACGATTCTCGGATCTGTTACCAGAAATCCTGAAACATCTGTCCAGTTCTCATAAAGATCTGCTTTGATCGCTCTGGCAACCAGAGAACCAGTTACATCAGAACCACCTCTGGAGAAAGTTTTTACAGTGCCGTCTTCATAAGCGCCATAGAACCCCGGGACTACTGCATTTTCACATTTGGCAAGTCTTCTGGACAAAAGCTTGTCTGTTTTTACAGAGTCGAAGTTTCCGTTTTTATCGAAGCGGATCACTTCCGCTGCATCTACAAATTCATATCCAAGGTAAGCAGCCATCACTTTACCGTTCAGAAATTCACCTCTGGATGCTGCATAATCAATGCCAGCCTGTGCCTTGAAGTCTGCCTCGATCTGTGCGAATTCATCTTCCAGTGAAAGATTTAATTTCAGGCCACGGATAATCTCATAATATCTTTCTTTAATCTCCTTTAACTGAGCGCTGAAGTCAGCACCTTCTTCGGCTGTATGATAGCACTTGTAAAGAAGATCTGTAACTTTTGTATCTCCATCAAATCTTTTTCCAGGAGCTGACGGAACTACAAATCTTCTGCTCTCGTCACTTCTGATGATATCTCCTACTTTTTCAAACTGCTGGGCGTTTGCCAGAGAACTGCCGCCGAATTTTACTACTTTTTTCATTTTTTTGCTCCTCATATTCTATAACAGCTTTTACTCTCTACCGTTGTAAAGTCTGTCTAATATTTTATTGAATAAAGTCGAATTTTGCAAGTATTTCTTACCGGATTCTTTAAAAATAGTTATTTTTCACAACCACCGGCAATTTAAGGATGCTTTTTTTGAAATTCTGTCACATCATACACAGTCAGAATACTGCCATCTACCCGGAAATGGATATCCTTTGTGCCAAAAGGCATTCCGTACTCCCGTCCCGGATCATGCTGGTAGGCAGGACGGGGATCTTCGGAAAGTACCTCCAGAAGTGCAGCCCGTTTTTCCTCAGGTATTCTGTTCAGAAGTTCCTGTGGAAATTCCACATGAAGCCGATAATCTTTGATATTTTCCGCAAATCCCCCTAATGCTTCTGGATGGCAGTCTGCATAAGGAATATACGGCTTGATATCATAGATGGGAGTTCGGTCCATCAGGTCTGCCCCTGTCACATACAGGACAGGACCTAATTTCTCTTCCATTACTATCTTCTCCAGTTTCACACAGGATAATCCCACTGGATTAGGGCGAAAGGGAGATCTGGTGGCAAATACACCTTTTTTTACATTTCCGCCAAGTCTGGGCGGACGGACTGTAGGCGACCATTCTTTTCGGGCTGCCTGAGAAAATTCCCAGATCAGCCAGATGTGGCTGAAATCTTCCAGTCCCCGTAATGCATCCGGATTTCTGTATTCCGGTTCAAACACGATTCGCGCCCGCAATTCCTTTACTCTTCCACTCTGTCTGGGAATCCCGAATTTGGTCGGAAAGTCATTTTCTATATGAGCAATTGTTTTCAATTTCCTGATTCTCCTCATTCTTTTCTTTTTCCCAAATTTATCAGATTTTTTCGTCTGATTCAACCCGCATACGGCAATCTGCCTCACATTTTTCTGTACAGTATCACGTAAATGTGCTAAACTGGGAACATACTAAATAAGAAAGGTTTTATAATTATGCTTCAAACAATCGAATCCATCAATAACGTCGTAAATAATTTCATCTGGGGCGTTCCTGCTATGATCTGTATTATCGGCGTTGGACTCTATCTGAGTCTGCGGATGAAATTTCTTCAGATCCGCAAGTTTCCCTATGCAATCAAAACCACTCTGGGCAGAATATTTAAAAAGAAAGAAGCCTCCGATGGCTCCATGACTCCCTTTCAGGCAGTCTGTACGGCTCTGGCAGGTACTGTAGGTACCGGTAACATCGCCGGTGTGGCAGGTGCCATTGCCATCGGGGGGCCTGGTGCTGTTTTCTGGATGTGGATCTCCGCTATCCTGGGCATGTGTACGAAATTCACAGAGGTTACCCTTGCTGTTCATTTCCGTGAGAGGAATCGTCACGGAGACTATGTAGGCGGTCCTATGTATTATATCAAAAATGGTCTGGGCAAAAAATGGCAGATCCTGGCAGTTCTTTATTCTGCATTCGGTGTTCTTACTGTTTTCGGAACAGGAAACGCAACTCAGGTAAATACCATCACTACCGCAATCAATACAGCATTGCTGAATTTCCATGTAATCTCCGATTCCTCTACCGGAACCTTAAACCTGATCCTTGGTATTGTAATCACCATTCTGGTCGGCATGGTTCTTCTGGGCGGTGTGAAACGTATCGGAAGAGTGTCTGAGAAACTGGTTCCTTTTATGGCACTTCTTTATATTATACTTGCACTGGGAGTTGTAATCCTTCATATTGATCAGGTTCCACGTGTCTTCTATGATATTGTTTATGGTGCTTTTAATCCGGCCGCTGTTACAGGTGGTGTGATAGGAACTTTCTTCATGAGTATGAAGAAGGGTGTTTCCCGCGGTATCTTCTCCAACGAAGCCGGTCTTGGTACAGGATCCATTGCTCATGCCTGTGCAGATACAAGCAAACCCGTTAAACAGGGTATGTTCGGTATCTTCGAGGTATTTGCAGACACCATCGTGATCTGTACTCTCACAGCTCTGGTTATTCTGGTAAGCGGTGTTTCTGTAAATTATGGAAATGCAGCCGGGGCAGAACTTACAATCTCCGGATTTACTGCTACATATGGAAACTGGATTTCTGTTTTCACAGCTGTGGCAATGTGCTGTTTCGCTTTTTCCACGATCATTGGATGGGGGCTGTACGGTGCACGCTGTATTGAATTTCTGTTCTCTGCCAAAGTTATACGTCCATTTATGGTTGCCTATTCACTGGTTGCCATTCTGGGCGCAACTGTAGACCTGGGGCTTCTCTGGAATATTGCCGAAACCTTCAACGGTCTCATGGCTATCCCTAACCTCATCGCAGTTTTCCTTCTGTCTGGAACTGTATTTAAACTGGTAAAAGAATATTTCAGTAAATAATCGATATCTCACAAATCCTGAAGGGGAATTTTTGATTTCCTTTCAGGATTTTTTCAAAAAATGCTGTTCTCTGTATTTGATTCTCTCTATATCAGTTTCAAAAAAGTCAAAATAGTACATAAATATGTCAAAATATCAGGTGCAATCCCTATAACCAAGTTTTATTATATAAGAAAACAAAATAAAAACTATTTCATCCATCAAGGAGGATTTTATCATGATTAAAAAATATACTTACGGATGCCCCTTCCAGACAGAGGCAGTTGTAAAAGAATTTGCGGCAGAATCAGGTGTACCTGCTTTCGGGACCATTTCTGTAAAAAACGGATTTTCCTTTCACTATGAAATGAATGCAGATGATGTGATATACGGTCTGGGTGAAGCCAACCGTGGAATCAATAAACGCGGATATCTTTACGAAAGCAACTGCGCCGACGATCCGGAACACACAGAAGACAAAATTTCTTTATATGGTGCTCATAACTTCCTGATAATCTCCGGAAAGGAAACTTTCGGACTGTTCGTGGATTATCCCGGCAAACTGACTTTCGATATTGGTTATACCCGTTCTTCTCAGTTATCCATCACCTGTGAGAATGCCGATCTTGATCTGTATGTGATTGAAGGAGAAACTCCTTATGATATTGCCAAACAATTCCGTAAGATTATTGGCAGAAGTTATATTCCACCTAAATATGCATTCGGTTTCGGACAAAGCCGCTGGGGTTACACCACCGCCGACGACTTTACAAATGTAGCAGACGGATACCGAAACAACCAGATTCCGATCGATATGGTTTATATGGACATTGACTACATGGAGCACTATAAAGATTTCACTGTAAATCAGGAAAACTTCCCGGATTTCAAAGCTTATGTCCAGTCAATGAAAGACAAAAACATTCATCTGGTCCCGATCATCGATGCCGGCGTAAAAATTGAGAACGGCTATGATGTTTACGAAGAAGGCAAAGAGAAAAACTATTTCTGTAAGCGTGAAGACGGCAGTGATTTCGTAGCCGCAGTATGGCCAGGCTGGACACATTTTCCAGATGTATTAAATGCCGATGCCCGGGCATGGTTCGGTCAGAAATATGAGCGCCTGATTTCTCAGGGAATCGACGGTTTTTGGAATGATATGAACGAACCGGCAATCTTCTGTACACCGGAAGGCGTAAATGAAGTAAAAGAATATATAAAAAATGATTTTCTGGATAAAGAAGATGCTCCCGGATTTACTCTTGGAGATAAAGTCGGTCATCTCGCAAATAATCCGGAAGATTACAAACGTTTCTACCACAATGTAAACGGTCAGAGAGTACGCCACGATAAAGTACATAACCTTTTCGGCTATAATATGACACGTGCTGCCGGAGAGGCTTTTGAAAAGATTGCACCAGGCAAACGTTTCCTGATGTTCTCCCGTTCTTCTTACATCGGAATGCACAGATACGGCGGTATATGGATGGGAGACAACAAATCCTGGTGGTCACATATTCTTCTGAACCTGAAAATGCTTCCATCTTTAAATATGTGCGGTTTCCTCTATACAGGTGCAGATCTGGGAGGCTTCGGCGCCAACACAACACGCGATCTGCTCCTTCGCTGGCTGGCTCTCGGTGTGTTCACACCACTTATGAGAGACCACGCAGCTATCGGAACCAGAGAACAGGAAGCTTATCAGTTCGAAAATATTGAAGATTTCCGTCATGTGATTGGCGTCAGATATCGTCTTGTTCCTTATATTTACAGTGAATATATGAAAGCAGCCTTAAATGATGATCTGATGTTTCGTCCACTTGCTTTTGATTATACAGACGATTCTTTCGCAACACAGGTGGAAGATCAGCTTCTCCTGGGCCATGAGGTTATGATCGCACCGGTTTATACCCAGAATGCCAAAGGCCGTTATGTATATCTGCCGGAAGAAATGATGTTTATCAAATTCCTGCCGGATGGAACGATTTCTCAAAAAGTCCTGGAAAAGGGACATCACTATGTCGAAGTTGCCCTGAATGAAGTACCGCTCTTTATCCGTAAAGATAAAGCGATTCCTGTTGCAGATACAGCTCAGTATGTTGCAGCTATTGACCCATCAACTATTCAGACGATCGGATATGACGGAGCTGATTATGACCGTTACGATGATGACGGAATCAGCACACTGTAATTTTCGCTCAACTCTATAATTTTACATAAATAAAAAGAATCTGCGAACCCTGTATCTAACCACAGGTATTCGCAGATTCTTTTTTCAGCAGATATATCTACTTTTCTTCTGAACTTTTCTTTACGATTCCGTACATTTCCTGCCAGGAGATTCCATGCTTTCGGCTCAGTTTCGCCACGCTTTCATACTCCGGATAAAATCGCTCTTTTCCATTCACTGTACAAATCTTGACCTCCGCTTCTCCGTAAGGTGTCTGAACCTTTCTCTGTTCTCTTTTGAGAATCTTTCGTTCCATTCTTGTATAGCGGATACCGATGGTTGTAGTCTCCTCAAAAATTATTTTCTGCAGATTCTCCATCTGTTCCTCTTTACAGATCACAGTCAGGACCCATGCTGGTCTGTTCTTCTTCATAAAAGCAGGAACATAATGTACATCCCTGGCACCGGCTTCCATAAGACGCTCCATCACATATCCCAGAGCTTCCCCACTGCAGTCATCAATGTTAGTCTCCATCTTTACAATAAAATCCGTTTCTGTCTGTACAGGTTTTTTTTCAGCATCTTCTTCATGAATCAACATTCCTCTGAGAATTCCAGGACATTCATACTGCCGCTTGCCTGCTCCGATGCCGATTTTCTCTACTGTAAAGTCTTCTGGTAACTGATCCTTTGTTTTAACAGCAGCTACAATGGCAGCACCTGTAGGTGTAACAAGTTCTCCCTTTACTTCTGTCAGTTTCATTTTCAGATGATTGGCACTTACTACATTCGCCACTGCCGGCACAGGTACTGGAAGAATTCCATGCTGACAGCGTATAGTGCCGCTGCCCTCATAAAGTATCGGAACGATCACATCTGTGATTCCAAGATTATCCATGCAGACAGCCACAGAAACAATATCTACAATAGAATCCACTGCCCCTACCTCATGAAAATGCACCTGATCCATTGAAACATTATGCGCTTTGCTCTCTGCCAAAGCCAGAATTTCAAAGATTCGCAGTGCCAGATCACGTGCCCCTGGGGTCATATCTCCCTGTTCTATGATCTGCCGGATTTCCTTCATGCCTCTGTGTTCATGATGATGGTGACCGTGAGCAGAATGCTCATCATGGTGGTGATCTTCATGGTCATGGCATTCAGTTCCATGCTCATGACTGTGCTCATGACTATGCTCATGCTCATGACCGTGCTCATGACTGTGTTCATGAAAATGTCCATGCAGATATTCCATATCATGATCATGATTTTCATGTTCTTCGTCCAATATCACATCAAAATCACATGCATCAATTCCTGACTTTACCACACGGCTGATCTTTATTTCAAACCCGGAAACCGGAAGGCTTTTTAATGCTTTTTCCAGTACTTCCTGATCTGCCCCCAGATCCAGAAGTGCAGCTACCGTCATATCTCCACTGATTCCGGAATAGCATTCCAGATATAATGTTTTTCCCATAAGTTGTTTTCTCCTGTTAATTTTTCATTGTTTATTTTCTCTGATTGATCTCGTCATTCTCAGCCCCGGCCGCCAGACGATTAATCTGCGTTGCCAGATATCCGGCTCCGTAACCGTTATCAATATTCACCACTGCAATTCCATTTGCGCAGGAATTGATCATTGTAAGAAGTGCGGAAAGTCCATGCATGCTTGCACCATATCCTACCGAAGTCGGCACTGCGATCACCGGTCTGCTCACCAGACCTCCCATCACACTGGCAAGAGCACCCTCCATTCCTGCAACTGCAACTACACAGTTCGCACTCTGGATCGTCTCCAGTCTGGAAAATAAACGATGCATTCCACTAACTCCCACATCATAAATACGTTCCACATTTGTACCGAAATATTCTGCTGTCTGCGCAGCTTCCTCAGCAACCGGAATGTCTGCAGTTCCCGCAGAGCAGACTGCAATCTTTCCAATACGCTTCTTATCTTTCTTCTCAATTTTTAAAATATGGGAAATCGGATCATATTCCACCTCCGGGAATTTCTCTTTTACCAGTTCATATTGATGCTGTGATGCTCTGGTTCCGAAAACTTCTCCATCTTCTCTGTATAACCTCTCAAAAATATTCAGAAGATGCTCATCTGCCTTATTACTGCAGTAGATCACCTCCGCGAATCCTGTTCTTGCCTTACGGCTTGTATCCAGTTTCGCATATCCCATTTCCTCATAGCTTTCTTTCTTAAGGATCCGCTCTGCTTCTTCTACAGATACCGAACCGCTTTTTACACTTTCAAGAATCTCCTGTAATGTCATGAGTCCTCCTTTTAAAACACAGCCTGCACCAGAAGCATATAAACAGCTGTTCCAGCTATAATACTGAGCAGTGTATTTCTTTTCCATAAATGAAGCAAAACAACCAGCACACACGCGATCAGCTCCGGCAACCCGTGAGGTGCTGTAACCAGGCTCACATTTTTCAGACAGTAAACCACCAGCATTCCCATGATCGCATAAGGCAGTACATCTGCTAAATAGTCAATTACCGCAGATCTCTTCTTATCTCCACCAAAAACCACAAATGGAAAGAATCGGATCAGAATTGTTACAATAGATGCTACAGCAATCACGCCTGCCGCATGAATATCAAACATGCTCCACCTCTCCTTTCTCTGCCATATGTGCTGCATTTTCCTCAGGTATCTCTGAATTCTCATTTATGTTCTTATTTATCTCTTCCTCTGAACCTTTTCTGAATTTCTTCATCAGAAGCAATACTACAGTAATACTGATCAAATAATGACACCAGAAAATAATATTTATTCCCGTCAACTTCCTCAGGAATTTCCCCACTGCATACCAGCGAATACGTCTCATCTGTCAGTGAAAAAACCAAATACGGTTTATACTTTCCAGTATTCTTATATTTATCCAGCATGGAAATCCCGTAAAACAAATGTCTAGCATTCACCATCAACGTCATCAGTGCAGCTGCGATCATAGATGCGCCGCCTGTGATCAGATCTATGGCAACATACTGCATAGATCCCGCATAAATAAATACGCTCATGGCAATCGCCCACAGCACTCCATATCCTTTCGATTCCAGAAGAACACCGAATCCCATGCCAAGCACAATATATCCTGCCATGATCGGAATAGACTGCTTAAATGCATATTTTGCTGTCATCCCTCTTTTGTCCTTTCCTGTATGTTTCTATCATTCATTCCAGTGTTTCAGAAAATAACACATTCTTTATTTATTTTTGTCTGTGGCCTTATTTCCGCGCTGATCATAGTCATCCAGAAAATTATAATATTCGCCGTCTTTATGATATCCCATAACTGTGCGAAGATTAATGTCACGCACACTGTTAAAAATATTTGTCTCGATCACACTGCTTGTATTTCTGAACTGAGCAACCAGTTCCTTCATCTCATCACGTTTAGAACCACGACCACCGCCGCAGCTTACACAATTCTCAGTGAAACGACATGCACACTGAATGAAATGCAGCCCATTGGTATCTCTCCATGCCTTAATTGCAGACTCCTTGATCAGATACATCGGACGGATCAGTTCCATTCCCTCAAAATTTTGGCTGTGCAGCTTCGGCATCATAGTCTCTACTTTGCCGCTATATAACATACCCATCAGAATTGTCTCGATCACATCATCAAAATGATGTCCCAATGCAATCTTATTACATCCCAGTTCTTTCGCATGCGAATACAGATAACCACGCCTCATTCTGGCGCACAAATAACAGGGATTCTTCTCAATCTCTGCCACTGTATCAAAAATATCACTCTCAAACACAGTAAGGGGAATTCCCAGAAGCTTCGCATTCTCCTGAATAATCTTCCAGTTATCCGCATTATATCCTGGATTCATAACCAGAAAAACCGCCTCAAAATGAATCTTTCCATGTCTCTGCAGCTCCTGGATCAGCTTCGCCATAAGCATAGAATCCTTACCGCCGGAAATACAGACAGCAACCTTATCTCCCTCCTGGATCAGCTGATACTCATTCAATGCTTTGGTGAAAGGTCTCCAGATTGTCTTTCTGAAAGTCTTGATAATACTATGCTCAATTTCCTTCGTCTTCTGCTTCTTCTGCTCCTCTGCATCATCCGCCATAAAACGACTCAGGGAAAGTCTCAGATATGCACGATATCCGCCCTCAATATTCACAGCATCATATCCTGCCTCTGTAAACTTTTCCACACATTCCTGGCTCCTGTCTCCGGTATGGCACAGAACATACACTGTCTTGTCTTTATCAACAGATGCCATCTTCTCATCAAACTCATCCAGTGGAATATTAATTGCTCCCGGAAAAGACCCTCTGCTGTACTGATCCGCCGGACGCACATCCACGATCGTAATCTCTGAAGAATCAATCTTCTCCAGTTCTTCCACACTAATTGTATTCATATATAACCTGCCTTTTATCTCTTAAAATCAACTACTTGTTTTGGCAAACCAACTCAGATTTTCGTCCAATTCACCAGGAAACATTATACTTGGAAACCCTGATGTAGTCAATATAACAATTCATCCTGATTCCATTATATAAAAAAACGTACAATACCAGCTTTTTTCTGATATTGTACGCATAAATAAGTTACTGTTCATTCTCTACATAAACAGCACACTTCGCGATAAACAGAATTTATCTCACACAGTCCTTCGTCAGATCTTTGATCACTTCTCCCGCAATGATCAGTCCCACCACAGACGGCACGAAAGCTACACTTCCCGGAATATCTCTTCGTTCTGTGCACTTATGTTTCGCACCCGGCGGACAGATGCAGTGACTTCTGCAGCTGATCGACATATCTTCCAGCGGGCGGATCGGCTTCTCCTCAGAATAAACCACCTTAAGTTTCTTCACTCCCCGCTTTTTCAGTTCCCGGCGCATAACTTTCGCCAGAGGGCATACCTTTGTCTTATAGATATCAGCTACGCGAAAGGCACTGGCATCCAGCTTATTTCCTGCTCCCATGCTGCTGATAACAGGAGTATCTGTTTCCTTTGCTTTCATGATCAGTTCGATTTTCGCAGTCACTGTGTCTACCGCATCCACCACATAATCATATTCATTAAAATCAAAATCATCAGAGTTCTCCGGCAGATAAAAACATTTATGAATCCTTACATCCGCCTTGGGATTAATCTCCAGAATTCTGTCACGCATGACTTCCGCTTTATACTGTCCAACGGTCTTTCTCGTTGCAATAATCTGTCTGTTTAAATTTGTCAGGCACACCTTATCATCGTCGATCAGATCAAAGGCTCCCACTCCGCTACGCACAAGTGCCTCGCATACATAGCCGCCTACACCTCCGATCCCGAAAACCGCCACACGGGAACTTTCCAGCTTGTTCATGGCTTCTTTTCCCAGAAGAAGCTCTGTTCTTGAAAATTGATTCAGCATTTTTCATTCTCCTGTTATTTATCTCTTAATTCTCTGTTTTCCGCTGATTGTGTCCACTCCTCATAGGGAATCATATGTGCAAACATATCCACTACCCTCTGCTGAGACTTATAATTCTCAAGCAAAGATCTTTTTATTTCTTCATTTTTGGACGGTACTTTTTGTAAAGATGCCTCCACCTCAGGAAGAACTCTTTTCTTATAGTATTGTCCAAAATAATACAGATCATTTTTCTGATAATTTCGATAATATTCCTGAGTTACTAACTGACTGGTCATTTCATGATGAATATGTCCATACTCGCCTTCCGGATTGTGAGTTACCACCATATTCCAATGTTTATAAGTAAGAATCGTATCCAGATCTTTGATAATATCCTTCTTATCTCCTGCCCAGTTGGAACGTTCTCCATGTACTTTATCCGGATAACGCAGAATCAGCCCCTTATTCCCTGACTGTTTTATGGCATTCTGAAATTCATTTCTCCGAATCCTGTTATATCCATCAGTCAGGCAGACTACAAAATATCCCTGGTCTGCCAGATGCGCTCCTCCCCAGATTGTTTCATCATCAGGATGTGCCACCACCATCAGCTTCGTGCAATCTTCCAGCTGAAGACTGTCAAGTTCCCTGGAAGTCACGTGTGCCGATCTGCTTCCTGTAACGTAAGCCGCTCTGCATGCTCCAATCAAAAGCACCAGAAATAAAAACCACAACCATATTTTTCTTTTACTTTTTTTCAGTCGTCTCATCATAATAGAAAAATCACTGTCCTTTTATTTTTCTTTCGAAAATGCAAGATATGCAGCTCCCAAAAGTCCTGAATCCTCACTTAAAGTAGATTTTCTTACCTTGATAAACTCTTTCTGCGCCTCATACACTTTGCTTTTTACCAATTCTTCTACTTCCTGCACAAATCCCTCTACTTTGATTGCTACAGAACCGCCCAGAATCACAATATCCGGATCTGTCAGATTATAGATTGCTGCAATAAAGTTCGCCAGGTGAACCTTAGCCTCTGTCATGATCTTCTGAGCAGTTTCATTACCAGCTTTCGCCAGATCATTTACTTCTCCTGCATGCTTTACATTAAGACCTGCCTTTTGGGCTCTGGTTGTGATGGCTGTTCCGCTGCTGATTCCCTCGATTCCACCAGGAAGAATTGCACCATGACATGGACCATCCTGCATCATAATGGTATTTTCCACTTCATTTGCCCATCCATGAGCTCCCTGATATATTTTTTTATCAATAACAAATCCTGCTCCGATTCCAGTAGAAACAGTCAGAAACTGGACAAATCTGTAATTCTTTCCCTCTCCTACAACAGCCTCTGCCAGTGCTGCCAGATTTCCGTCATTATTCAGATATACCGGAAGGCCAACTCTGTCGCTGAGCTCCTGTGCTACATGTAAGTGATGCCAGTCTCCTCTTAAATTTGGAGGAGTAAGAATCTGGGCATTTATCAGATCCAGCGGTCCAGGACAGGACATTCCTACTCCTACCACCTTATCTCCATAACTTCTGATCACATCAGCAACTTTCCCCAGAGTTTCCCCTGGATTCTCCGGATTTGTAGAAAACTGCTGTCTGTCTGTAATCTCCAGATTCTCATTCACCAATGCTACTCTTGTATTTGTTCCCCCGATATCAATTGCTACTGCATATTTCATAACCCCATAATTATCTGCATCTGCCATGCAGATTTTCCTTTCTCGTCTACGTAAATTGTTGCCTGCATTACAGACATTCCGATTTAGTATAGCACAATAAAAAGAATCCTGCAATGCAGGATTCCCACAATACTGCCTCGGTTCTGGCAGCGCACTTTGCGATGCACAATTTTTTCTATTTCTTTGAAGACAGAAAATTCACAAAACGAAAATGTTTATCCATCTCATCTCCGGTCAAGCCAATCACTTTCCCCATTGTAAATGCAGCCAGAACAGTTCCTATACCAAGCCCTTTAATATGTCCCAGAAAAAATCCGGTCATGCTTGCAGTAATAATCAGACAGGTAACATCAAATGTAATCTTTATTTTTGAATATTTTGCCTTAATGATTGCAGATAATTCCCTTGGGAAAAGATCTGTTGGAATAATCGGAAGACCACATCTGTTTGATAAGGCAATGCCCACGCAGATGAGCAGATAGCTGATCACAAAGTACAACACCCTGCAAGGTATAGTCCGTGGCAGAATGTTGATCCAGGCTTCATTGACATCCAGCAATTCACTGAATGCAAATCCAACCAGAAAACTGCACAGATATGCAGGTACAAATTTTTTTCTCAGAATCATCAGGCTTAAAATCAAAATTCCCTGAAAAATATAAGTCCAGGTTCCCAATGTGATTTTCGGAATCACTTCCTCAAAAGCATAAGGTACACTGGAAATCGCCGATATCCCAGAACCGGAATAAAGCATCAGAATTACGGCAAAGCTGTTGATCAGTACTGCGATCACCAGTGCCAGCTCTCCCCGGAATATATGTTTTGTTTCTTCTTCCTCACTGTTTTTCATAATAATTCGTTCTCCTCTTCATTTGTCAAACCCACCACAGGCTTTTTTCAGAAATGTATGACAACAAAGCAAGGAACCCTGAAAACTTCAGGATTCCTTGGATAGTTCCTATCATTTATTTTTACTCTACAATACACACACGGATCAGATTGGTTCTGCCCGGGATTCCAAGAGGTACACCACCTGCAAATACAATGGTATCTCCCACATTTACAAGCTTATGTTTCTGTGCTGCTTCAATTGCTCTCAGACAAAGGATTTCTGAACTGTATTCTTCCTTGATCAGCATTGGATAAACGCCCCAGGACAGATTCAGCTGACGCAGAACTCTTTCTGAACTTGTACATGCACCAATCAGACATCCTGGTCTGTGCTTGGACATCATATGTGCAGTGCTTCCTGATTTCGTTACTGCCAGAATTGCCTGTGCTTTCAGATCAATCGCCGTCAGACATGTAGCGTGTGCAATCGCATTGGTAATATCCGGATTTTCATTTCTGTCCGTCTTTTTAAAGATTGCGTTGTAATCAATATTCTCTTCCATATGCTCTGCAATACGACTCATCATCTGAAGAGCCTGAACCGGATATTTGCCGGCAGCAGTTTCACCGGAAAGCATTGTCGCACTTGTTCCCTGATAAATAGCATTGGCAACGTCTGTGGCTTCCGCACGGGTAGGTCTCGGATGAGAAATCATGGAATCCAGCATCTGTGTTGCAGTGATGACCGGTTTTCCTGCTGTATAAACTTTCTGAATGATCTTCTGCTGGATAACCGGTACATATTCCGGCGGAATCTCTACACCCATATCACCTCTGGCAATCATGATTCCATCCGCAGCCTCGATAATTTCATCTATATTATCAACACCCTGCTGATTTTCAATCTTTGCAATGATCTGAATTTCTTCGCCGCCATTATCCTTAAGAATTTTTCTCACTTCTCTGACATCGTCAGCAGTACGTGTAAAAGATGCGGCAACAAAATCAAATCCCTCTTTAATACCAAACAGAAGATCATCATGGTCTTTCTTACTGATAAATGGCATCTTCAGATCTGCGCCAGGTACATTAACTCCTTTTTTATCTCCAATGATTCCTGCATTGATAACTTTACAGACAATATCTTGTCCTTCAATATCCTGAACTTCCAGATCTACCAGTCCATCATCAATGAGGATATGTCCTCCTGGTTTTACATCCTTATAAAGTTCTTTATAAGTAATACTGACCTTTTCCTTTGTTCCTTCAATCTCTTTATTTGTAAATGTAAATTTCTGTCCCTCTTCCAGAGCCACTTTACCATCTTTAAAACATCCCAGCCTGATTTCCGGGCCTTTGGTATCCAGAAGTGCCGCAACCGGTCTGTCATATTTTTTACGAAGAGCTCTCAGTTTCTGAATACGACCTCTCTGCTCATCGTGAGGTCCATGAGAAAAGTTAAAACGCGCAACGTCCATTCCCTCTCTCACAAGCTGCTCCATAATATCTCCCTTATCGGTAGACGGTCCCATTGTACAGATTATTTTAGTTTTTCTCATTAATCTTTCCTCCAACTATCATTCATATCTATCTTTTCTTCTGTTACCGATATGACCCTAAATCTTCTTTTCTACTATTATCAATTCAAGTAAAAAATACCATCTATGAAACCGTATGTCAATATTGAGTTTTTTATTTTTTTGGTTTTATTTCAGCTATTGTCTGACAAAAAAATAACATACTTTTTTATCATCAAAAGCCAAAGTCCTCATAATCTTCTGGCAGGAAACGATGATAAATAATATGGCAGCCCTCATCTTTAAAACAATAATAATAAGGATCCCTGCCATCTCCAAATCGAATCATTTCATCAAATTCGCCATTATCCATTTTCTCTGTGATGATTTTGTCAGAATACTCATAAAACAGTCTCTTAATCTCATCCATTGTACAGTCATGACGTCCCACAAGCTCTACCAGTGCTTTAATAAATTCATTATCCTTCATATTATTGTGCACATATTCTGACGCTTTATCAGAAACTGTAAAACTAAATCTGTCTCCTCTGTGAGAAATTATCACATCACCAAATTTTTCTTTGATATAGGAAGGAAAGTCTTTCAGAATATCCATCATTCCCACTGCATCCACCTGACTGCTGAAAAAATGATTCAAAGATCCCAGTGGATAATAAAGACTGATCTTCTCTTTTCTATATCCTAATTTTGCCTGTTCTTCTTTAATAACATCAATAAGGCTTGTTTCCAGCCTGCTGTAATCCATATATGAAACCTCCGTTTTTATCTTCTTATCCAGTTAATATTTTATCAGACTGTTTGTGAAAATCAATGTCTTTCTTTCTCAATTATCCTGATAATTTTGTTTATTTTTCCGTCAAAATCAAGTAGACATTCACACTCGAAACAGAGAGCTTGCCTGATTTAATCAAAAAAGGGGCTGTGAAAGAAGAATAGTCCCGAAAAAAAGAAAGACCAAGAGTTTATATTGAACTCAAGGTCTTTCT
>CAKRVX010000002.1 GCA_934409175.1 uncultured Blautia sp.
CTTAAGGAACTTAAGGAAATTTCCTCATGTCCGGTATTCTGAAGCATTTCTCTGGCACTTGCCTTTAAAGTTTCTACATCACGTTCTCTTGTCGGTCGGTAGATCATACCCGCCTGGCAGAAACGGCATCCACGAATACATCCACGCTGGATTTCCAGAGTAACACGGTCCTGAGTTGCTTTGATAAAAGGAACAACAGGAGCCTTGATTGCACGGTATTCTTTATTGATATCGGTAATCAGCTGTTTACAGACTTTTTCCGGTACACCTTCTCTGACAGGAGTAAAGGATGCGACAGTCCCGTCTTCTTTATAAGTTACGTTATATAAAGAAGGAACATAAATTCCCGGGATCTGGGAAGCTGCATACAGGAAATCTGCTCTTGAACCGCCTGCTGCCTTATTTGCCTTATACGCATCAAATAAAGCATCATAAACTGTTTCACCCTCACCGATATAAAACATATCAAAGAATTCTGCAATCGGTTCCGGATTATAAGCACATGCACCACCACCGATCACGATCGGATCATTTTCCTCACGGTCTTTTGCCAGAAGTGAAATATGACTCAGGTCCAGCACCTGAAGTACATTTGTATAGCACATCTCATATCCAAGAGTAATTCCGAGGAAATCGAAGTCCTTAACTGGTTCCTGAGATTCCAATGCAAAGAGCGGAATCTTCTTCTCACGCATGATCTTGTCCAGATCCAGCCACGGAGAAAATACACGTTCCGCCCAGACATCTTCGCGTTCGTTGAACATATTATAGAGGATCATCATGCCGAGGTTGGACATACCGATTTCATAGACATCCGGAAAGCACATTGCAAATCGAATGGCCACTTTGCTTTTGTCTTTCATGACAGAGTTGACTTCGCCACCGATATAGCGGGCGGCCTTATCAACCTTCATTAAAATTTCATCACTTAATGCTAACTTTCTCATCTTTGTCCTTTCAATTTTTGTGCATACCAGGCAAAAGCAGACATATGATCTAAGGTTTGGTATGCAGTTATTGTCTTTGAACAGGCTTAAAAAGTGTGCAAAACCGCAGGCACTTTTGAAGCTTATTTTTCATCAAAAAATCTATTTGGTCACAAACTTTTTTCAAGCTGCCATAAGAGTTTTTGACCTGGAGTTTCTGAACACCCCATAATGTTCCTATTATACCTAGATTATTGCATAAGTTCAAGCAGATAATCGTCGTCAAACGGATTTTCATAAATTTTACCGACCGGAATTTTCGGAGCTTTCTTTATTTGGTCACGATAATTTTTCTTTTCGGAAGGAATCTGCATACGAGTAAGCATCCGCCTGTTTCTTGTAGCTGAAATAGCCGACATTGCCACATTTTCATCAATACAGTGATATTCCAGTGCTGTTTCAAAAGGCTTGATCAAAACGATACACATGCTATCAAAATCATCATCTGACCAGATCTTACCGAAAATCCCTTTCAGTTCCTCTTCTTTTATATTGTTCAACAAGTATTTTTCAATTTATTCGCCCCAGCATAGCTGGGGGATTAGCTCTTTCATTTAATTTTATCATTTTTATTTCTGATCTTCCAGTTCATTTTTCATCTGTGCTCTGGCCTTTCGTCCAATCCTGGCATTGCTGTTCATAATACTTGCTCTGGTAATCATATCATTTCCATATTTTCGCCTTATTGCATCCAGCGTAGCATCCAGTTTCTGATGCCGTTCCCTTTCCTTTGTACTCTCAAATAGTGACAATTGTTCAAAACCATCTTCTGTAAGATTCGTCAGCGCTACTCCTATTAATCTCAGAGGCTGACCCTTCCAGAATTCTGCAAATAATTTTTTTGCATTATCATATATCTCATCTGTAAGGTCTGTCGGATTTTCCAGTCTGGTCTGATGAGAACGGTTCTGGAAATCCAGAGTTCGGAACGTTACTGAAATACAGGTACATTTTTTCTCCTTCCGCCGCATTCTTGTAGCCAATACATCACATTGCTCCAGCAACACAGGAAGTATCTGATCCATAGAGACAAGGTCGTCATCAAAAGTAGTTTCTGCACTGAGTCCCTTTGCTTCCTCCGGACAGGCACGAACAGGTGAGTCATCCAGACCCCTGGCATATCTATATAACTGATGTCCTGCTTTTTCGCCAAGCAAACATTGTATTCTGGTTTCTTCTTCCCTGGCAAGATCCCCGATTGTTCTGATTCCCGCCTGCACAAGCTTCCTCTCCGATACCTTTCCCAGAAACAGTAAATCTCTTACGGGAAGAGGCCACATTTTTATTGGAACTTCATCTGGAAACAATGTATGAACCTTATCTGGTTTTTCAAAATCTGAAGCCATCTTAGCCAGTAGCTTATTTGTGGAAATTCCTACATTTACCGTAAAACCAAGTTCTCTGTGTATTCTTTCTTTGATTTCATGAGCAGTCCCAACCGGATCTGGATAAATAAGAGAGGTACCTGTCATATCCAGAAAAACTTCATCTATAGAAAAGGACTCCATTACCGGAGCATAAGACGCACAGATTGCCTTAAATGCTTTGGAACACTGATCGAAAAGCACAAAATCTCCTGGGACAACCGTTAGTTGAGGACATTTCCGCAGAGCCATTGCCATTGGCTCTCCTGTTTGTATCCCATATTTCTTTGCGGGAATGGATTTCGCTACTACAATGCCAGTACGTTTGTCAGGATCTCCTCCGATACATGCCGGAATTTCTCTGAGATCAGGAAGTCCCTGTTTTACTCTCCGCACCGCCTCCCAGGAAAGGAAAGCGCTGTTTACATCTACATGAAAAATCAGCCGTTCCATATATTTCACACTCCTTTAACGTTTGATCAAAATAAAAGCCGGAACAGAACATCAAATGGTTTTAATAATGTTTTTCGTATATTTCTTTTACGGCTGATTGTTTTTGGTATCTGTCCTTCTTTTAAAGTGTAAGATGTAAGATCCACAGCGCCAAAAGGATTTCCATTATTGGCAACCGAATTCGTCATCGCCCGCTCTCCACTTTTCTCATTACTATAGAATTCATCCAATGCAAAATTTTATTGTGTTTTATCTGAGGCACTTTCCTGTCTGCAATATGGAAGACAGATGAGGCAGAGATAGACAATGATCAATGATACAATTATTATTACTTTTTTTGATTTCTTAGATTTCTTTTTTATCTTTCCTGTCATCATTATAATTCTATATCTGATTAATCTGCTTTTACTGCCCAGCGCATTTTCGTAGAACGTGCTCTTCCGTTCTGTACACATTCCTGGGCTGATGGGCGGATCACATCTTTGGCATAGTCAGAGTAAATTCCTGCCTTGTATCCCTCTTTGAGAGCTTTCTTGACAAGTTTGTCTTCACCGGAATGGAAAGTAAGGATTGCTACACGTCCGCCCGGGCGTAATGCATCCGGCAGTTTTTCCATAAATTCATACAATACTTCAAATTCACGGTTTACATCAATACGAAGCGCCTGAAAAGTTCTCTGACAGGTTTTCTTGATGGCATCTTTCTTCTCTTTTTCCGGGAGAAAATCCAGAGTTTTCTCGATTACCTGGCGCAGCTTTGTAGTAGTGTCAATTCTGTTGCCCTTGCGAATTTCATCAGTGATGGCCTTCGCAAGTTCCTCACAGTATGGTTCATCTGAATTCTCGTAAAGCATTCCTGCAAGTTCATCTCTGGAAATTGTGTCCAGCCGTTCTGCAGCACTGATACCTGCCTCCTGGTTTAGACGAAGGTCCAGAGGTCCATCTGTCTTGAATGAAAATCCCCTCTTAGGATTATCAATCTGCATGGAAGAAACTCCAAGATCAGCCAGAATAAAATCAAATCCACCTACCTCTTTTGCAATCTCATCGATCGTACAGAAGTTCTGAAGCTTCACAGTCAGCAGATTTTCTCCAAATCCCTGCTCTTCCAGACGTTGCTTGGTTTTGGCAGACTCCTCCGGATCTACATCTGTCGCATAAATATGTCCTCTGCCATCCAGACACTGCAGCATTGCTTTTGTATGCCCACCATATCCTAATGTAGCATCAAATCCAATCTCTCCAGGCTGAATTTTCAGAAAATCCAAAATCTCTTTTACCATAATGGAAATATGCATTCCTGCCGGCGTATTTCCTTTCCGGATTACATGTTCAATAGTGTCTTTATATTTCTCTGGCTGTAATTCCTTGTATTTTTCTTCAAACTTTTTCGGATATTTTCCTTTATAACGAACGCGTCTTTTATGTGGGGTCTGGTTTTCCATAGTTTCTCCTTTTCATATTCATATAAATCGGTTGATTATTTGCAGTCCTATACACTACTTTCCCGATAACTGATTCATGCAAATTATCATGCCTTTTATCCTATCAGTAAATTACCAAGATTGTATCATATATTTCCATGGCAGTCCAATAAAATACCAGTTAATCAATTTCACGAAAACAATTAAAACGGATTTTTTATAATATTATTTATCTGCATCTGTATGTGTAACCTTGGCAAGCATATCCAATGACAGGATCCTTCTGATATTCAGCAGGAACAATATACCGGCAGTCAGTACAGAAATAACGTCTGCAACCGGCTCTGCATAATAAATACCCATAACACCAAAAAAATGCGGCAGGACAATTGCCAGCGGTATCAGCAGTACAACCTTTCTGAGTAAAGCAATACACAGGGAAATTTTTGCCTGACCGAGGCCGAGAAAAGAGCTCTGTATTCCGCTCTGCAGTCCAAAGATCGACATTCCTACAATATATACCGGCAAAACTCTCTTTACCAACTCCAGCAAATCTGCATCGTTGGTAAACATTTTCGCAAAAACTCCTGGACAGAACATGGCAAACATAACATAAACAAATGAAAAAGAAAACGTAACAGTAAGCATGATTCTTATTGTTTTCTTAACCCGCTCAAATTTCCCTGCACCAAAATTATAACTGATAATCGGCTGCACGCCATTGGTAAAACCGTTTATAGGTACAAAAATCAGCTGAAGAACGCTCTGAAGAATTGTCATAGAGCCTACATACAGGTCTCCGCCATAAGTCTGTAAACCATGATTTATTACGATAGTTATTGCACTCTCTGTAGCAAACATAATAAAAGGGGATACCCCCAGTGCCAGAACTGAACTAATAATTTCTCCATCTGGTTTCAGATTTGATACCAGCAAATGAATTTGAGATTTCTTCGAAGTCAGAAAGTGGAGGACCCAGAATGCACATAATGCCTGTGAGATCACAGTTGCTGTTGCTGCACCTACAACGCCCATACCAAAAACAAAAATGAAAATCGGATCCAGAATAATATTAACCACCGCACCAATCAGTACAGAAATCATCGCTGTTCTGGCATATCCCTGACAACTTATGAAAGTATTAAGTCCCACAGCAAATTCTACAAAAATAGTTCCAAGAAGATATACAGTTATGTACGCCGAAGAATACTCTATCGTATAGTCACTGGCTCCAAACAGATACAGCAATGGCCTTTTAAATCCCAAAAACAGGGTCATAAGTATACCTGAAAATATCAGAAGCAGAAATGCAGAATTTCCAAGTATTTTCTCTGCACGCTCATGTTCTCTCTGCCCCATGGCAATCGCAGCCAGCGGTGCACCTCCTCCATTGGCAAATCCGGCAAATGCAGAAACAATGGTAATGATAGGGAAAGTAACTCCTACTCCTGTAAGTGCCGCTGCACCAACTCCTGGAATCCGTCCGATATAAATTCTGTCCACAATGTTATACAATACATTCACAATCTGCGCCAGCACAGAGGGCAATGCCAGCTGCATCATCAATTTTAATATTTTCTCCGTTCCAAGACGACTGTCTGATTCTGCTTTCATATAACTCCTCCAAAGTACTCTCTTATTTTTCATCAATATATCATCAATTAATGATAATACCTTTTTCCAGTTACTGCAATATTTGCAGGAAATAATCTGGTGCACGCAAAAAACAGCTCAAAACTTTACATAAAAGTTTTGAGCTGTTTTTCTGTTACTATGGATTAACAACCAATATTAAAATATTTGCAAATTGCGTTAAATAACTCGGAGCACTTATTGAAATTGAAACACATAACTTACATCCTCCTTATTCTTATTATTTGTGTTAGCTAAGCACAAAAGAATAGTAATATTTCCGAAACATATTCTCAATAGGAGGCTAATGGCTGAATTGACATATCCTGCCATGATTCCTGCTCTGCCCTTTATCTTATTTCGTCGGTCTCCAAAATCATTCAATAATCGTATACTGCATCATCTCGTAATGTAACTTACTTCCCTCTACAATATCAAACGGAAGAAGCGCCCTCGCAACGAGTTTTAATTCTTCATCAGGAATATCTGTCCTGCGCAGATGCGCATAATCTCCATCTATAGATTGTACAATATAATCGCAAACTAACATATTAACCCTCCCTTCCTTATTTTTTATATTCCTTTCCGGAACAGCCAGTAAGAATATCCTGTTGGTACAATTACACTTATGAGAATAACCGCTATCATTAAATAATAACTGCTTGTTTCTCCTATCACGCCACTCAACAGTAATATTCCTTCCAACAGAAGTACAATTCCTGCCGCCACAAAAACTTTCCCTGCCATTCTATGTGTACGGTTCCAGTTCTCTTCACTGTTTAGTGCCCAGGATACTTTTATTCCTATTGTATAATTCTGCTGAAGCTTTGGCATATAATTTCCAAGCATTATCCACAGTATGGCAAGTACAAACAGTATAATCATTGTTATACTTATATTCATTCCCAGAGCGATTGCATAAATTGCGGAATTTAATATAAGCGAAAGTACCGGAATAATCCATAAACCTACTGTCATAGGTTTTTTATGAATATTCTTTTTTCTTGGATCCACATAAATAGCTACAATCATAATAATCTGACCACACGCCATAATAAATGGCATGGCAAATACCGCTGACTTTCTGGAACTCCAACCATCAATCTGACCATTTATCCCCCAATGTGTAGGAATCTGCTCCGGCAGTTTGTTCCATAAAAACATTCCGATCAGTATCGGACAAAGCGTTAATAATACAGTGACAATTGCCATGATGTTTCTTTTCTTCATTTCACTTCTCCCCTTTCAGCGCTTCCAGCCACATCATAATCTCTTCTACAACTGTCAGATTCAATTCATAATAAATGAAATTCTTTTTACGGGTTTCTCTGATCAAGTCTGCCTGCTTTAATGTCTTAAAATGATAAGAAACAGTTGCCTGTGTCATATCAAAATTTCCCGCTATCTCTCCTGCTGACATAGCCCCGTTTTTCAGAAGTTCCAGAATCTGTTTTGACCATACGCTGGATCTTTCCCCGCACAAGCCCGGCATAATTTACTACCCTGGCAGTCCCCTGAATTCCTGAAACAAGGGACATCATCACCAGTATCAAAACAATTAATATCACAGTCAGAACTCCGATTCCGGCCTGGATGATGCCTGACTGCTTTTTATTTTTCTTGTTATCAGTCATATTTCACAACCTCTTTATTTCGATTATGGTTACTACCCACTCCGTTCTCTATAGCATACTTTACAGAACAACTGCCTGTGAGCAGTAAAGTTATGTACATAATAGCACGCCCTATTTTTTCTTACAATAAAAAAAATACCCGAAAATCCACTGTTTCAAAAAAGATACATTTGTTCTTATTTCAGTGAATCTCCGGATATTTTTTCGTAGTTGATTTGATCAGGCTGATAAACGTTATATTCCTGATGATTTATCTGGTCCTTTCAGATATTATTCCTGGGTGATACCAGTTACTTCATAACCAGCTTCTTTGATCACTTCGCGGATCTTATCCTCGTCCAGTTTTCCCGAAGCATGGATTACAGTTGTTCCTTTTTCATGAGAGGAAACCACATCCTCTACACCAAATGCTTCCTTAACTGCCTTGTTTACATGTGCTTCGCAATGTCCGCACATCATTCCTGTTACATTTACTGTAATTGTTGTCATTTCTTTATTCTCCTTGTTTTCTTTTTTATTTTCCTGATCTGTGAGATCATGAATTTCATTATTATCAGTTACTATATTTTCTTCTCTGTGATAAATTTCTGCAGCATTCTGCTTAATCTTTTTATCCTTTGATGTATCATGCATTTTAAACAGATTCAGCCTCAACGCATTTGTTACCACACAGAAACTGGAAAGGCTCATAGCAGCAGCCCCGAACATAGGATTCAGTGTCCATCCGAAAATCGGGATCCATACACCTGCAGCAAGTGGAATACCAATCACATTATAGAAAAATGCCCAGAAAAGGTTCTCATGAATATTCTTAAGTGTTGCACGGCTGAGACGGATTGCAGCCGGTACATCGCTGAGCTGACTCTTCATCAGCACTACATCTGCAGCGTCAATAGCCACATCTGTTCCTGCTCCGATAGCGATTCCAATATCTGCCCTGGTAAGTGCAGGAGCATCATTGATACCATCTCCTACCATTGCAACTCTTCCCTGTTTTTTCAAAGAACGGATCACACTCTCTTTACCGTCAGGAAGCACACCTGCAATTACCTCATCTACTCCCGCCTGTGCTCCGATGGCTTTCGCTGTACGCTCATTGTCACCTGTCAGCATAACAACACGAATTCCCATATTCTGTAATTCTTTTACTGCCTGCGGGCTGTCTTCTTTCATTACATCTGCCACTGCGATCATGCCGATCAGCTTCCCGCCTCTGGCAAAAAGCAATGGTGTTTTTCCCTGTTCCGCAAATCGCTCTGCCTGTGCTTTAAATCCGGCCGTGACATTTACCTGACTGCTGATGAATTTCATACTTCCGCCAGTCAGAACTTCTCCGTTCAATACTGCACGAAGTCCATTCCCCGGAAGAGCCTGGAAATCAACAACTTCCTGTGCTATGACCTTTCTCTCTTCAGCTCTGACAAGAATTGCCTTTGCAAGAGGATGTTCACTTCTCTTCTCCAATGCATATGCATAGGTCAGAAGTTCTTCCTCTGAAATTTCATCTGCCGGAACCAGGTCTGTTACCTGGGGTTCACCCTTTGTAATAGTTCCTGTCTTATCCAATGCAACGATCTGAATCTTTCCTGCTTCCTCCAGAGAAACAGCTGTTTTAAATAAAATTCCGTTTTTGGCCCCCATTCCGTTTCCAACCATAATGGCAACCGGTGTTGCAAGTCCCAATGCACACGGACAGCTGATAACAAGAACTGAGATTCCTCTTGCCAGTGCAAATCCAAATGGTTTTCCAACCAGAAGCCAGATAACTGTAGTAATAAACGCAATACTGATAACTGCCGGAACAAAAACTCCAGAAACACGGTCTGCAATCTTCGCGATTGGTGCTTTGGTTGCAGCCGCATCACTGACCATCTTAATGATCTGAGAAAGAGTTGTATCCTCACCTACACGGGTAGCTTCACATCTGATGAATCCTGACTGGTTTACAGTAGCAGCTGATACTGCATCCCCTGGATTCTTATCTACCGGAATACTCTCTCCCGTAAGTGCAGACTCGTTAACTGCACTGTTTCCCTCAAGTATTATACCGTCCACCGGAATATTCTCTCCGGGTCGAACCACAAAAATATCGCCCTTACGCACCTGTTCGATCGGCACTGTAGCTTCCTGTCCGTCGCGGACAACAACCGCTGTCTTAGGTGCCAGCTTCATCAGCCCTTTCAATGCATCCGTTGTCTTTCCTTTGGAACGGGCTTCCAGCATTTTTCCAACTGTAATCAGAGTAAGGATCATAGCCGCAGACTCAAAATAGAATTCCATCATATAATTCATAACTGCTGCTGAATCTCCGTCTACCTGTGCTCTTGTCATGGCAAAAAGTGCATAAACACTCCATACAAAAGATGCCATCGATCCAAGTGCTACCAGCGTATCCATGTTTGGTGCACGATGCCACAGGCTCTTAAATCCGCTGATAAAGAATTTCTGATTGATGACCATTATGATTCCTGCAAGGAGAAGCTGCACCAGACCCATTGCAACATGATTATCATTAAACCATGCCGGAAGGGGCCAGCCCCACATCATATGTCCCATTGAAAAATACATCAGCACGATCAGAAATCCTACTGATGCGATCAGTCTGCGTTTTAACACAGGGGTTTCGTGATCCTCCAGCGCTTCCTCTGCCGCTGAAACAGACACTTGCGCTGCACCAGACCCCTTTAATGCTGCCCCGTATCCTGCATCCTGTACAGCCTTGATGATCTCGCCGGAACTGGCAGTTCCCTCCACTCCCATGGAATTTGTCAACAGACTGACGGAACAGGATGTTACACCCGGAACCTTGGATACAGCCTTCTCAACTCTGCTGCTGCAGGCTGCACAGCTCATTCCGGTTACGTTGTATTGTTCCATTTTTGTTCCTCCTCAAAATAATTTATGCCCTTTTGATCACTCAGAATGTAATTATCCTGATGTAAAACTGCAGATTTTATTTCATGAGTTTCTGCAAAGTAGCAACCAGCTCATCAATCGTCTCATCTTTGCCTGCACGGATGTCTCTGGCAACACAGTTTCGGATATGACTGGCAAGCAGTTCTTTGTTAAAAGCATTCACTGCTGCATTCACTGCCGCAGACTGGATCAGAATATCATTACAGTATGCATCATTCTCCAACATACCAATGATTCCACGGATCTGCCCTTCTACGCGTTTAAGACGATTGATCAGTTTTCTGCGTTCTTCTTCAGAACGGTCTGTATGTTTTTCACAACAGGGACAGGCTTTTTTCTGTGTTTTATTTTTTTGTTCGTCCATAAGCATCTCCTTTTCAATATACCCCGATGGGGTATTTATGCTTATAATATATACCCCACCGGGGTATTTGTCAACCATGATTTACACAAAAAAAGAGCTTTTACAGATATTATTATCCATAAAAGCTCTCAGGAATTATATTTTTTAACGAACCCCCAATTGTATATGTACTTTCTTTCTTACAAAGTAAAAACAACTTACCTGCATAATGATGGTCAGAATCCAGGAAACAGGATAGGAAATAAACAATACAGCCAAAGATCTGTGTGCCGGAAATATCCCGTAGATCCACACAATTCTGGTTCCCACTGTTCCGATAATAGACAAAATCATAGGAACACCGGAATGACCCATCCCACGAAGTGCACCCGGAAAAAGATCCATCAGGCCGCAGAGAAAATACGGTACTGTTGCAAAGGTCATGATCTCCATTCCACACCTGATCACATCTGCTTCTTTTGTGTAGATTTTCAGAATTTCAGGTCCGAAGAAATATGCGCCACATCCCAATGTCAGAGAACATACCACGGACAGGATGATACAATCCACCAGAACTCTGTCCATACGTTTCCACTTACGCACACCATAATTCTGGCTTGTAAAGCTCATACATGCCTGAGTAACAGAATTGACTGATACATAAAGAAAACCGAAAATGTTATTGGCAGCTGTATATCCTGCCATTGCAACAGAACCGAAAGAATTTACAGATGACTGCAAAAGCACGTTGGAAAAATTAATAACTGTACTCTGTATTCCTGCCGGAATCCCCACCTGGAAAATCTGTTTCATGTAATCTTTCTGAATCCTCAATCTGGAAAAACGAAGCTGATAACTGCTTTCGGATCTGTAAAGACACCTCAGCACCAGAACGCAGGAAATCAGCTGTGAGATTACTGTAGCGATAGCCACTCCCTCTACATCCATATGAACCAGAATCACCAGCAACATATTTAATACTGCATTTGTCACACCGGACACAATCAAAAAGATTAACGGTCTTTTCGTATCTCCTACAGCTCTTAAAACAGCTGCACCATAGTTATACAGCATAAAAAATGGCATTCCCAGAAAATAAATACGCATATACAACACAGACTGACCGATCACATTTTCCGGTGTTCCCATCAGCTCCAGTGCCCCTCTGGAAAATGCAAGCCCCACAAATGCCATTACGATTCCACTGATCAAAGCAAGCGTGATAGCAGTATGTACAGTTTCTGACATCTCCTTTGCTTTCCCGGAAGCATAAAAGCGCGCAGCCAGTACATTTGCTCCCAGAGAAATCCCAATAAATAAATTAGTAAACACATTGATCAGAGCTGTAGTAGATCCCACCGCAGCCAGTGCCTGGCTTCCGCTAAATCTTCCTACAACAATAATATCAACTGCATTAAACATCAACTGCAAAATACCAGACAGCATTAAGGGCAATGAAAAAGAAATCAGCTTATCCATAATGCTTCCATTGCACATATCTATTTCATATTTATTCTGTTTCAACTTCCTCATCCTTTCGTAATTTTTCCGGTCAAAGAGCCTGCGTCCCGGAACAACCGCAACACAGGCTCTTATATACTCTTATTATTCTGCCAGAGTTCCCAGATAATAAAATCCTTTACAGGTATCCAGCTTTACTTTTACATATTTTCCCAGCATATCCTTGCATCCCGGGAAATGTACCAGAAGATTGTACTCTGTTCTTCCTGTAAAAATACCTTTCTCCTTACTTTCCTCTTCTACCAGAATTTCCTGTACTGTTCCTTCAAAACGTGAAGACGCCTCACGCCCCTTTTCCTGTACTAGTGTAAGAAGACGGTCAAAACGATCTTTTACAACGTCCTCCGGAACCTGATTTTCCATTTTCGCAGCAGGTGTACCGCTTCTTTTGGAATAAATAAAAGTAAATGCAGTATCAAAACAGCACTTTTCTACCACATCCAAAGTATCCTGAAAGTCTTCCTCTGTCTCCCCTGGAAAACCAACGATAATATCCGTTGTCAGGGAAATATCCGGTACCGCTTTACGAATCTTCTCCACAAGTTCCAGATATTTTTCCTTATCATAACGACGGTTCATAATCTTTAAAATACGACTGCTTCCGGACTGCATCGGAAGGTGCAGGTGATGGCAGATTTTTTTACTTCTGGCCATGGTTTCTATCAGCTCATCTGACAGATCTTTCGGATGAGAAGTCATAAAACGGATTCTCTTCAGCCCTTCGATTTCTTCTACCATCTGTAAAAGTCGTGCAAAGGTAACTGGATGCTCCAGCGTCTTACCATAAGAATTTACATTCTGTCCAAGAAGCATGACTTCTGTTACGCCGTCTGCCACAAGTTCTTTGATTTCTTCAATGATCGCCTGCGGTTCACGACTCTTCTCACGTCCTCTTACATAAGGTACGATACAGTAACTGCAGAAATTATTACAGCCAAACATAATATTCACACCTGTCTTAAAGGAATATTTGCGATCAGATGGCATTCCCTCTACAATTTCATCAGACTCTTTCCATACATCAATGATCTGTCCTTCTGTATTCAGACTTCTATAAAAAAGCTCCGGAAACTTATGGAAGTTATGAGTTCCAAATACAAGATCTACGAAAGAATAATCTTTATGGATCTTCTCGATCACTTCCGGTTCCTGCATCATACATCCAAACAGCACGATTTTCATGTCCGGTTTATGTCTCTTAACACTTTTCAGATGTCCAAGATGTCCATAAATCTTCAGATTCGCATTCTCTCTGACTGTACATGTATTATAGATCACCACATCTGCTTCCTCTTCTTTATGAACCTCTTTATATCCAATACGTTTAACAATTCCGGCTACAGTATCTGTCTGTAAGGAGTTCATCTGACATCCTGCATTCTGGATGAAGAAAGTAGGCTGTCTGTCATATTTTTCTTTGATCAGATCTGTACATTTACTGATATATTCTAACTGTACCTTGCTTTCCTGTGTATTGCTCACTCTTTATTTCCTCGTCTTTCTCAATTACGTTCTATCTTTTTGGCACTCTTTCTATCATACAGAATTTATTCCCGGATGTCAAATAAAAGAAGTATTGAAAAATATATTAATTCAGAGAATAAATATATTCCAGAGGCAGCAGCTGTATTTCTTTCTCATTTCCGACAGGGGAATCCGAAATTTCAATAGCAAGCGAAGGCTGTCTGATCACCTCTGCATAAAACTGCTCCAATGATCCCATATCCTGATATTCCCCGTTTTTCTTTCTCTGCATCTCTTGAAAGCTTCTACCTTCCAGACGATATCCGGAACACCTTTGCAGATATCTCGCCAGACGGTAATTTCTCTGATTATAGACATATTCCTTTTCTTTTCTGCAATAAGTAATCTTTCCTCTGGAAAAACCGAAAGTCAATAATCCTGCACTTTTATATTCCTGAAAAATACTAATCAGAGCCCTCGTTTCATTTTCACTGGCCGGTTCCTGATTGATCCTGCGTCTCTGGTAATAATTGGTAGGAAAATTCTTCTCCAGTTGTATTCCCCTTGCATTACAGTTAAATTCTTCAATGGGACGATCCTGCATCTTCAGCATCTGCCTGTAAATAGGATTCCTGATCACATTATAGCCACCTGTTGAAATTTCATATCCGTCAGGATTAAGGACAGGAATCAGGCAGATCCGTACCTTGTCCAGAAGTTTTTTTACCTCATAATTTTCACCTATGATCCATCCACACTCATAGGACTGGCAGTACTCCTCAGCCATACTGATAAGATACTGTGGCATAACTCTGTCTCTTCCAGTGATTCCGCTGAGGCAGAAAATACACATATCTCCCTGTCCTATTTCAAGCATGGGAATCATCCTGTCATCATGGCTTCGTCCTATAACCCGAAACTGTGCAAACTCCCCGTATCTCTGTCCAATCTCCCACAGTGCAAAATATACTTTCTCATATGTACAGGTCTGTTCTGCTATCATCTTAGTCCCCCCTGTCATATTATTACCAGGCAGACAGATATTACTTTCTGCTTTAATTTTATTAAGTACAAAAAGAGACAAGCCATTTTCGGCCTGTCTCTTTTGTAATCATTTTATGCATGTTTGAAATTCTCTGAGAAATTTTAAAGTTCTTTTTTACGTCTTCTCACCAGAACATATCCACCGGCCAGAACAGAAGCTGCTGCCAGTGCCAGCATAGTACCTATCGGTGACTCATCGCCTGTGGATACTGCACTTTTAGCTGTTCCGTTTGCTGCACCTGCATAAGTGGTAGGTGTCAGATCTGTTCCATCTCCGGAACCTGTACCATCTCCATCTCCGCCTGTACCGTCAGAACCACCAGGAACCGGTGTTCCACTTACATTTGCAAGCGGAGCTGCTTTAAACTGATACTGTACAGATTCAATAGAACCTTCTTCATTGATCCAGCTGTCACCGTTGTAAACCTGTTTCTGGAAGAATACATAAATCGGATATGTTTTTTCTACATCTGTATAAATACCCTTCTGGGCTCCGATCTTCCATGTTGTATGACGGTCATCTGAGCTTGGATTTACCGACATGCTCCAGTATACAGGAACCCATCTCACATCTCCTTCACCAGGATTGGTATTGTCTGTTCCTGCTCCTTTTGCACTGAACTCATAGAACGTATTCGGATAGAATACAAGCGCCTTTTCAAATCCCTGAATCGTACTGTCTTCTACTTTCGCAATCTTTGCATTATGTGGAGTAGGAGTAGGCTCGCTGGTAGGTGTCGGTGCCGCAGGACGTTTAATTTCATAAGGTTTGAAAAGTCCGGAGCCATATTCTTCATAGGTATCGGTATCTGTGGTATTTACCACACAAACATAAATATCAACATCTTTCTCCGGCAATCCCTTGATCGTTCTGGTAACATTTGTATTGGCATCGATGGTATCAATTGCATCACTCTTTGAAATTACAGGTGCATCAGCTCCTTTTGAAACCCATTTGATATAATACTTGCCATCTACATTTGAACGGAATGTAATTTTCACACTGTTATGGCCGGTCCACTCCATTCCTTTTCCTTTTACAACTACCTTTTTCAGGTTCGGAGTCGGCGGCTCTTCTTTATTATCAGCCAGGACTCCGTCATCACCTATTTTAAAGGAGTCTGTATTGCCCTCATATGTAAGCTGTTTCACAACATCTGAAAGTTTGATATCTTTAACATCGTCGCCTTCCCCAAGTTTAACTACTGTCACACCGGCTTTTTCATCTGCAAGGCTTACACCCACAGATGATGTTTCAGCGACTGCACCGGTCACGTTGATCACACCGTCCCCGGCCAATACAATATTGCTTTTTTCTTTAAATGGATTGCTCGCCTGGTTTTCTGTAACAGATACATTTCCCTGTAAATTCACAGTACCCTCACTGTAAATACCGCCGCCTGCAGCTGCAGTATTCCCGGTAATAGTACCGCCCATCAGGTAAACCTGTCCATCTGTTGAATTGCTGATCGCACCACCATTGGCGGATGTATCGTTGTTGGTAAGAGTTACGCCATCTGATAATCCGAAAACTCCACTCTTTACTTCTACAAGAGAACCCTCAACATCCTCACCGGTTCCGTCTACTATAAGTGTTCCTGAAGAAATAACTGTATCATTATCATCTTTTACCTCTCCGCCGGCAATCTGGAACATACCGCCAGATACTGTAAACATGCTGCCTTTAAATCCTTCTGCACGTTTGATGACTGTATTTTCCTCTGCTGCGGCAAGTATGATATTCTTATTTGCAGGAATATCAATTGTCTCACTTACCTCAATTGTACCACCAATTTTAATATAGGTTGGATCTCCGTTCTCTGCAGCATCCGGAACATTTGAAAAAGCTTCTTTCAAAGATGTATATGACTGATCACCGATTACAATAGTACCTTCTCCCTCACTCTGGGCAGCAACCTGTTCTTCGGCAGGTGCTTCTGTTGGGTCCGCTGGTGCTTCTGTGGGATCTGCTGGTGCTTCCGTCGGATCTGCAGGTGCTTCCGTCGGGTCTGCTGGTGCTTCCGTAGGATCTGCTGGTGTTTCCGGTGTTTCATCTGATGGTGTTTCGTCATTGCCATCTGCAGCATCAAACTCTCCGCCTGCTTCCTCATTGGCTGCTGCTGCATTTTCTGCTGCAAATGAGGCTGTAGGTGCCATGCCCACGGATAAAGCACCTGCCATCAATAATGCAAAAAGTTGTTTTCTTCTCATTATTCTATATCCTCCCGTGAATGAGTTATATTCTTTTTTAACTGAAAAAAGTATAGCACACCTTTTTGAAAAAATCAAACTTACGGGCGAATTTGTCCGTTTCCGTAAATGATATATTTTGTCGTAGTCAGTGCAAGAAGTCCCATCGGTCCTCTGGCATGAAGTTTCTGAGTACTGATTCCGATCTCAGCTCCAAAACCGAATTCAAATCCATCTGTAAATCTGGTAGATGCATTCACATATACTGCAGCCGCATCTACTTCATCCAGAAACTTCTGCGCATTGGTATAATTATTGGTAATAATAGCTTCAGAGTGCCTGGTATTATATTTATTGATATGTGCAATGGCTTCCTCTACAGAAGACACTACTTTAATGGAAAGTATGTAATCCAGATATTCCTTTCCCCAGTCTTCTTCCGTAGCATGTACAGCCCCCGGGATAAGCTCATATGCTTTCTCATCGGCACGGATTTCCACATGCTTCTCCTGAAGTCTTTTGGCCAGAACAGGCAGAAAAGCATCTTTAATCTTTTCATGGACCAGAACTGATTCACAGGCATTGCACACGCCGACTCTCTGTGTCTTTGCATTGATAATAATATCTGCTGCCATTTTCAGATCCGCAGTATCATCCACATAAGTATGACAATTACCTGTACCTGTTTCGATTACAGGAATCGTACTCTGTTCCACCACAGCTTTAATCAGTCCTCTTCCCCCTCTGGGGATCAGCACATCCACATACTGGTTCATTTTCATAAATTCTGCTGCAGTTTCTCTGGATGTATCCTTGATCAGCTGAATGGCGTTTTCTGTAATATTCCTGTCTCTCAGAGTATCACGAATACATTTTACAATGGCCTCGTTGGAATGGATAGCATCGCTGCCGCCCTTAAGAATTACCACATTTCCAGTCTTAAAGCAAAGAGTAAAGGCATCTGCTGTTACATTTGGTCTTGCCTCATAGATAATGCCGATCACTCCAAGAGGTACTCTTTTCTGCCCGATCATCAGACCATTTGGACGTTTTTTCATTCCAAGAACTTCTCCGACAGGATCGTCCAGCGCTGCTACCTGCCGCATTCCTTCTGCCATTGCCTCAATTCTGTTTTCTGTGAGAAGAAGCCTGTCAACAAGTCCTTCCGGCATATGATTTTTTCGTCCTTCTTCTACATCAATGGAATTGGCTGCCATCAATATATCTGCATGAGCCACAAGACTGTCTGCAACAGCCAGAAGTACTTCGTTTTTTTTATTTGTAGAAAGATTTCTGACAGCTGTCTCTGCCTCTTTCGCATTTGTTCCAAGGTTCTTCAGCATTTCGTTCATGTCATCTCTCCTTTCCGGTTATTTAAAGAGGGTTTCTTTCTCTGTCACTATGATCTGGGGACAGATGTCTGTAGGTTCTGTAGGAACTGCTGGTAAAATCTGAAAAGAAAATGCCAGCGCAACTCTTTTTAATGAAGGATGTTTTTCCAGATAACGGTCATAGAATCCGCCACCATATCCTACCCTGTGATTTTCTCTGTCAAAAGCTACTCCAGGCATGATCATGAGGGCATCTTCCCATTCTGTGATCTCACCGGAAGCAGGCTCTGGAATTCCAAAATATCCAGGTTCAAGCTGAGAAAAATCCATCAGACGGTAAAAAAACATATCTTTTCCCACTACCTTCGGCACAGCCACTTCTTTGCCAGCTTTCCAGGCCTCCTTTATAAGATACCCGGTCATAACCTCATGGTTGTAATCTGCATATACCAGTATCCGATCTGCTTTCTGATACACCGGCAATGCAAGCACCCGGTCTGTGAGCCGCCTGCTCATGGCATCTATCTGCTGATCTGTATATTCCTTTCTGACTGCAAAAATTTTTTTCCTAATGTCTTTTTTTGTGTCCATATTTTTCTCCCAGATTTGTAATAGTTCCGTCTTTTTCCTGAATATCAATATTATCCAGCTGATTTCTGAGATTCATACGCACGGAAGCCAGATATTCCTTGCGTAAAAGCTCCCGTTCTTTTTTTTCTTCTTCTGTAAGACCTACACTTTTCGCTTTATGTGCCAGTGCATTGATTCTGTCAATCTTTTCTGCTTTCATGATGTTCCTCCGTACTGTTATAAAAGTTTATCAATAATATCAATCAGATATATTTCCTCTTTGGACTGACTTACGAATAAAGTACCGTAATTGCGTCCCTCTGTAATCTTATGGATTACATGAAAATCAGCTCCATTGGCAATGACCATATCAACACCTGCTGCAGAAGCGATCTTTGCCGCTGTAAGTTTGGTAGCCATTCCGCCTGTACCTACTTTACTTCCGGAAGTTCCTTTTCCCATATTCATAAGTTCTTCATCAAAATTCTCTACCACATCTATGAACTCTGCATCCGGATTTGTATTTGGATCATCTGTAAAAAGTCCGTCAATATCTGACAGTAATATAAGAAGATCTGCCTGCACCAACGCAGCAACTACCGCTGAAAGTGTATCATTATCTCCGAATTTCTCCAGTGACTGAAGTTCATAAGTAGAGATAGAGTCATTTTCATTTACAATAGGGATTACACCAAGATTCAAAAGTTCATTAAAGGTATTCTGTGCATTTTTACGGTTTATATTATTTACCATGGTATTTTTAGTCATCAGAATCTGTGCAGAAGGCTGATTATATTCCGAAAAAAGTTTTTGATAGATCATAATCAGTCGTGCCTGTCCCACTGCCGCACATGCCTGTTTGGTTTTCAGTTCTGACGGTTTTTCCTTCATTCCCAGAGCTGCAACACCTGTAGCTACAGCTCCTGAAGATACTACTACCACATCTTTTCCCTGATTACGCAGATCACATAATTCTCTGGCCAGCACCTCAAGCTTACGCAGATTCAGTCTTCCTGTTTCCGGATGAGTAAGAGAAGAAGAACCTATTTTTATAACAATCCTTTTTTTATTCTTTAATCTTTCACGGTAATTCATTTTTGTCACTCCGATAATAAGTTATTTATTCCATCCATCTTATACGATTTTGGTATCTTCTGGCAATGATTTATCTGCTTATCCCCAGATCATCCAGTGCTTTCGCCTGTTTCGCTTCCATCACAGCAGCTTCCTCAGGCGTCATATGATCATACCCCAGAAGATGAAGCATACTGTGTGCAACAAGGAAACAGAATTCTCTGGTCACACTATGCCCGTATTCTTCAGCCTGAGCAAATACTTTATCCACAGAGATCATAATATCTCCCAGAAGAAGTTCGTCTGTATCCAGATCAAAATATGATTCATCCTCTTCTACGATTCTATAATCAGCCGGACTTTCAAAAGGGATCATCGGAAATGAGAGAACATCTGTAGGTCGTTCTATGTTTCTGAATTCTGTATTCACCCTTTTGATCTCATCATTATCTGTCAAAACCAGATTCACCTGTGCATCATAAGGACATTTTTCCATATCAAGCACATGTTCTGCCACTTTTTCTGCAAGAGCCTGATAGTCTATCCCCAGTTCTCTCTCTGTTTCGTAGTCTGTCTGTATGGTCATCTGTCATTTCCTCCATTTCTTCTTCTGGCTGGTCTTTCCGGTTTCTGTTTCTTCTCATATGCATCATATGCCTGTACGATCTGCTGAACCAGAGGATGACGAACGACATCCTTACTGGTAAGCTGGCAAAAACCTATGTCATCAATCTTCTTCAGCACTTTCATAGCCACATCCAGACCTGAAGCAGCATCGTGCGGAAGATCTTTCTGGGAAGCATCTCCTGTAACGATCACCTTTGAGCCGAACCCGATACGGGTCAGAAACATTTTCATCTGCGCAGGTGTTGTATTCTGTGCCTCGTCCAGGATAATAAATGCATTATCTAATGTACGTCCACGCATATAGGCAAGAGGAGCCACTTCGATCAGCCCTCTCTCCATATTCTTCGCAAAGCTGTCCGCTCCCATGATCTGGTAAAGTGCATCATAAAGAGGTCTCAGGTAAGGATCAACTTTGCTCTGAAGGTCCCCCGGAAGAAATCCCAGTTTTTCTCCGGCTTCAATGGCAGGCCGAGTGAGAATGATCCTGCTTACTTCTTCATTTCGAAATGCAGTAACTGCCATGGCCATAGCCAGATATGTTTTTCCTGTACCGGCAGGACCCACGCCAAATACTATCATTTTTTTGCGAATCTGTTCTACATATTCCTTCTGTCCCAGGGTCTTTGGCTTAATCGGTCTTCCCTGTATGGTATTACAGATAAAATCCTTATCAATCTCTGTAAGTACTTCATTTCTCTGTTCCATTGCCAGAGAAAGTGCATAATTCACATTCTGTTTTGTAATAATGTTTCCTCTTTTTGCCAGAACTACCAATTCATCAATGAGTTTTTTTGCAGAGGCTGCGCTCTGTTCATTTCCCATTATTTTTAAAATACCATCCCGTGATATTACAGTGACATTCAAAGTTCTCTCTATCAGTTTCAGATGTTCATCAAACTGTCCAAATACATTCGCCTCCTGGTCAGCCGGAACCTCTGTGTGTAATTCAATAATGCTGCCTGCCATCCTGTATGTCCTTTCCATTTATAATTCTATCAGATTTTTATATTGTAACACCTCTTAATCAGTTTTTAAACAAAAAGTTTGAAGTTGATGCTTCCTTGCCTGTTTTTTCTGTAATAATAAGATTTCCTCGGGCTATACAGGACGTTTTTGTTACTGATATGATCACATGATTTTCCATAATCTTTTTCCCTTTTTTCATAAGCTCTTTCTCATAATCACGCAGTTGTCGGACTGCCTGATCTTTTGCTTCTTTTTCTGTATAAACGCCTGATGTCTGCTGATATTTAATCTGTTTTACTTTTCCCAGGGCAATTGGCAATCTGAAATTTTCCGTAAGGTAAAGTGGATATTCTTCGGAGTATTTTCTCCAGTCTTCTCCTTTATATCCAAAAAATTCCAGATATAAATTTCCCACCTTCAGATAACAGCCTTTACTTTCTTTCTCTGTTCTTTCCATAACACTGTATTTACGTGGAAATTCTTTATAGTAGGAAATATTTCTCATAATATAAATGTCCGCATCTGAGTGAACGTATTCATATCTCTGGATTTCCTGCTCATCATTCATAATATGAACTTCTCCAGAAACCAGCAGTTCACCTTTTTTACATGTTTCTCCGATTCTTTTTACCGGAATTCCGGAACGGACGATCATTTTTACGATTGTTCCATTCTTTTCCGCAACCAGATTGCAGGGAACTTCTTCTTTTATTTCTTTTGCATCTGTAATACCCTCCTGAATTTCCAGAATCAAACGGGTTCCTTTTATTTTGGCCGAAACCCAGATGATTTCCGGAAATTGTTTTCGTACCGCTGCCGCAATCTCCGCACAGCTCACAGACCTTTTAGCAATTCCATGGGTAACTCCGTTTTGCTTCAGAAATTCCAAAATCTGAGGGGTACTGTTTTGAATGTTTCCCTGAATATGGATATTCCAGATTCTGCCTGACAAAAAAAGCAGCAGAATCAGCCCCAGCAGCAAGCCTGCAAAAAAAGCCTTTCTTTTTTTACTCCTGAAAAAAAAGAAGGGCATTCCCTGTTTTTTGATTATCTGAATATGTACATTTGTTTTATTTCTTACAGATCTGAGTCGAAAAAAATCTCTGACAGCAAGTGTCACTGTTATTTGCTGTTTTTCTTCTTCCAGCTTTATATGCTCCATGGATATATTTCTGCTCTTGCATAAATTAAGGAAACGCTCCAGCTGATTTCCTCTTACCACGATCGTCACATTTCCGGATAAATAACGAAATATCTTTTCCATATTTGCCTATCCTGCCTGTTTTTTTGGAAAAACTGCCGAAATAATTCCTGTTATTTTCATTTCATGGGGTGTGTACCACAAAATCTCCAGATTTTTTCCGCATATATTTACCCTCCCTCTAATGGTCAGGACTATAATTTCTGAATCTGTATACGCAAGAATACATTTATAATTTTCAATCAGCACTTCTGTGCTTCCTGTAAGGGTCACGATCGGTTCACTATATGCCAGATCTGCCGGAAGTTCCAATGCTGATACCATCTGTTCCTTCCATTGTCTGCTTTTTTTCATAAAAAAATCCCTCCGGCTTTTCTAACAGTTTATGCCGGAGGAAAAACATATATTCTTTATCAGCGAAACATTACCATAGAAAACCACAGAATAGTATTTCCACCCAGATTATATTCCATAGATTCTCTTTCTACAATTTCATTTACCACCACCCCATGACTTTCCAGACATGGATGCATTCTTTCCGGATGTCTGCATGGTTTTCCCTCTTTATAGGCACATTTGGGGCAGATATCGCACGATTCCGTGGAAAGAATATATACTTCATATCCTTCTGCCTGCAAATATTGTCCTACTTTTGTGGTAAGTTCCTCATGCGCATGCCTGGTGGAAAGCATTTCTTCCATATTCATAATATCCGAAACTTCCGCTACACTGGAAAAGAAAATCGCCTGCGGATAGGATTTAATTTTTCTTTCACATTCTTCCAATGTTCCCACTGCCGGAGGACAGGCCCAGGTAGAGTCATAACGCTCGCATTCTTCTCTGCAGATTGTACGAACACGCTGTTCAATCGCTATTCCTTTTGTATCCAGCAGGCGGTATTCATAAATCGGATACTGGGATATAAACTCTTCAAATTTTTCTATGTTCATGATATTTCCTCCTACTTATGGTATGGTTCATGATTCATGATCCTGTAACTTCTGTAAATCTGTTCCAGCAAAATCATCTGCATAAGTTGATGAGGGAAGGTCATTTTTGAAAAGCTGAGTTTATAATCCGCACGTTTCAATACTTTGTCACTCAGTCCCAGAGATCCTCCGATTACAAATGATACAGAACTCACTCCGGATACGCCAAGTTTCTCAATCTTCTGTGAAAGTTCCACCGAATCCAGCATTTGACCATCAATTGCCAGTGCGATCACATAATCCTGATCTCTGATATATTTCATAAGGCGATCACCTTCTGTATCTTTGATCTGTGTATTCAATGTCATCGATGCCTTATCCGGTGTTTTTTCATCCTGCACCTGAAAAAAATTCAGCTTACAATATCTGCCGAGGCGTTTCACATATTCGGCAATTCCATCACTTAAATATTTCTCTTTAATTTTACCAACTGTAAGAATACGAATCTCCATATATCTTTAATATTCCTTTATATTTTTTCAGATCAATACTGCAGATAATACTCTTTAGACGTTATTTTACTGACCTTTCCACCATCTGTCACAAGAATAACATTAAAAATGTGATAACCCTCCGGCATGGAAATAGGTCTTTCATATACTGTACTATGAGTGTCCGGCTCCGAATCAAAAGCATAATAAGCAGTACAGCCCTCCGGAACTTTTACCTTGATCTTGGTTTTTTTCCCATAGTCCCCCGATTTCGGAGAAACTTCCGGTGCATTTGGAGTATTCAGATTTATTACATATTTTTCACTGAGAACTTCACTTGCCACTCCGTATTCGTTAATGCATATGGCTTTCAGCTCCGTGGTACCCGCTTTCAGGGCAATGGGCCCCGTGTACTTCTGACTTTGTTCTGTAGGAACAGTTCCGTCCAATGTATAATATATCTGTCCATCATCTGCTGTCAATTCCAGAGTCTGGGTAGCAGTATATAGTCCCGAAGCAAGACTTGCCTCAGGAAGTCCACTGATATATTCTCCACATGCCCTTTTTATTTTCTGACTGCATCCCTTTAAAAGAGTATTTGCTTCCTGGCTCTGACCATCCTCAATCAACATTCTGATAAGTGCCTTGTATACTTCAACGCCTGCTGTTTCATTATTGACCAGAGGACGTAATATCAAAATTGCCGATTTCAGATCTCCTTCTTTTTCCATTATCTCTGAAAGGAGAATATTTGCAGCTTCGTTGCCTGGTTTTTTCTCCAGTGCGGCATTCACAGCATCTTTCGATGCTGAATAATTTTCTTTCCCATATTGTCTTTGTGCATAGGCATACAATGCAGAAAAGGTATGCAGCTGTCTATAACAAAAGATACCAAGAATAAGTGCCGCTGCTGTTACAAACAGAAAAATCTGTTTCATTCCAGCAACGGACCATTTACGATATATCTTTCTTTTCATCCTTTTTTCAGGACTTCGCTGCTGTTCTTTTTTCATCAGCGTTTCTACAGAATTAAATTCTCTGACCCACGGAATTTCCGCAAGACAATAAGGACAATACAGGGAGCCTTTTTCCACCTCTCTGTTACATTTTGGACATTTCATAAAACGCCTCACTGTTTCTGAAATCCTTCAGGCTCTTTAGCGTAACTCCGCTTTAATTGTTTTCAAGATAATTCTGAAATTCTTCCATAGACATAAGAACTTTTCTGGGTTTCGTTCCCTCTTCCGGTCCTACTACACCCGCATCACAAAGCTGATCCATGATTCTGGCTGCTCTGTTAAAACCTATCTTGAACATTCTCTGAAGCATACCAATCGAAGCCTTTTCTTTCTCTATGATAAATTTTCCAGCCTCCTCAAAATGTACGTCTCTGTCATCTCCAGCTGCACCAACAGCTGCAAGAGGAGTGTTTACCTGCTGTTCAATCTGCTGATTGTACTGAACACCCGGATTCTTATCTGCCAGGAATTTTACCACTTCACTTACTTCTTCGTCTGATACAAAAGCACCCTGCAGTCTGGCAGGCTTCTGATAGCCCTGAGGATAAAAAAGCATATCACCTTTGCCAAGAAGTTTTTCAGCTCCGTTCATATCCAGAATAGTACGTGAATCCACTCCTGAAGACACAGAAAATGCGATCCTGGATGGCATATTCGCTTTGATCAGACCGGTAATAACATTTACAGATGGACGCTGTGTAGCGATAATCAGATGAATACCAGCTGCACGTGCAAGCTGCGCCAGACGGCAGATCGCATCTTCCACTTCTCCTGGTGCAACCATCATCAGATCTGCCAGCTCATCCACAATGATCACAATCTGTGGCAGTTTCTGAGGCGGTTCTTCTCCTTCTGCTACATGCATTGTTTCAATTTTCTTATTATATTCGTCAAGATTACGGACACCATATTCTGCAAAAGTATTATATCTGTTTGTCATTTCAGTAACTGCCCAGTTTAATGCACCCGCTGCTTTTTTTGGCTCCGTAACCACAGGAATAAACAGATGAGGAATACCATTGTAGACACTGAGTTCTACCACTTTCGGATCGATCATGATCAGTTTTACATCTTCCGGTTTTGCTTTATACAAAATACTGATGATCAGTGTATTAATGCATACTGACTTACCGGAACCAGTAGCGCCAGCGATAAGAAGATGAGGCATTTTGGAAATATCTGTCACTACAGTTTTACCTGCAATATCTTTTCCAACAGCAAATGAAAGCCTGGATTTCGCTTTCTGGAACTCTTCTGACTGAAGAAGATCCCGAAGCATGACCGTACTGTTCTCTTTGTTCGGAACTTCAATTCCCACAGCCGCCTTTCCGGGAATCGGTGCTTCAATTCGTATATCCGGCGTAGCCAGGTTCAGCTTGATATCATCTGCCAGGCCAACAATCTTACTGACTTTCACTCCCATCTCCGGCTGAAGTTCATAACGGGTAACAGTTGGTCCACAGCTTACATTGGTAACAGTCACATTTACACCAAAATTATGTAAAACTTCCTGAAGTTTCTGCGCAGTTTTTCTTAAATGTGTGTCAGAATCTCCCTGTGATTTTCCATTTCCCCTTTTCAGAAGATTCAGTGGCGGGAATTTATATTCCTTTTTTACGGCTGTCTCCTGGCTGCTGATCTCGTGCTGGATATTTACAATTCCATTTTGAATCTCTGCTTCAGAAGATTTCGGATTCTTCGAAGGCTGCCGCTGTGCCTTCTTCTCCTGAAAAGGGGGCATTTCCTCCTGAATTTCCGGCTGCTCAAAAACCTCAGATTCCTGTTCCGGCTGAATTTCTTCCGCTCTGTGAATTTCAAAATCCACAGCGGGCTGTTCAGCAGTTGCAGCAGTTTCCGACTGTTCTTCCACTTCCTGAGGCTCCATTATTTTTTCTTCATTCCTGTTCTGTTTCTTTTCGAGTTTCTTTCTTTTTTTCTTAGGTGTTTCTTTCTCCCCAAAACCTGTCAGCTTAGTACCGTCCAGAAATCCGCACTTCATTTTCTTTGCCTTGTCCGGGTCCAGCAGAAAATCTTCCTCTCCATCCTGGAAAATATCGTCTTCATTCTCAGCAATCTCGGCTTCCAGCTTACGGATTTTCTCTTCTCTGCGTTCCTCTCTCATCTGCTGTCTCTGCTGCGCTCTGGCCTTTCTGCGAAGTTCTCGTTCCGGCTGTCCCTCCTGATAATAGATACGTCCGTTTTTAAACAAATCGCATATTTTGATGACGATCATAGTAATAAAATCCAGAAGTGATCGCTGTGTTATGATAATCATACACACTATAAAAGCCAGAACAATGATTACGTATCCTCCTATGGTCCCAAAGGCGGAAGTAATAGAAATGCAAAGGGCACCGCCTACCAGACCACCACCAGTTCTATAGTCCGCACTCAGAGCAAAATAATCTCCCAGTGTGGTACTTGACATATAACCATCTGTGAGAAGCTGCACAGCACCGCACATAAAAATAAACATCACAACAGCAGCAGCAAGTTTCTTATATGCAAGTTTATTGGTTTTATTTATCAGAACAAAAGCAGTGCCTATAAAGAACAATATCGGGAAAATATATACCATCAGACCAAATAATCCAAATCCAAAATTACTGATAGCATTTCCTACAAAACCACCTAGTCCTAAATTACTTGCAAACAAAATAATACATGCTGCCAGAACCACAAATATGATGATCTCTGTCTGAAACTTTCCTGTTTCCTGCTGAATATTTTTTGTCTGCGCTTTTCCGGATTTTCTGCCTCCTCTCGCATTTCTGGTATTTCTACTTTTCGATGCTGCCATTTAAGTCTCCCCTCCTGATCCAATGCATTCCCAATTTATCCGGACCTGCATTTTCTTACAAAATAAAATTCACCGCCAGCGCAAATACTCCGGCTATAAAAGAATAATATGCAAAATTACGCAGTTTACCTTTCTGCGTCAGCTGAAGCACAGAACGAATCACAAGACAGCTCACAACCCCTGCTACGATCATCGCAAATACACATGCAATCCCCAGTCCAACTGTCATTTCTGAAGACCCGAAATATTTTGCCTCAGCAAAAAAAGCTCCCACAATTGCAGGAAGACTCATAAAAACGGAAAAACGTACAGCAAATTTACGACTGTATCCACACAGAAGCGCCGCGCATATGGTAAATGCCATTCTGGAAATTCCCGGAAATACCGCAATTCCCTGACAAATACCAATCCACATAGCAGTATCGTAAGCAGCCTCCCTTGGTCCCTTCGTGCCACCGGATTTATTCAGATCAGTGACCAGAAGAAGTATGCCTGTGATCAGAAAACCAATCCCCTGAAAAATAGGTGAATCCGCCGCAAGCAATGCCAGTCTGCCTGATACCAGCCCCAGACAAACTGTCGGAATCATAGAAATCACCAGCAAAGCTGCAAATTTGCGATATGTACCTGTAACAATACGCGCATATTTTAAATGTCCACCCGTCTTTTTATTATGAACAAACAGATTGATGTTTCCAATCACATCCAAAAACATCTGAACCAGTTCAATTCCAAGCCGTTTCAAATCTTTTTTAAATAAAAATATAATTGCAGCAGCCGTTCCCAGATGAAGCATGGATTCTATCAGCAATCCTGTATCATGTCCGATCCCCATCAACTGCTCTATCACGCATAGATGTCCCAGACTGCTGACAGGAAGAAACTCTGTGAAAGCCTGAATCACTGCCAGTAAAATTAAATATAAAACTATCATAAATCCGATTCCTTTTCTCGTATACTATCTGAGTTATTATAGCACAGTTTAAAATGGTTTACAACTGCTGAACTCCGTGCAAAAACACAGAACCTCCCGGTTTTACTCTAACCGGGAGGTTCTGTCTGATTTATACCAGTTCTTTTTATTTATTTTTCAGATATTCATCAATACCTCTGGCACCAGCTTTACCTGCACCCATAGCAAGGATAACAGTAGCTGCACCTGTAACAGCATCACCACCGGCATATACGCCGTCTTTGGATGTCTTACCTGTTTCTTCTTCAGCAACGATACATCTTCTCTTATTAATTTCAAGACCTTTAGTTGTAGAAGAGATCAGCGGGTTCGGTGAAGTACCAAGAGACATGATAACTGTATCTACATCCATGTCATACTCGGATCCTGGAATCTCAACCGGGCGACGTCTTCCGGAAGCATCCGGCTCACCAAGTTCCATCTTAACGACCTTCATGCCTTTTACATGACCGTTCTCATCAACAAGGATTTCCTTCGGGTTTGTAAGAAGATCAAAGATGATTCCTTCTTCTTTCGCATGATGAACTTCTTCTGCTCTTGCAGGAAGCTCTGCTTCGCTTCTTCTGTATACGATATGTACTTCAGCACCAAGTCTTAAAGCTGTTCTTGCTGCATCCATAGCAACGTTACCGCCACCTACAACTGCAACTTTCTTACCAGCTGCGATCGGTGTATCATAAGAATCATCAAAAGCTTTCATCAGGTTGCTTCTTGTAAGGTATTCGTTCGCAGAGAATACACCGCTTGCATTTTCACCCGGAATACCCATAAACATTGGAAGTCCGGCACCGGAACCGATAAATACAGCTTCAAATCCTTCATCTTCAATCAGCTGATCGATTGTTGTGGATTTACCGATAACTACATTAGTCTCAAACTTAACGCCTAATTCTTTAACTTTCTCGATCTCTTTCTTAACAACTTTCTGTTTCGGAAGACGGAACTCCGGAATACCGTAAACAAGAACGCCACCAAGTTCATGAAGAGCTTCGAATACAGTTACATCATATCCAGCCTTTGCAAGGTCACCTGCGCAGGTAAGTCCGGAAGGACCGGAACCGATAACTGCAACTTTATGTCCGTTTTTAACTTCTGCTCCTGCTGGTTTGATATCATGCTCCAGAGCATAGTCAGCAACAAATCTCTCCAATTTACCGATAGAAACGGCTTCACCTTTGACACCACGGATACATTTACCTTCACACTGTGACTCCTGAGGACATACACGTCCGCAGATAGCCGGAAGTGCGGAAGATAATCCGATCACTTTGTATGCTTCTTCGATCTTTCCTTCTTTGATCTGTTCAATAAATCCAGGAATGTTAATGGATACAGGGCAGCCTTCTACACATTTCGGTTTCTTGCAGCCTAAGCATCTCTGTGCTTCTTCCATTGCTTCTTCCTGATTGTATCCAAGACAAACTTCTTCAAAGTTTGTTGCACGTACCTTCGGATCCTGTTCTCTTACAGGAACTTTCTTTAACATCTTTGCATCTGCCATTACTTGTCACCTCCGCACTGTCCGCATCCACCGTGGTGGGTATCGCCTTCCTGAAGCTTCAGTAATGCACGACCTTCTTCGGTCTTGTACATCTGGCTTCTCTTCATAGCCTGATCAAAATCAACGAGATGTCCGTCGAATTCCGGTCCGTCTACGCAGGCAAATTTAATCTCATCGCCAACCTGAAGACGGCATGCTCCGCACATACCGGTTCCATCAACCATGATCGGGTTCATGCTGACAATTGTATGAATGCCAAGTTTCTTAGTCAGAAGACAGACGAATTTCATCATGATCATCGGTCCGATTGCTACACAGACATCATAATGTTTGCCCTCGTTTGTTACCAGATCTTCAAGAGTCTTGGTAACCATACCGGAACGTCCATAAGAACCGTCATCTGTTGTAACATACAGATTCGAAGCTGCTCCAAGTTCTTTCTCAAGGATAACCATATCCTTTGTCTTAGCACCAAGGATTACGTCTGCTGTGATTCCGTGCTCATGCAGCCATTTAACCTGTGGGTAAACAGGTGCTGTACCAACACCGCCGGCAACAAATACCAGTTTCTTCTTCTTTAATTCTTCGATATCTTCGTTTACAAACTCGGATGGACATCCAAGAGGTCCTACGAAGTCACGGAAAGAATCTCCGGCTTTTAATTCGGACATCTTGATAGTAGATGCACCGATCTCCTGGAATACAATTGTAATTGTTCCTTCTTCACGATCGTAGTCACAAATAGTAAGCGGGATTCTCTCGCCCTTCTCGTCCATCTTTACAATGATAAATTGTCCTGGCTGACAATGGCTTGCAACACGCGGTGCGTGTACAACCATAAGATGGATCTTAGCTGCCAGTGTCTCAGCTTTTAAAATCTTATACATGGTTTTCCTCCTCGCAAATAATAAACCTCTAATAATAATACGCCAAAAACTGACATATGGCAAGGGTTGTTTTATAATACGGGCAAGAAATTTTTATCTTTTTAAAATAAACTCTCTGTATTGTCTCAACAAATAGCACCAATCTTTTTATTAAGCAATATTTTCAGACTATATCAGTCTAATTTTCAACATTATATTTTACTGTCGTTTCTCTATCAGTTCATATAATTTTGCAAGCGCTTCTTTAATACCCCCCACTTCATCAATCAATCCTTCTTTCACTGCATCTTTTCCTTCCAGCATGGTTCCTACATCTTTTACAAGCTGAGTGGTATCCAGCATCAGTTCTTCCAGACGCTGCTGGGATGCTTTTGAATGTTGTGAAATAAATGTGGTAATACGATCCTGGATCTTCTCCATATTCCGATAGGTCTGAGCAACGCCGATAAACATTCCGCTGGAGCGCACCGGATGGATCACCATAGTCGCACTGGGAACTACAAAAGAATAATCAGCAGAAACTGCCATCGGAACTCCGATAGAATGACCACCGCCCAAAACCAGAGAAACAGTGGGAATGCTCAGAGATGCGATCATTTCCGCAATAGCAAGTCCTGCTTCCACATCTCCTCCTACCGTATTTAACAAGATCAACAGACCTTCAATTTCTTCATCATCCTCAATGATAGCAAGTTTTGGCAGCACATGTTCATATTTCGTTGTTTTAGAATGCGAAGGCGCAGACTCATGACCTTCCACTTCTCCGATAATTGTCAGGAGTTCCACTTTGTGCTTTCTGGAATTACTGTCCAGAACTACCTGTCCCATTTCTTTGATCTGTTCATTTTGTGTATCTTCCTTTTTCATGTTCTGCTCTTTTCCTGAATCTTTGTTCTCCTGTTCATCCACACTCAAATCTTCATCAGAAAAATTTTTATCATTTGTTCTCTGCTGCTCATTCTGATATCTGCACATTTCCGCATATTCATCCAGAACTCCCATTTCTCTTTTTTCTGTTTCCGATTTCCCATAATCTTTCTTAATATCCCACATAAAAATACCTCCAAGATTTTGCTCCTGGAGGTATTATGTATCATTTTCCTTAAAATATTCTTCTTATATTCCTGTTTATCTGTTTAATTCCTTTTCAACTTCTTCCCGTGTCGGCATTCCTGTCTGTGCTCCAAATTTCTCAGTAGAAAGACTCGCTGCTGTATTTGCAAAACGAAGTGCGCTTTCCAGATCAGCATTCTCCGCAAGCATAGTACAGAATGCACCGTTTAATGTATCACCGGCACCTGTAGTATCCGCAACCTTTGCCGGACGTACCGGCACATGAACAAGCGTCCCATCTTTCTTTGCTGCTGCCACACCATCAGATCCAAGTGTGATCACAAGTTTCTCAGGATATGTTTTCAATAATTCTTCTGTATTTGCATCCGCTCCAAATAAAATTTTAGCTTCATGTTCATTTGGCGTCAGCCATGTGATCTTCTCCAGAACTTCTTTCTTTACTTCTCTTGCAGGAGCCGGATTCAATACAACTTTGATTCCATTTTCATGGCAGATGTTTACCACATATTCTACTGTTTCTGCCGGGATTTCATGCTGCATAACCACATAGTCGGATTTCATCAGATCTTCTCTGATGCTGTCAATGTATTCACAGTCAACTTTTCCATTAGCCCCTGCAACTACGATGATCGTATTATCATTCTCACCTACTGTGATAATAGCCAGTCCTGTCGGTACACCTGCAATCTTCCGAATGTTTCCTGTCTTAACCCCGTTCCTCGCAAGGTTATCGATCAACACCTGTCCGTTGTTGTCATCTCCTACACATCCGAACATCTCTACATCTGCTCCAAGTCTGGCCATGGCGACTGCCTGGTTTGCCCCCTTTCCGCCAGGGATATAACTTAAGGTATCACCGTGAAGTGTCTCTCCTTTCAGTGGAATTCTCTCTGCAGTTACTGTCTGATCCATGTTGATACTTCCTACTACTGAAATTTTCATATTCTCTTCCTCCTGTATTTATTTCTTACTTCATAACTGTTGTTTCTCTTTTTACTAAAGTTACCGGAAATTTATTTACCCGCGTTACATCAGCCCCTGTTGCATAATTTATAATACACTGTACTGCTGTTTTTCCCATATCTGCAATTGGCTGCCGGATTGTCGTAAGCTCTGGTGTCACCAGATGTGACAGTGCCACATTATCAAACCCTATGATCTGCACATCCTCCGGAATCTGATATCCATGTCGTTTCAAAACTTTGAACACAGAAATTGCTACCATATCATTACAGGAAATAATTCCGTCAACTGCCGGATATTTCTCCAGAATCTCCTCTGCCACCAGCTGTCCCTGTTCAAAGTCGTATTCACATTCCAAATTCTGGACTTTCCGTCCGTACTGTTTACAGGTATCTACATATCCTCGATATCTCTCTCTGGCACTGGAATATTTCTGTGGTCCAGAGATATTTACAATGTTTCTGCATCCACACTGGATCAGATGTCTGGCTGCCAGCTTTCCACCTTCATAATGGTCAGCTTCCACGAAAGCCAGTTCTCCGTCTACGTGAATACGTCTGTCTACAACCACTATCGGAATTCTGCAATCCTTAACCTCTGCATCAATCTCTTCATTATTGGTCATGAGAATGATTCCATCTGCATTCATTCTGGAAAGCATTCGTATACTTTCTTTTTCTTTCTCAGGTTCGTTCTCAGAATAGCACAACGTCATCCTGTATCCTTGTGCATATGCTTCACCTTCGATTGATCTGGCCATTTCTGTAAAGAATGGATTCTCAATATCCGGAGCGATCACGCCGATGATCTTTGATGACTTCTTAAACAGGGAACGGGCGACTTCATTTGGTTTGAAACCCGTTTCAGAGATAGCATTCAAAACTCTTTGCATTTTTTCTTCATCTACTTTTGCTGTTCCGTTCATTACTCTGGATACTGTAGAAGGAGAAACTCCTGCCAATTTTGCTACGTCTCGAATACTTGTCATTGTCTGTCGCCTCCTGCCATTGTGCATTTTCTCTTTTGAAACCCGTTTCAAGGTGATTTCATCATATCATTTTCACAATTAATGTCAACGGAATTTTCAGTAAAAAATATTTTTCGGCGTTTATTATAAATTTCAAATGGACAATTTGTACAATATATCCGATAAACTTTCATGTACTATAACAAAAATGACCTTTTTCATATGACGGCCACCTTAGCCATACATATAAAAAAGATCATTTTCTCATTAATCAATGTTATTCAATCATTCGTTCCAGTTTGTCCAAACATCTGTTACATCATCATCATCATCTAACAGATCCAGTGTTCTCTGAAGATCCTTAAGAGCCTGCTCATCGGTAAGATCCACATATGTCTGAGGAATCATAGCAACCTGTGCTTCAACAATCGGTGCCCCGGCCTTTTCGATCTCTTCGCGGACTGCACTGAAATCATCTGGTGCTGTAAGTACTTCGTAGCTGTCTTCTTCCTCATTGAAGTCCTCTGCTCCAGCGTCAAGAGCAAGCATCATCAGTTCATCAGCGTCCATTTCACACTCTTCTTTGTCGATAATGATCTGACCTTTCTGATCGAACATATAGGATACACATCCCTGAGTTCCGATACTTCCATTACCTTTTGTAAATGCATTACGTACATTACCTGCTGTACGGTTCTTATTGTCTGTCAGAGTTTCAACGATGATAGCAACACCGTTCGGACCATATCCTTCGTATACAGCTTTCTCATAATTATCTGCAGAATCAGCACCAGCTGCCTTTTTGATACCACGTTCGATTGTATCGTTCGGCATGTTATTTGCTTTTGCCTTTGCGATAACATCACGAAGTTTACTGTTGTTGTTCGGGTCCGGACCGCCTGCTTTAACAGCCATAACCAGCTCACGTCCGATTACTGTAAAAATTTTACCTTTCTTTGCATCATTTTTCTCTTTCTTATGTTTAATGTTCGCAAATTTTGAATGTCCTGACATCTTTCTTTCTCCTTTTGTTTATATTACTTATTATTTTTATCCTTCTCTGCTCTCACCTTTCCAATAGTCTTATTGCCGATGGAAAGAATTGTGAAACAGTATCCGTTTGCTTTAATTGTAGTATCGATATCCTTCTTTACAGGAATATGTCCAAGAAGGCTGGTCAGATATCCGTTCAGTGTCTCAAACTCCACATCTCCGAAATCTACATCCAATTCTTCCGCTACATCTTCCAGATATGCCATTCCGTCAATAATCAGACTGTTATCCTTCTGTGCACGGATCGTAATCTCATCTTCATCATATTCATCCAGAATATCCCCGACGATTTCCTCCAGAATGTCTTCCATTGTAACGATTCCCGCTGTCTGCCCGTATTCATCCACCACTACCGCCATATGAATCTTCTTCGCCTGCATGGTATGGAAAAGATCTCCGATTCCTCTTGTTTCCGGAATCAGTGCAGCCTCACGGATAATTCCCGGAAGTTCCTTCAACGGTTTGAATTTCGCCCACGGATTCTGTGTCATAAATTTCAGTGCATCCTTATAATGCACGATTCCTTTTATATTGTCAATATTTTCCTCATATACCGGATAACGGGAATTTCCCTCCTCCAGCATAGTGTCGATCATATTTTTCAGCAGAACCTCTTCATCAAAAGCCACCACATTTTTTCTGTGAGTCATAATATCGTGAGCTTCTGTCTCATTAAAGGAAATTATGTTCTGGATCATCTCGGCTTCATTTTCCTCAATAACTCCCTGTTCATGAGCTTCATCTACAATGGAAATGATCTCCTCTTCTGTCACTGCTGCTTCCTTACGATCAATCTCCACTCCGAATGGAACTGCTGCAAGTCTGGCAATCCATGTAATAAATACAGTTGCCGGTCTGAGCACCATTATCCAGAAATGTACCAGTTTCAGATACCGATAGGCATATTTCTCCGGATGATAAGTACCTACCCTGCGAAAAGTAAGAATTCCAAGCCCCGCGAGAAAAATCACCCCAACTGCCAGCACCAGAACCAGTGCAGGTGTATGCTTTATGTAAGGATGAAAAGCATCCGTCACCCATGGTACAAGGAAAGTACCAAAACACATTCCTGATGCCATAGCAATCAGCGGAATCGCATTTACAAACTGCGCCGGTTTATCAATCAGAGAAATCAGCATCTTTGCCTTTTCATCGCCCTCATCCGCTCGCTTCTGCGTATCACTCTCGCTTATATTCCTGAGTGCCGCAGCAAATCCATAAAAAATTCCATTAAGCCATAACAATAATAATAAAATTAACAGGCCCCAGAGGGGCATACTACTGCCATCTTCCATTTGTATTAATCAGTCTCCTTTGTAATGAAAACGCGTAATTACTGGTAAAATATATCACTTTATCAATTATCCGTCAAGCGTCAAAAAGTAAGTTCAAGACTGATCTCCAACGCATGATTCACTTTATCCAGCATAGCATCATCCAGATGACATACCTTGTCCTTCAGTCTTCTTTTATCAATCGTACGAAGCTGTTCCAGCAGAATCACAGAATCTTTTTCGATTCCATAGATTCCCGCATCAATCTCAATATGTGTCGGCAGCTTTGCTTTATTCATTTTAGATGTAATTGCCGCACAGATCACGGTAGGACTGTGTCTGTTGCCCACATTATTCTGAATGATCAGTACCGGGCGGATTCCACCCTGCTCACTCCCTACTACAGGGCGAAGATCCGCATAAAATATATCCCCTCTTTTAATTACCACACAATTCACACTCCGATTCTTTTCAGGCTGTATCTGCCTTGTTTTAGAATAAGTATTTCCATCTTTTTCTTGTGTATACATGCGTGGTTAAAATATGTTGCCGGTCAGCATATGACCGGCAGCCAAAACAAATCTGTTTTTTAATCGTATGCTCTGGTTTCTTTTCCGTCTTTTATGTAAACTCTCGGAACACGGGAGCTGATATCACAGGCAAATTCATAAGAAAAGCGGCCGGAAAGTTCACCCATCTCATCCATACTGATAGATTCATTGCCATCCTTTCCGATTAAGGTAACTTCATCCCCTTTTCTTACTTCTGAAATATCTGTCACATCAACCATAAACTGATCCATACAGACTCTTCCCAGAATCGGAGCCTTCTGTCCGTGTATCAATACCCAGCCTTTATTGGAAAGCTGTCTGGGATATCCGTCCGCATATCCCACCGGAATGGTAGCTACACGGAGTTTTCTGTCTGCAGCAAAAGTACCCCCATAACTGATCGGTGTTCCAGGCTGTACATCTTTCACATAAGTAACATGGCTTTTTAATTCCATTACCGGTTCCAGCTTTACAATATCTGTTTCAACCTGATCAGACGGATAAATACCATAAATCGTTATTCCTGCCCGGACAATACTTAAATTTGCCTCAGGCATACGGATAATCCCTGCACTGTTAGAACAGTGATGCAGCGGAATTTTCACGCCTGCCTTTTCCACACGCTCTGAAAAATTCTGATATCGTTCCAGCTGTACCATAGCAGGACTTCTGTCATATTCATCTGCTCTTGCAAAATGTGTAAACATTCCTTCAATTTCCAGATTTGGAAGTGCAGCGATTTTTTTGATTTCTTCCACACTTTCCTGTATATCTGCGAAACCAATCCTGGTCATTCCGGTATCCAGTGCAATATGGATATATACCGTTTTTCCCTGTGCAGCAGCTTCAGCAGAAAGTTTTCTGGCTTCTTCATATTCACAGACCGCAGGACGTATATGATTCTTTACAAGCTCCGGATAATATTCGTCAAAAACGATTCCAAGAATCAGAATCGGTTTGGTCACACCGGCCTGACGCAGGGTAAGCGCCTCTTCTGCAGTAGCAACAGCAAATCCCCATATATAATCATAGTCCTGAATCAGATGCGCGATCTGAACCGCTCCATGCCCATAAGCATCCGCCTTGACTACTGCGATCATTTTTGTATCCTTTGCAATATTTTTTCTCATTTCGCAGAAATTATTTTCCACTGCATCAAGAGAAATCACTGCTTTTACTCTGTTACATTTTTCCATCATCAATGTTTTCCTCTATTTTAAGTATTTCCGGCAAAAACCGAATAATGTCCCTTGCTGTCATTCCCCTTTTTCCAAGCACATCTGCCGCTCTGTCACCGGCAAGACCATGGATAAAAACTCCCAATGCCCCCAGCTGCACAGACGATACTTTTTTCTCAGCTGACAGATACATACATATCACACCGGCCAGTACACCACTTAACACATCACCGCTTCCTGCAGTTGCAAGTCCTGCATTACCAGACAAATTAAGATAACTTTCCCCTGATGGTCCTGCAACAACTGTACATGCATCTTTCAGTACACAGACCGTATTTGTCTTTTTTGCATATTCACAGGCTGTTTCAGCCAATGTATCCTGAATCTCTCTGATAGTTTTCTTTCCTAAACGACTCATTTCTCCAATATGAGGAGTAAGAATGACATTTTCTCCCAGGTATTTTTTCCATTCATCGTGAACAGCCAGCAGATTTAATCCGTCTGCATCAACGATCATTGGTTTTCCGCACTCCGCTCCATGAGACAAAAACCACTGGGCACGTTCCCGACTCTGTCCGGATACCCCCAGTCCCGGACCAATCACAAGAACATCACACCACTCCAGCATCTGTCGATTCTGCGCCTCATTGAATGCACAGGTCACCATAGCCTCCGGAAGTAATGTCTGAAGCGGAATACGATTTTCTTCTACAGTCTGAATCTTTACCATCCCTGCTGAACATTTCAGCGCAGCAGCAGAACTTAAATAAGCCGCTCCGCACATTCCCGGAGATCCTGCTATCAGAAGTACCTTTCCAAAAGTTCCTTTATTCCCATACGGAAGTCTTGGCGGAAGCAAAGTCAGATCTTCTTTCTCCAGATAATGCATGTGCAGGTTTTTCTCCGGATAAATACCTATGTCTGCTGTAACGATTTCACCGCCCAGCATACGCCCCGGATAGAAACAAAGGCCTCTTTTTCTCAACGCAAAGGTCACCGTGAGGTCTGCTTTAAATGCAGTTCCCATCTCAAATCCGGTATCTGCATTGACACCGGATGGAATGTCTACAGCCACCTTAAATGTATTTGAAGCGTTCATCTCTTTGATGATCTGAGCATATCTGCCTTCCACAGGGCGAGACAGACCAACTCCGAAAATGGCATCTACTATAGTAGTATATTCATCAGCTTTTAAGTTATGCTCCTGGACAATGTCATAGTATCTGGCGGCTTTCAACTGACATTTTGTTTCTTCTGTCATCCGTTCTTCATTACCTGCCAGATAAAAACAGGTTTTTATTCCCGACAGATGCAGAAGTCTGGCAACTGCCAGTCCATCACCTCCGTTATTTCCACTACCGCATACTACCAGTATCTTTTCATTTTTTCCAATCCTTTTGCGAATCTCCTCTGCAGTTTTTAATGCAGCTCTTTCCATTAATACCAGCGACGGAATTCCTGCCCTTTCGATAGTATTTCTATCCATATTCTTCATTTCACAGGCAGTTACAATTCCTTTCATTCTCTCACCTCTTATCGCATAAATAAAATTTATAAGTAAGTATACACCTTTTTTAAAAAAAAGAAAAGCTGTGATCTTTTCCGACCACAGCCTTCACCGCCATCAATGCTACTGTTCTATCTGTTTACAATAACACTTTGCAAAATATTATCGCATTTCTTCATGCTCTTTTCGATATTCACTGAGATTGTAGGACAGGGTCATCAGGCTCTCGGATAAATGTACATTCTCCACCATCACATCTTCCGGTGCATCAAGATCAATATGTGCAAAATTCCAGATTGCTTTGATTCCATTGTCAATCAGGATCTTTGCCATCTCTTTAGCTTTATTTTTGGGAAGAGTCAAAACCGCAATCTCTACTTCATTTTCTTTCAGAAACAGAGGCAGATCACTCAGCATCTGAATCTCGATTCCACGTACTGCAATCCCCTCCAATACAGGATTTACATCAAAAATACCTACCAGTTTAAAACCACGCTTTTCAAAATCCACATAATTCGCCAGTGCCTGTCCAAGATTACCGGCGCCCAGAATAATCATAGGATGCACTGTGTCCAATCCCAAAATCTTACCTATTTCAGTGTATAAATAACGTACATTATAACCATAACCCTGCTGACCAAAACCGCCGAAATTGTTTAAATCCTGACGAATCTGGGAAGCTGTCACATGCATTTTCTTACTGAGATCATTGGAAGAAATCCGCTCTACATTTTCTTCCATCAGCTCACCAAGATAACGGTAATAGCGAGGCAGACGTTTAATGACTGCTTTTGAAATCTCCTTAGCTTCCACAAATTTTCCCTCCTTATTTGTCTATGTCAATTATACCGAGATGTTATTTTATTGTCAAATTAATTTTGTACTTTTTTAACAATAATTTGTGTATCTTTTTATGAATTTATATTTCTACTTCCAAAAACCTTACAATTCCGTTATAATGATAGGCGGTTTATAGTATTTTTTACAAAAAGCAACACTATATCGGAGGAATTTGTATGATTTTATCATGTCAGAATATCAATAAATCCTTTGGTGAAAAAGTCATCCTTCAGGATGCCAGTTTCCATATAGAAGACAGAGAGAAAGCGGCACTCATCGGCAATAATGGCGCGGGTAAAACCACTCTGCTGCGTATTATCATGCACGAACTCTCTCCTGATTCCGGAAACGTTATACTCGCCAAAGACAAAAATATCGGCTATCTTGCCCAGTATCAGGACATTCATGGCCATCACACAATCTACGAAGAACTGATTTCCACCAAACAGTACATCATCGACATGGAAAACCGTCTGCGAAGTATGGAACAGGAAATGAAATCTGCTTCCGGTGAAGCGCTTGAAAGTCTGATGAACACCTACACCAGACTCAGTCATCAGTTTGAACTTGAAAACGGATATGCGTATAAAAGTGAAATTATGGGTGTTTTAAAGGGCCTTGGCTTCACAGAAGAAGACTTTCCTCGCCAGATCGAGACTCTTTCCGGCGGTCAGAAAACCCGTGTGGCATTGGGTAAGCTTTTGCTTTCCAGCCCGGATATCCTGCTTTTGGATGAGCCCACCAATCACCTTGATATGGAAAGTATTTCCTGGCTGGAAACTTATCTGGTCAATTATCCCGGTGCAGTATTTATTGTTTCTCACGATCGTTATTTTCTGGACAAAGTTGTGACAAAAGTTGTAGAAATCGAAGCCGGTACCATGCGTATGTACAGTGGTAATTATTCCGCCTATGCTCTGAAAAAGGCTCAGATCCGCGATGCTCAATATAAGGCTTATTTAAATCAGCAGCGGGAAATCCGACACCAGGAAGCTGTCATTACCAAACTGAAATCTTTCAATCGTGAAAAATCCATCAAACGTGCAGAAAGCCGTGAAAAAATGCTGGATAAAATCCAGCGTATTGAAAAGCCTCAGGAAATCCAGAACCAGATGCGTATTTCTCTAGAGCCCAGATACATCAGTGGAAATGATGTTCTCACTGTAGAAGATCTGTCCAAAGCTTTTCCGGAGCAGACTCTGTTCTCCAATATTTCTTTCGAAATCAAAAGAGGAGAACGTGTAGCTCTGATTGGCAACAACGGCACTGGAAAAACAACAATGCTGAAAATCATCAATGGGCTGGTCGAAGCCGATTCCGGCAGATTTTCTCTGGGATCCAAAGTACAGATTGGTTATTATGATCAGGAACACCATGTACTGCATATGGAAAAAACCATATTTCAGGAGATTGCAGATACCTACCCTACTCTTACAGAAACAGAGATCCGTAACATGCTGGCAGCTTTCCTGTTCACAGGTGATGACGTATTCAAACTGATCTCCGCACTTTCCGGTGGGGAACGCGGCCGTGTTTCCCTGGCAAAACTAATGCTTTCCGAAGCGAACTTTCTGATTCTGGATGAGCCTACCAACCATCTGGATATTGCATCCAAAGAAATTCTGGAGGAAGCACTAAACAGCTATACAGGTACCGTATTATACGTATCCCATGACCGTTATTTCATCAATCAGACAGCTACCCGTATTCTTGATCTGACCAATCAGACCATTGTAAATTATATCGGAGATTATGACTATTATCTGGAGAAAAAAGAAGAACTTACTGAAAAATATGCTCCTGCCACAGCTCAGGCAGCAACAGAATCCAGACAGACCTCTGACAACAAGCTTTCCTGGCAGCAGCAGAAAGAAGAACAGGCCCGTCAGCGCAAACGTGAAAACGAACTAAAAAAAGTCGAAGCCCGTATTGAAGAACTGGAAACCCGTGATAAAGAAATCGATGAAACAATGATCTTACCGGATGTATGTACTAATGTTGCCGAATGTGCAAAACTCAGCAAAGAGAAAACAGCTATAACAGAAGAACTTGAAACACTCTATGAAAAATGGGAAGAACTTGCATAAACATGCAGGTTCTTCCCATTTTTGCTTTTGCTTTTTTATTTTTTATAAATCTTACAATAATGAATCCAGCTTTTCTCTGATAGCCAGAATAAACTGTTCACTGTTTAATACAGTCACATTCTTAAGAGTTGTGATCAGTGCCAGATCCTTCGTCATCTTTCCATCCTCGATTGTAGCCAGAGTGGCTTTCTCAAGTTTATCTGCAAATTCCATCAGTTCCCTATTGCCGTCCAATTCTCCACGTTTTCTGAGAGCTCCGGTCCATGCAAAAATGGTTGCTACGGAGTTTGTAGAAGTCTCCTCTCCTTTCAGGTGGCGATAATAGTGTCTCTGTACAGTTCCGTGTGCAGCTTCATATTCATAATATCCCTGTGGAGATACCAATACAGAAGTCATCATAGCCAGAGAACCAAATGCAGAGGAAACCATATCACTCATAACATCACCATCATAATTCTTGCATGCCCAGATGAATCCACCTTCTGCTTTCATTACACGTGCTACGATATCATCAATCAGACTGTAGAAATACTCAATACCTGCTGCCTCAAATTTCTCTTTAAACTCATTTTCATAAATCGTTGCAAAAATCTCTTTAAAACGTCCATCATAAATCTTGGAAATCGTATCCTTGCCGCCGAACCAGATACTCTGTTTCGTATCCAGAGCATAATTAAAACAGCATCTCGCAAAACTGGAAATAGAATCATCCAGATTGTGCATTCCCTGAAGAACACCTGCACTTTCATAGTGATGGATCAGTTCTTTTTTCTCTTCTCCATTCTCACCTTTGAATAAAAGATAAGCATCTCCCGGACCATCAATATACATTTCTGTATTTTTATACACATCCCCATATGCATGACGCGCAATGGTAATAGGTTTCTTCCAGTTCTTTACGCAAGGTTCAATTCCCTTTACAACGATAGGCGCACGAAATACAGTTCCATCAAGAATTGCACGTATTGTTCCGTTCGGACTCTTATACATTTTCTTTAAGGTGTACTCTTCCATTCTCGCTTTATTTGGTGTAATGGTAGCACATTTGACAGCTACACCATATTTCTTTGTAGCCTCTGCTGCATCAACAGTCACCTGGTCATCTGTCTCGTTTCTGTATTCCAGGCCAAGGTCATAATACTCTGTGTTCAAATCAATATATGGAAGAAGAAGTTCATCCTTAATGATTTTCCAGAGGATTCTGGTCATCTCATCTCCGTCCATTTCCACAAGCGGTGTCTGCATCTGAATTTTTTTCATATATGTCCTCCTCTTTGGCTATTGGCTCAATTTAAGTATCATTGTATCGAAAATCATTCTGTTCGTCAATGCTTTTATACATTAAAGTGATAATTTTTTGACATATTCACTATAGTTCCATAAAACGTTCCAGATCCAGTTGTCCCCAACCCTGAAGATTTTTGGGAAGTCCCAGATCCCTGGCACTTTCTTTTAATTTTATTTTCACCTGTACATTTGTAAGACCTGGATTTTTTTCCAGCATCAATGCAACGGCACCTGAAACCATAGGAGTTGACATGGATGTGCCGCTTTTGATTCCATATGGAAACTCCGGTCCGGGAGCACATGCACGTATCTTATTCCCCGGTGCTACCAGATCCGGTTTACAAATACATTCAAAAGTAGGTCCTCTGCCGGAAATAGCAGAACTTCCTGTAAGCAGATCACTGGATCCCACCGTAATAATCTTTTTACTGCTTCCAGGCGCTGTTACACTTCCAGGTCTTGGTCCCTGATTTCCTGCAGCCGCTACCACCACAAGGCCCTGATCCCACAAGCGCTCTACTCCTTCTATCAGCACTTTATGATCCATTTTGGTCCTGCATGTGGTCCCTACTGAAATATTTACTACGCGAATCCCGTATTGTTTTCTGTTTTCAAGAATCCAGTCAACAGCCCTCAATACATCTTCTTTTCTCCCATTTCCCAGTCCATCTAGTACTTTCAGTATTATAAATCCACATTCCGGTGCGATGCCCTTAATACGACCGCCTGATGCCGTTCCATTTCCTCCTATGATTCCACAGACATGTGTACCATGAGAGTTATCATCATAGGGCTGCCTGCGTCCCGCTACAAAATCGCAAAAAGCCCATATGCGTCCTGCAAAATCTATATGAGGGAACAGTCCGGTGTCCATCACACAGACTCCGATTCCTTTCCCCGAATACCCGGTGTCAGATAACCTTTTCATAAAACTCCTCCGGATAAAATCAGCAATCTTTATTTTACTTTATTCGAAGTCATTACCTTTTGTTATCTTCCAATTTTTTTTTACATAAACTGTATAAAATGTTACTGATCCGTACATACTGAAACTATTGTTTCAACAGGGAGGTAATTTTAAATGATTCCATTGATAATTTTTATATTCTTCTTATTACAGACCTTTATACTGCTTTGCTGTGCTGCAGCCGGAAACGATGCCGCCTCACAGGAAATTTCCGATCAGGAACAGCTTGAATTTATAGAAGCATGGAAAGAAAAGAAAAAAGGTGGCCATCATTTCTGAAAGGCCACCTTCTCATTATTCTACAGTTACACTTTTGGCAAGATTTCTTGGTTTATCCACATCCAGTCCCTTTGCCACGCTTACATAATATCCAAGCAGCTGCAGTGGAATCACTGCCAGTGATGTAGTAAAGTGCGGATCTGTTTTTGGAATATAAACGGTAAAGTCTGCTGTATCTTCAATATTATAATGTCCGAACGTTGTCAGTCCCATAAGGTAAGCACCACGGCTCTTGCATTCCACCAGGTTGGAAACTGTTTTCTCATAAAGGCGATCCTGTGTCAGCACACCGATCACCAAAGTTCCATCTTCAATCAATGAAATTGTACCATGTTTCAGTTCTCCGGCAGCATATGCCTCTGTATGAACATAGCTGACTTCTTTCATTTTCAGACTGCCTTCCATGCTGATGGCATAATCAATTCCCCTTCCGATAAAGAAAGCATCACTGGCATTTGCCTGTTTCGCTGCAATCCACTGAATTCTTTCTTTGTCGTCTTCTATGATCTTTGCGATCTTATCAGGCAAAGTCTGAAGTTCCTGGATCAGCTGACCATATTTTTCCTCAGAAATCGTTCCTTTTACCTTTGCGAAACGAATTGCCAGAGTATACGCGGCAACCAGCTGTGTACTGTACGCTTTCGTCGTAGCTACGGATATCTCAGGACCTGCCAGAGTATAGAACACTTTATCCGCTTCTCTGGCAATGGATGAACCTACCACATTGACAATTCCCAATGTATGAAGTCCTTTTTCCTTGGATTCTCTCAGGGCAGCCAGACTGTCTGCTGTCTCACCTGACTGGCTTACAATGATCACCAGACCTTTGGGATCCAGAATTGGATTTCTGTATCTAAATTCGGAAGCCAGTTCCACACGAACCGGAATCCTGGACAGATCTTCGAATACATACTGTGCAGCCATTCCTACATGGTATGCAGACCCGCACGCTACAATATAAATCTGACTTATTTCTTCAATTTCCTCATCTGTAAGACCAACTTCTGACAGATCGATCTCCCCGTTTTTGATTACGGAATTAAGAGTATCTTTTACAGCCTTGGGCTGTTCATGGATCTCCTTGATCATAAAATGCTCAAATCCTGACTTTTCTGCAGCTTCCGCATCCCACTCGATAGTCTTTGGCTCTTTCTGAATTTCATCTCCATCCAGATTATAGAAAGTAATTTCACCCTTTCTTACACGGGCCATCTCCATATTTCCAATATAGTAAACATTTCTTGTATATTTCAGAATGGCCGGGACATCTGATGCAATATATGATTCTCCATCTTCTATACCTAAAATCATCGGGCTGTCTTTTCTGGCCACATAAATTTCTCCTGGATAATCCTTAAACATAAGCGCCAGTGCATATGAACCACGGATACGTACCATGGCATGATTGATCGCATCTACTGGTGTACCAAGATATTTTTTATAATAATAATCTACCAGTTTTACTGCAACTTCTGTATCTGTAGAAGAATAAAATGAATAACCGTTACGGATCAGTTTTTCTTTCAGTTCCTGATAATTCTCAATAATCCCATTATGAACCGCAACTACATTTCCATCATCACTCATATGAGGATGTGCATTGATCTCCGACGGTTCTCCATGAGTTGCCCATCTGGTATGACCGATTCCACAGGTACCGGGTACTGACTCTCCCTCACTGGTTTTCTCTGCAAGAACTTTCAGTCTTCCCTTGGCCTTAATGATTTCTGTCTCTTTATCACCATCACGAACTGCCAGTCCTGCCGAATCGTATCCTCTGTACTCCAGTTTTGAAAGTCCATATAAAAGAACAGGCGCTGCCTGATGATTACCTGTATATCCTACAATCCCACACATTTTCAATTCCTCCCTGTTTATACTGTTTTTCATTGTACCATGTTGCACCCTTTATGACAAGTGCTTCATCTAATCCCGTATTCTCTATTTATATGAAAATACTTTCAATACGAAAAATACCTGAAAAAAATTTTCCAGGTATTTTCATCGTATCAGTTTTTATTATATATTTCTGTATACTTTTCCAGCTTTCCAAGGTCAGAAGCCCTCTCCAGCAGTTTTTCGACTTTTTTATTCCATGTTCCGATCGTTACACCAGCATCAATGACTTTCTCGCAGGATTGTACCAGATCCATCGCTTCACCAAATGACTGCTCACCAATCTCCTCGAAAGGCTCTTCTGTCACAACACATACAGATAAAAGCCGTGCAAGCTGATAGTCAATATCATTTGTATAAAGGATTCCTGCTGCAAATGGAATGTTTTGTTTCTGCAATCCTCTGTAAACAGGGATTCCCGTTCCCCCGGAGGAAATCACCAGAACCTGTGGCTTTCCTTCTGGTCTTGGCAGTTCCAGACTCCCGAAAACAGGATCAAAATATCCATTATCAATACTGTAGAGCTCACGGATAATGTTTTCTTTAAAGATTGTCTCCGGTTTTCCGTAATGAGCGATATGATCACCTTTTACGCAGATAATCTTATCCGCAATTTTTTCTGCCAGATCGATCTCATGAAGGGACATGATAACTGTAATCTTTTTTCTTTTCGCCATATCTCTCAGAATAGAAAGAAGTTCCAGCTTATGACGTACATCCAGAAAAGATGTTGGCTCATCCAGAATGATGATTTCCGGCTCCTGACAGATTGCTCTGGCAAGCAAAACTCTCTGCCGCTGTCCATCACTGATAGCATTGAAATCTCTTTCTCCAAGTTCCTGCGCATGGACAGCTTCCATTGCCTCGTCTACTTTCTGTTCATCTTCTCTGCTCAAAATTCCCAGTTTTCCGGTATATGGATAACGCCCGGTAGCTACAATGTCATGACAGGTCATCAGCTCTGGTTTCATTCGTTCCGTCAAAACCACTGCCATTTTGGTGGACAGATCACGAAAAGACAGTCTGGCCAGATTTTCATCTGCAATAAGCACATTTCCAGATATGATCTTAAGCTGGCGTGTGATACTTTTCAGAATCGTAGACTTTCCTGCGCCATTAGGTCCGATCAAAGTTACGATCTCACCTTTTTCAATCCCGATACAGATATCATGAATCAGAGCTTTTCCATCATATCCCACTGACAGGCTATCCATATTTATATATTTCTCTGCCATATTACCGTTTTCCTTTCTGACGTTTCAGCATCATTGCGATTACAACCGGTGCTCCAAAAATGGATGTCACTGTACTGATATTCAATTCCAGCGGTGCAAATGCTGTTCGTGCGATCAGGTCACTGAGCATACAGAATACTGCTCCTCCAAGAAAAGTTCCAGGTATGACGACCAGCGGGCGGGAAGTATTCAGAGCCTGTTTTACCAGATGAGGAACTGCAATTCCCACAAAAGAAATGGGACCTGCAAATGCTGTCACGGTCGCTGACAAAATACTGGATAACAAAATCAGTGTTATTCGGAATATCTTTATATTCACGCCCATACTCTGAGCATATGCTTCTCCAAGCTGATAGGCTCCTATGGGCTTGGAAAGCATGAAAGTCAGAATTACCGCAACAGTAATTATTACAGTTGCTACCTTTACATTGCTCCAGCTCATACCGGAAAAACTTCCCTGAGACCACCCATGAAGATTAATGATATCTGAATCTTCCGCAAATGTGACCATAAAATCAGTAATGGCAGAACAGATATAACCGATCATAGTACCTGCAATCAACAACGTTGCCATATGTTTGATTCGCCTGGATACCAGAAGGATAAATCCAGTAGCGATAAGTGAACCGATAAACGCTGCTATGACCAGTGTATATGAAGATACTTTGTTAAATTTTTCAAGAAAATATATCATTGCCAGAGCTACAACCATCTTCGCACCGGAAGAAATTCCCAGAAGATACGGACCTGCAATAGGATTCTCAAAAAATGTCTGCAGCAAAAATCCCGAGAGAGACAGGGCCCCTCCCAGAATTGCAGCCATAAGGAGACGGGGCATTCGTATTTTCCATATTATGTTATATTCTGTCTGTACTCCTTCCCGCAGAAAAATAATCTTCAAAATACGGGAAACAGGAATACTCGTAGTACCTGTATTGATGTTCAGCACCAGAATTGCAAAAAGTGCTGCTGCCAGCCCCACAAATACTACTGCATAACGCGAACGCCGCCGGAAATTTTCCATGTGAAATGTTCCGGTACTTCCACCTGTTTGTTGTTTCGTCATAATTTCTCCTGTATTTAATTAATTTTTGTCATAAAAGTCATCTGACTTTCATCCCCGCCTGTAAGCATAAGATGAAGATCTGTTATCATATTTCCTACAATATCTGTAGCCTGATAGAGATATTTGCCTGCACACCATACGTTTCCCTCTTTAACAGCCTTGAAATCTGCAAAAAGTTCACTCTTCTGAAGCAGTTCATCCACACTGTTGATCGGATCATCAATTGTGCCATTATACACCAGATAATCAGCATCGATGGCCTGAGTATAGAATTCTTCCATTGTCATCGGGACAGAAGAACGTTTGGTTTCTTCATCAGAATCTACCTGCGTCGGAACATAGCGTCCACCTGCGATTTCAATCATTTTTGGAACATAATCACTCGGTTTTCTTACTACTACAGAACCATCAGAGCTCATATAGAAGAAAGCCACTGTCTTTTCCGTATTTTTGAAATCTTTCAGCTGTGAAATGATTTTAGACTGCTCATCAAAAAACTTCTTGGCTTCCTCTCTTTTATCTACCATTTCTGCATATACCTTGATCCACTCGGTCCTTCCAAGGGGGTGACTCTCATAACTGGAACGATCTGTAAATACAGGAATTCCCATCTGTTCTATCATCTCCTGTACTTTGGGCGTATGCAGGATCATCGTAGATTCAATTGCCAGATTACATTCAGAATTTACCAGAAGTTCATAGTCCGGTTCACTGTATTTTCCTGCAAAAACAATGTCCCCGTTCTCCATAGCCTGTTTTGCCGCATCTACATACCACCCGGATTCCTGCAAAGAAGAAAATTTAATAGAGTCCAATGCATCCAGTGCTGAAAACAATGCCATAGAGGAAGTTGCTGCCAGATAGATTTTATCCAGTGGTTTCTGTAATACTGTGATGCTTTTATCCAGTCCATCAGGTGCTGTTTTTCCTTCCGGAACAAGAAGAAACTGTCCACTCTCCGGTACATCGATCAATGTATAATCATCATTATAATAATAAATATGGAAACATTCCGCGAACTGATTTTCCATTTCAGATTGAAATTCCAGTCCCGGAATTTCCGGAGCTGATGTTTTATCGTCTGCTTTTACATTATATGTGTAACTGAAAACTCCTGCCAGCAGCATACATGCTGCCAGAAATGGCAGCAACAGCATATGTATATTTTTTTCTCTCATCTTACTCTCCATTCTCTTTCTCAGTATGTTTCATCGTACTTACTTCTTATCATGCGCTTTCACTGCTGCTTCATACAGCTTGGACGCTTCTTTCTCACATCCGAACAGCGCACCATACACCTTACTCCACTCATATTTTGCCAGAGTATCTTTTTCATCCTTTGAACGATCAAGGATCATCGGGATCTTAAGTATTGCAAATTTTCCTGCCAGTTCTGTCATAGCCGTATCATCAGAGTCTGCGTTATCATCTTTTTTATCCTTCAGAATATCTGACGGAATCACTGCCAGATTACATTTTGCCTTTACCAACGTTTTCAGATCAGCCTCCTTGTATTCTCCAACAGAAGTAATATCTCCTTTTTCCAGTGCTTTCTTAATATTGTCTACTTTACAATCCTCTTTTTTTACTGAAACTGCAGCTACATTCTTATCTGCATTGATCTTATCGATCATTTCCAGCGCCACATCTGACGCTACGTAAGTTTTATCTACCGGAAGCTGGATGATAATAATAGATTTATCAATTCCGGCAGGAATCTGATCCTTTTTATCCTCCGGCACCAGAAGATACTGAAGTGTACTCTTTTTATACAGTTTCGCATAATCCTGTTCACCGGCGGAACTGTTCTCTTCCCCTTCTTCTGATGAGGATTCTGCAGAAGATTTTGTACTATCCTCTGTATCGTCTGATATAGTACTTGATGAATTGTTATCTGTATTTTCCGAATCAGTATTATCTGCCTTCTCATTTACAGTAATCTCAAGAACTGTCATATCATTACTGTAGTAATGAAGTTTAAACAATTTCGAATGTTCCAGTTTCAGAGAACTCATATATTCCAGTCCTGTGATTTTCGGTGCATTTTCATCCATATATACCGTACCTGCATCCGTTTCCGCTTCCTGACCCTTTTCCACTTTTGTGGCACTTCCGGAATCTGCTGCTGATTTTGCACTGACTGAAGTGCTGCCATTGGAGCTGTCCGGAATATCCATCCCGAAATACAGGGTATATTCAATTTCATAAGGCTTGGACATGGCTGTGGTACAACCAACAACTTTGTTGTTGGCATTTAACTGTACCGGAATTTTAAAAGTCGTATAATCACTTCCCTGATCCACAGGATCATACTGATTTCCACTGGCTTTCAGATAAATCCATTTACCGCTGCTGAATGTTACATATGCCCATGCCTGTCCGCTTTCCACACTGATTTTGTCACAGGTAATATTCAATCCATGAGTTCCTGTTCCACCTTCCCAGGAGAAAGAGAAATCTCCGGAACCGTATTCACCATCCTTTAATCCACCTGCTGAAGAATCTACCTGGCTGGTCTGTCCATCTGTTTTTGAGGGATAATTATTGTTTCCGCCGGTATTGCTTCCTCCACCGTTAGTTCCACCACCTCCTGTTGATCCTCCATTACTGGGGGTCTTGGTCGGAGTCGGGGTTGGAGTCTTGGAAGGCGCTTTGGTTGGAGTTGGAGTCGGGGTTGTATTTCCCGAATTTCCGGTATCCGCCGTGAATTTCAGAGTATGGTCATACCACATCTTATCTTTCTCACCAGCCTCATAATAACGGTGGGAGCGTGCTGCCAGTTTAATATCCTTATTCAGTCCTGACAGAGGCACTTCATAGGTATATTGACCATTTTTATTAACTTTATATGGGATCAGCTTACTGCCACTTGCTTTCAGAGCTGCTTCCTTTGTTCCCAGAAACAGCTTATCATAGCCTGTGCCGCTTAATGTGATCGTGGCCGTGATCTTTCCATTTTTCACTTTGATCTTGCAGTCAACAATCTTAAACATAGTAGCTGTACCGGCCACATGCTCTACAGACCCTGTATAGGTTCCGTTCTTCGGTACATCAGCAGATGGCTTCTGGGTAGGTTTCGGCGTTGGTGTTGCTGTGGGCTTCGGCGTTGGTGTTGGTGTTTTTACAGGTAACGGAGTAGCTGTCGGACCCGGAGTCGGAGTAATAGAAGGATTCACAAAACCTTCCTTGATAATATGTATTGTATAAGTGATATCGTGAGGTTCTTCCATAGCAATAGTGGTGCCCGTGATATCCATATCTGTATTTACTTTTACCGGAATCTCAAAATAAGAACCCCCTTCATTGCTCACCGGCTGGTATTCTATTCCGTCCACGATCACACGGGTAAACTTGGTACTGCTGAATTTAATCGTTGCATAAAGCATTCCGTCCCGTACAATAATATTTTCACAGGTGATCTTTGTCTTTCCTGTTCCCCCTGTAAAGGAGAAATCGTCCGCCTGATAGGTCCCATCTGTCATAGTCTGAGAAGCAGCAGATGCTGGAGGTCCTGCCAAATCTTTGGATTCTTCTGTATCTTCAGAATCTTCTTCCAGTCCGTCAATCCTGTAGAAATCATCGTCCTTTTTCTCACTGTCCTCTTCTTCCAGATCATCGATTTTCCACATGGAATCTTCTTGAGATTCACTTGAAGGAGAAAGTGTTCCGTTATCATCATCTGCTGTACTGCTGTCCGTTTCAGTATCTGTGGAAGTGTCTTCTGCATCCTGTGTTTCGTCGGCTGTATCAGCAACCGTTTCCTGATCTGCTTCTTCTGGAAGCTGCAGATAAAGATCTTCTGCATCATACCATTCACCGGTTTCTGTGCTGCACGGAACATAGGCTGCCTTTTTCCCCAGATCTGCAGGGGCAATATAAAAGCGGTAATGATATCTTCCTTCCTCATCCATCACTCCTTCGATCACCGGATCCTTCTCTTCATCTGTACGGCTGCCGATATAGAGTTTATCATATTCTGTATTTGCAGATACTACATCGATCAGAATAGAATCTCCATCCCAGACTGCTGTCTTTGACACGATCTGCAGAAATTCTTCATTAAGCTGTACATCTTCTGTATTCTGATCTTCTGACTCATCCTGAGTCCCACTTTCATCTGACCCATGCATCTCAGTATCCGCTGCTGATACCTGGAATGACACTGCAGGGCCTACTGACATTGTTACAGCAAGTAATGTAGCAAGAAATTTTTTCGCCTGCATACTTCTCTCTCCTTTTTTATAAATACTTCTGTTTACATGATATAGGAAATTATATGTTCTGCGCAGAGTTGTCGGAGACATCATCGAATAGTTTTCCACAATATTAAAAAGCCTACTCCCAAATAGATGAGTAGACTTTATCCGCACAAATAAAACATCTCTTTCCTGACAGGGCAGATGTTTTGTTTTGTGAATTTCTGCTTTCATCGGAAGCGATTCACTGATCCTTCAGCAGGTTTCCTGACTTGCAATGTACCGCCTGACCACGCCTTCTCACATATGTTCTCTATGCAATGGCTGATATGAGTCATTCTCATGCTTACAGTGACCGGATCGTTCAGGATTCGCACCTGATTCCCTTTTACCCACAAATACTGGCACTGAAGTTCCTATATTCTTTTGTATTATAGCAAATATCAGTATTGAACGCAATAGCTCTGTAATTTTCCCTCGGCAAAAATCGTGTTTTGAAATATTTCATCTAATTATAAAATATCCTTATGACTTATCAGCAATTTTATTGTCATTTAACCGCCAAAGTGGTATGATAAATCACGGATTAGGTCGTATAATTTCTGCGGAGCGATCTTTCCCTTTACAGATACATTGTTTCATGTATCTGAATATTTTAGGTAAGGAGATATATTTATGAAGCAAAGAAGAAAAATACTGTTAGCACTGCTGCTCAGTGCTTCAGTAGCAGCTACTCCGATTACTTCTGCAGTTCCGGCTTTTGCGGAGGATCCGGACTTTACAGCAATCGCAGAATTTACAGATACGCCAGAAGAGGAGACTTCTGTTACAGAAGATTTGGATTCAGCAAATGCATTCAATGCGGGTGAGGTAGAATACACCGCAGCAGATGAAGCATCTGCACAGGCTGATACAGAAACCAGAACACACTCTATTAAAGTTTCTGTAATCAACAGTAAAGGAGAAGTTTCCGGCATGTACGCAATGGACAATGCCGTTGTTACCAGACAGGATGACGGAACCTATCTGGTAAGAATGCATCAGACAAACGTAAACAGAAACTATATGGCACTGACAGATGATACAACCGCAGCTACCAACCACGAAGTAGACTGGTATGTTGCAGGCGGCGCCGATGGTTACTGGTATACCATTCCTGTGGCAAATCTGAATGATCCTGTACATGCCTGCTTCAGTTACACCAGAAATGTAAATGCAGGCAAGAAATGGGGCAATCCACAGACTATCACTTTCGATGTTTCTTCTATGGCCGAAACAAAAGAATCTGATGCCGTTGCCTCTGATATACATAAACTTCCAAACCCTAACGGACCTGCAGATTATACAGCTGTAGATGCTGCTTTAGCTAAAGTTCCGGCAGATCTTTCCATCTATACAGATGAAACCGCTGCTGCTGTTACCGCTGCTGTAAATGCAGTCAAAAGAGACTGCACCTTATCTCAGCAGGCAGACGTAGATAAAATGGCAGCTGATATCAACGCCGCTGTTGAAGCTTTAGTTGAAAAGGGTGTCCTTGAAGTTTCCAATCAGACTCTTATGTTCAATGTTGAAAAAGCAATCTTAAGAAAAGATGAAAGCGGAAGTAAACTGATCATAACTCTTCACGGCCAGGGATATCACTATCTTTACAAAGGAACCTATGAACAGGCTGTTGCCAATGGCGATAACAGAGACAACTGGATCGCAGGAGAACAGGTTAACGGTCTGTGGCAGTTCACAATTCCTGTTTCCGAGGGCGAAGACTACATTCCTGTTGTAGCCATCTCCAACAGTTATCTGACCAAACATGAGCAGGGAAAGAATACTCTGGAAAGAGCTTTCTATCCTCGTCAGTTAAAAATTAATGAAGCTGAAATGTCTTTAACCAGTGGCGATTACGATCATGTGAAAGATCTCACCGTTTCAAACAGTGTGAAAATGTTCAAGGTAGACGCTGCATCCCTGCATACCATCGGCGGTCCAAATTCCAATAACTATCAGGAAATTCTGCATCTGACTATGGGCAGTGACAGCTTTGACAAAATTTTCATCGGTTCTGCTGACGATGCTGCAAAAGCCGAAACAACTACAGCCATTACCGACAGAAAAGCCGACCTTGTTGTAAAGGCAAATACCATGGGCGGAGAAACCATTACAGATTACCTTGACAAAGAAGTTATCTTGTCTTTCCATTCTGTAAAAAATGACTCCTGGTACGAACGTGTATTCAATATCAGTAAAGAAAATAATACTCTCGCGATCACACCTGTACCGGTTCCTGCTACAGAGATTATTTTAGATACATCCAGCCAAACACTGGATACCGGTAAATCTTTCAAATTAACAGCCACTGTCACACCTTCCGATACAACAGATAACGTAGTATGGACTTCCAGCAATAGTAAAGTTGCCACTGTATCAGAAGACGGTACTGTAAAAGCAGTAAAAGAAGGTACAGCAGTGATCACTGCCACTGCAGGCAATGTAGAAGCCACATGTACCGTTACTGTTAAGAAAGCAATTGTAAAAGTAACAAAAGTTGCTGTTTCAGCTACTCCTTCCCGCAATGTAGCAGCAGGCAGGAAAGTAAAGCTAAAAGCCACTGTAACTCCTTCCAAGGCTACCAACAAGGCTGTAACATGGAAGTCCAGCAATACCAAATATGCTACTGT
>CAKRVX010000003.1 GCA_934409175.1 uncultured Blautia sp.
CAGACGCGCAGGCTTCAGGTGCCTGTGGTAGCAATATCGTGTGGGTTCAAGTCCCATCTTCTGCATTATTTTTTTACTCAAAAGAGCTTCAGAAAATTTCCGAAGCTCTTTTCTTATTATTATATTATTCTTTTTTACGCATCTGTTTAAGCACCTGATTGATATATGTAGAAAGCCCTGCTGTAAGAATCCCCTGGGTAAGTGCAGTAAAAATTCCCATTGCCCCATCTTGCAGGTTTTTAAAGTCTGAAGACGCAAACACGTAAACAGCACAGATCAAAATACTGATACCACCAAGTATCAGCGGAATATATTTATCCTTTATTGCCTGTGCCTCTTTCAGAAAGATTCCCATAAAATACAGTACCAATGCCACAATAAGAAGTTCAGGTTTTATATAATCTACCATCTGCTCCATAAATAAAACTCCCTTCCTTTCTCTGTTATTTATTATATGAGAATCTTCGGAATACGTGACTGCACATTCATTTTTATCCTTTGGCTTAATAATATTACAATAATATTAAATATATATTGCATTTTATGTTATATGTGATATAATCATATTACTTCATAGCATTCAGGCCAGAATCTTTTGTTATATCAATTGTTTCTCATCAGAAAGAAGGAATAACTCTTGAAAAAATTTTTAAAAAAATTCTTACTCCTGACAACTGTATTTATCCTGTACCTTCAGACAGGGGCTTATCCTGCCCAAGCTGCCAGTCCCAAAATCCCTAAACTGAAAGCCTCTGTTTCCGGCAATACCGTGACTCTTACCTGGAATAATGTCAAAGGGGCTTCTGGTGTTCAGATATTTCTCTATTACAAAGCTTATGACAAATACAAACGCATCGGTACATTTGCCAGCGGAAAGACAAACCAGCTGTCACTAAAGGGCTCCTATGATAAGGTTTACACATACAAAATACGTTCCTATATTAAAAAGAACGGAAAAGCAACTTACAGTCATTCATCCAAAGCACTTCAGATCAAAACAGCGCCAAGTCAGCCTTCAATCACACGGATTCAGCGTGCCTCCGGTACCAGCGCAACTGTATCCTGGAAGAGGATTAAATCTGCAGAAGGCTACCAGATTATGCGCGCCACCTCTCTGAAGGGGCGTTACACACGTATTGGTGTAGTCTCTGGTAATACTGTTTTTACTTATACGGATAAAAAGCTGAATCCTGATACCACTTATTATTACAAAGTCCGGGCATACCTCAGAAATTCCGGTACTGTTGTTTATTCTGCCTACAGCACACCTGAAACAGCTGTAAAACCATCTGAACGATCTGTGATTGTTGTGGGAGATTCCCGAACCGAAATGCTTCAGGATCTGGTAGGCGACAGCAAGATCACATGGATATGTAAATCTGGAATGGGATATAAATGGCTGAAAGATACAGCGCTCCAGACCATCAACACCCATTTAAAAGAAAATTCTGATCTTTTTCTCTGGCTGGGGGTAAACGATCCAGATAATATTTCCAGTTATATCCGTCTTCTGAATCAGGAAATCCCGATTTGGAAAGAAAGGGGGGCCAAAATACATATTCTTGCTGTAGGTCCTGTACAAAATGATCCATATGTGACCAATAAAGAAATACAGAATTTCAATCTCAAAATGAAATCTCAGGTTGTCAGTGCAGACTTTCTGAATCTCTATACATGGCTAAAAAAACAGGGATACAAAACAACAGACGGAACTCATTATGATAATGCCACAAGCCTTAAGATTTACAATTACATCCTGAATGCTTTATAAGAAAATCCCACAGAATTTCAGATATTGAAATTCTGTGGGATTTTTACCCTTTTATTCTTCTGCTCCTGTATTTTCTAAAGTTTCCTGTTTCTTTTCTTCTTCCATGGATTCCTCTGGTTCTTCTTCCATTGTCCGTTCCGTCTGTTCTGTTTCTTCTGCCTGCACAACTTTTTCTGCTGCCTCCGGCCCAAAACTCCCACCATCAGCATCTTCTACAGTATCAGCAGGTTCCGGCGTCGGGCATGAAGTTCCACAGTAGGGACAGAAGCTTACATTCAGATTCACTTCTTTTCCACAGGAAGGACATACCTTTTTTCCTTTCATGCTCGCAGCATTATCTTTATATTCTCTGATCTTCATTAAATGCTGGTCAATCTCCTGGCACAGAGCACTGAGTTCACTGTCAATTCCTGCTCCGTCCTCATGTCTCTTATAAATGATATTCCCCATATCCACTTTAATCTTCTCAATAATCTTCTCTTCACCAGCAATTTTATTGCGAATCTTCTGTGTCTCAATAGTCTGTTCGGCGCGTGCTCCAAACTCCCTGGTCGTCCTGGTTATCTCTCTTGTCGTCCTTGAGACTACTCTTACCAGTTCATCAACAAAATCTGTGCTCATAATACTATCCCCTTTCTATAAGTGCCGGTTCCTGTCCCCGAAGCAAAATTCTCGGCCCGCCATTTCCTTCTATATATTCTTTTGTGATCACAACTTCACCAATACTGTCATCTTTCGGAATTTCATACATAATATCCAGCATATACTCCTCAAGAATTGCTCTTAAAGCTCTGGCACCTGTATCTTTTTTCAATGCTTTCGCAGCAATGGCATGAAGTGCTCCATCTTCAAATTCCAATTTTACCTCATCCAGCGCCAGCAGTTTCTGATATTGTTTGAGTATGGCATTTTTCGGTTCCTGAAGAATCTTTACCAACATATCCTCTGTAAGCCCATCCAAAGTAAAAATGATGGGAAGACGCCCGATAAATTCCGGAATCATACCAAAATTGCGGATATCCTCCACAGTTACTTTCTCCAGAATATGAGGGTCGTTGTCATACTTATCCTTCAGATCTGCATAAAATCCGATGGATGCCTGCTTATTTAATCTCTCTTTAATAATATTCTCCAGATCCGGAAAAGCTCCACCACAGATAAACAGAATATTCTTTGTATTTACTGTAGTAAGCGGTACCATTGCATTCTTACTGTTCGCTCCTACCGGCACTTCCACTTCACTTCCCTCCAGAAGTTTCAGCATTCCCTGCTGCACAGCTTCGCCACTGACATCTCTCTGGTTGGTATTCTTTTTCTTCGCAATTTTATCAATCTCATCAATAAAAATAATACCATGCTCGGCACGTTCCACATCATTGTCTGCTGCTGCCAGAAGCTTGGACACAACACTTTCAATATCATCACCGATATAACCTGCCTCTGTAAGAGATGTGGCATCCGCAATAGCCAGCGGCACATCCAGAAGTCTGGCAAGTGTTTTTACCAGATAAGTCTTTCCGCATCCTGTCGGTCCGATCATCAGCATGTTGGATTTCTCAATCTCAATTTCATCCATAGTGTCTGTGGCCACTCGTTTATAATGATTATAAACTGCAACAGATATTACTTTTTTTGCTTTTTCCTGACCGATCACATACTGATCGAGAGTTTCTTTGATCTTATGCGGTGCCGGAATATTTTTCAGATCCAGAACCGGTTTCTCTTCTTTCTTTTTCTTCTTTGCCTTCTTAGGCTGCTGCATAGGATTCTGAAAGCTGCTCAGATCGATCATGCTTACATTCGGCATATTCAGCAGATCAGAATAATTAAATTTTCCATCATTAAACTGCTGATTCATGGAATTAAAACTCTTCTGCATACAATCTGTACAGATATGTATATTATTTGGCAGTTCAATCATCGGGCCTGCTTTGCTCTCCGGTCTACGACAGAGGAAACAGAATTTCTCTGCTTCATCCTTTTTCTCTTCTGTATCAGTATCCTTCTCTATTATTTCATCATCATTATAATTCTCGCTCATAATGACTCCTTTCTTTCTAAATACTTACATTTCATAAAACAATCTTTTCATATTGTATCTGAAATGTCTTTCTATGAATTATACCATACTCTGTGCATATCACAAAATTAAAGTTTTATTAATTTATCACTCCGTGATTCTTTGATACAAAAAGAGACATCGCAGGTCCCGCAATGCCTCTTTTCATCTTTTTATTCACCTGTCATCTTTCAATTATTATCCGGTCTGGTACCAAGTGTTATCTCCACCGTGTTCTCTTTGTATTCGCCATTATCTGCCCTGGCAATCACTGCTTCAATCTTTTCGCCAGATTTGTAATACTGAAGTTTATCCAGCAAATCATCACCATCACTGACCTTCTGACCATCAAATTTTACAATAATATCGCCTTTACAGATACCGCCCTCTTCAGCCGGAGAATTCTGCTCCACGCCTCTTACAAAAGCTCCTGCAGGCATATTGTACATCTGAATGGCTTCCGTAGTCAGATTGGAAAGCACTACACCCAGATATCCTTTTTCACTGGTGTCTACCTTTTCTCTGGTTTCACGGTTCATCAGATCTTCCAGAATTGGTTTCGCCTTGGAAATCGGAATGGCATATCCCATACCTTCTACAGAACTGTCAGCATATTTAGCCGAATTGATACCAATCAGTTCGCCTTTCATGTTCAAAAGTGCACCGCCGCTGTTTCCGGGATTGATCGCAGCATCTGTCTGAATCAGTCCTGTGCTGTTGGTCCCATCCTCTGTAGAAATCGTTCTGTTCAGTGCGCTGACCCATCCGGATGTAACAGACTGGCCATATCCAAGTGCATTACCAATGGCAACTACCTGCTGTCCCACTACCAGATTATCTGAACTTCCAATCTGCGCGATTTTAATCTGATTCAAAGTATCTTCCGGTATATCTGATTTCTGAACTGCAACTACGGCCAGATCATTGTCCGCATCTGTACCTTTGATTTTGGCACTGACTGCGTCCTCCACATTCAAATCCCCGTTATCTCCGGCATTGACTGTTTCTGTTTCTGCATTTGTCACATCATTTCCGATAAAACAGACACTTAAAGTAGTAGCGCCTTCCACAACATGATTATTTGTTGCGATCAACAGTTCATCATCATTGTCTCCTACTATGATACCGGAACCACTTGCGGCACTTTTATACTGTCTTGATCCATACCCGAAAAAGCTGGGAATTTCCTGTACACTCACAGTAGTAATCGCTACTACAGACGGCATGGATGCCTGTGCTACAGCAGCTACTGTTCCATTACCGGAAACAGCATCAGCTGTTGTCTGGTCCAGTGTATCATTCTCTGCCGCATCATTCTGTGCTGATACACTTTCTGTAGTTCCAATCTTCACAGTTTCTGTATCATTTTTCAGATATTTATCTGTTGCAAAATTAACTGCCTGAAATACGACAGATGCTATAAGCCCGAAAATTACAGCAAGTGCTATCGTCGTTCCTGCTTTTTTTCCAAAAGAATTTCGACTGTTCTTATGATCGGAGGGACCTGGTGTGATCACTGATTGTTTCTGTTCCTCATGGAATTGATAATGTTCATACCTGGGCAACTGATGTTCAGATTCTTCCTGATTTTCATCCCAGTTTCTCTCATCATTCATGTAATCGGCTCCCTTCTGTTCCTCACCTGAATTATGGATTCAGTATAGCAATTAATTGTGTTCAAAATGTGACAACTATCGTAAAATGCCGTGAAGGAAAAAAGCTTATTTTTTCTTCCAGTAACAAGGATTCATAGTACATGCCATGATTATTTTTTCAGGAAGTCTGCTGTACCTTTTTCCCAGAAAATAGCCTGCATACTTGGCCCCGCTCTGAATCACAAGCTGAGGAATCAGCCATATATGCCCTGTCGTTATCAGATACACCAGACTTTTCTTTACCAGACGTATTCCTTCTCCTTCTGAAGGTACATTCTCAAAAATCTCCGGGTGCTCTGCCTGTGAAACACCCAGGTCAAAATTTCTGTGAAACTGCTGAATACCGGAATAATTGTGAGAATGATATACCCTTGCATCTGCCGCATAGGCTACTGCATATCCCTGTTGAACCATGTTGCCCGCATAGATCATATCCTCATTAAAGATAGCTCGCTCAACAAACCCTCCCAGTTTTTCAAAAATCCTCCTGTCATAAGCGGCACATACATTAGAACAAAAATAAGTCTTGATCCCACAGGCGGGAATATCAGCTGCAGTCCGTATGTGAGACTCCTCCGGATAATTAAAACTGCGGGTATATCGTTCCAGAAAACGGCAGTTTTCTTTGGGAAGCTGTCTGGCATAAGCAGCACCAATTCTTTTATTTTCCAAAGGTTTTACCAGATTTCCGATCAGCTTCGTATCTGCAGGAAGTGCATCCTGAGTCATAAAAACCAAAATATCCGCCTTTGAAAGGCTGGCTGCATACTTTCTGGTTCCACCATGATCAAAATCCTTCTTTTCCAGATGATGTACCTCCAGAATCGGACATCTTTCCCATTCCTTATTCCAGTTTTCTCTTCCAGTATTCATAACCAGTATTCTGTCTGGCCTGTATTCCTGCTTCTCCAGTCTGTGCAGCAGCTCTCCGAATTCTTTGCCGGGACGATATGCCGGAATGATCACATCTACTGTTTTTTTCTCCATTGTTTACTCTCCAGACTCTTTATAATATTGTGAAAGGACCATCCTTTCTGATGGATGGTCCTTCTTAATGTTTATCACGTTTTTTTATTCTTATTCATCCATTACGGAATCTCCGTCTGAGAAATCACCGTCTCCATTACCGGAATCGTCTCCGCCAGTGTTGTCATCTCCACCAGTGCCGTCATCTCCGCCACCAGTGTTGTTATCATAATTATCATCTCCACCGCCGGTGTTGCCATCATAATTATTATCTCCACCGCCGGTGTTATTATCGTAATCATAGTCATCTCCACCACCAGTGTTATCGTCGTAATTATAGTCGTCTCCACCGCCGTTATTATCATAATCCGAATTATCACCGGTCCATACAAATGTATCTGCAGTATTGGTAGTATCCGTAGCCTGAGGCTTTGCCGCATCTTCCAGAGAACTCTCTCCACCTACAATTTCAATAATCTTGGCACTACGTGCTTTAACCTCTGAAGACGGAGTATAATTCTCATCATTGTATAAGAACTTGTGCAGTTCTATAACGTTGCTCTCCAGATCAGTTGGAACGATAATACTTCCCTTGATATTGGAGAATTTAAACTTGGACGGGAATCCGGTACTGTCTGTAAATTTATATCCGATCAGAGTCGGCAGCAGACCAAGGATATCCTGCTTGGAAAGAGAAGTCTGTACCATCGGAAATACATCATCCATAATTTTAAAGACGGAAGAAAGACCCGCTGTTTTCGCTTTATCAAACAACAGACCCAGAACTCGTCTCTGACGTTCTGTACGTCCCATATCCAGGCTTGCTGTATAACGAATACGACAGTAGGATGTTACCTGAACACCGTTCAGATGATAGGTACCTACAGTTGCCTCCTGGTCTGCCGGAGCCGGATCCGGTTTCTCGATCGGTGTATAACTTTTTCCTGTCAATTTGGAAGTCTCTACACAATAATTATTCATATGCTCAATTTCAGCATAAGATAATGGGATTTCCAGTCCCCCAAGATCATCAACCACTTCAACCAGGGCAGAAAAATCTGTAGTAGCATAGTCAGATATATCCAGATCCAAATTGGTATTCAACATGGAAATCGCCTGTTCCGGTCCGCCGTATGCATAAGCTGCATTTGCTTTGGTATATGTGTCATTTCCGATATTTAACAGAGTATCTCTGTATACGGAAGCCATTTTTACTTCTTTTGTATCATTGTTTACGCTGACTATGATCATAGTATCACTGTTCTGTGCAGAATACTGTGAACCGGCACCACGGCTGTCGATACCAAACAGGACATAAGTCTTGTAGCCTGTCATTTTCGGAGCTTCCTGATTTACAACAATCTTCTCTTTCTTCAGTTCCGGCTGTTTGATCTTATCCAGTCGTGAAGAGATCTGTCCATATACATACAAACCTCCGATAAAAAGCAACAGCACAATAATCTCAAGTACAAACAGTACTTTTCTCTTTTTTCCTGGTCTAGCCATACTTTTTCCCCTTATCCTAATATGCATTCTTGTTTATAAAGCCTTTAAAAAATGTGAGAAATATGATCTTCACATCAAATCCAATGCTCCAGTTTTCAATATAATACAGGTCACATTCTATACGTTTTCTGATGGAGGTATCTCCACGATATCCATTTACCTGAGCCCATCCTGTCAGTCCCGGACGTACCTGATGCTTCACCATATATCTTGGAATTTCTTCCCGGAATTTTTCCACAAAGAATGGTCTTTCCGGCCTGGGTCCCACAAGACTCATGTCACCTTTCAGAATATTAAACAGCTGCGGAAGTTCATCAATGCTTGTATGTCGCATGAATTTACCGATTCCAGTTACTCTGGGGTCATTTTTCACTGTCCATGCTTTCTTTTCCTCCGATTCCGGCTGTATTTCCATGGAACGGAATTTATACATCCGGAAAGTCTGGTTATGAAGCCCCACTCTTTCCTGCTTATAGATCAGAGGTCCCGGCGAAGTAAGCTTGATAAGCAGGCACATCAGAAGCATAAGTGGTGATGTAACAATAATCCCGCATATGGAACCCATAATGTCCATAGCCCGCTTTACCATTGCATTAAATGTATTATTCAAAGGCACATACCGGATGTTGATAACCGGAAGTCCCAAAATATCCTCCGTATAAGGTCTTGTCGGAATGATCTTATTATAGTCCGGAATAAACTTCGTGTGTACACCTGACTTTTCACAAAGTGCCACGATTTCTTCCAGACGATAGTATTCACTCAGCCCAAGTGTAATGGCAATCTCATCCAATCTGTTTTCAGGAAGGATCACATTCAGATTGGCGATTCTGCCAAGTACCTTAATTCCTTTGTACATGGTTCCTGCCGGAACATTGTCATCCAGTATTCCACGAATGACATATCCCCATTGAGGATTAGCCAACACACGATCTATATATTCCTCCGCCGCACGACTGTATCCCACGCAGATCAGCTGTCTCTGGTTCATCCCCTTCTCACGCATATCTTTAAGAAGGCCAAAGATCAGCATTCGCACTCCCCACTGAAGCACGATATTGATCACGTAAAACATAATATAGGTAGAACGGGAATAATCCCCCTCATCTATCATATAAAATGTAAACATTAGAATGAGGAGCCCCAGCGTGTTGGCTTTTATAATGTTTGCCAAAACCAGCCGGCGTCCCTGCATCCGCATAGGAGTATACAGCGTAAATGCCTGATACAGCAACAGATAAACCGGCACAATAAACACCAGCATCAGCATATACTGTCGAAAACTTCTGGTCCTTACAGCAGTTGCTGCCATAGGGCCCACGAAACGTATCAGCCATGCGAGGAAATAAGATAACACAAGTACAATTCCATCAATAACCATATGGAGACGACTGAAATTCTTTTCATTGTCCTTTAGCAATCTTTTGTCACCTCATTTTTTACCATACATGCCGGAAAAAAGCGCAATTTTTTCCTGGCATCCTTATATTATAATAGTTGGTTTTCAAAAGCAATAAAATTTTTTCCCGAAATTTATAAAATTTCTTTGAAATCAGCAGTTCTATCCTCTAAGACGTCTGAACATATTTATCCAGAGTTCCAACTGTATTTCCAAATAATGAGGAATGTTCCTAAAATGAAATACAACTTTTCTGTCACGTTTACTGATCTGAAAACCATTTTTAATCCCCGCAATATATTCCCTTCCAAATCCCTTTAATGTAAAAAACAGGATTTTGATTCCGAATCCCACAATAAGAAAAGGCAGATTCAGAATAATCTGGAAAAGGGGCATATTTTTGTAAAGCAGATAAATATTATTTCTGGATGAATAGCGAATTTTAAACTGATTATACCTGGAACCACTGGTACCGCTCCCCACATGATAGACCACAGCTTTCGGTGCATACCAGTTTTCGTAACCATTGATTCTGGCTCTGTAACCTACATCCATATCCTCCAGATATGCAAAATGCTCTTCATCAAAATACCCGATCTTATCAAAAATCTTTCGTCTGTATATGGCCGCACCTGCACAGGATGCAAATATCTTCTCCTCTTTCTCATAAGTTCTGATATCTTTTCCTTTTCCTCTGGCATATGCCCAGCCCAGCGCACAGTAATAGTTTCCTGCATCATCCAGCCTGTCTCTGTCATGAAACTGGATCATTTTTGCAGCACAGGAAAACGCTTTTTTATGGCGTCCCATAGCCGCCATCATTTCTTCGATAAAATTATCTGTAACTTCTATATCATTATTTAAAAGCAGAACATAAGGGGAACGGGAAGCTTTGATTCCTTCATTGACTGCTTTGCAGAATCCAAAATTCTCCGGCAGTTCAATCAGATGAACCCAGGGATAAGTGGCTGCAACAAAAGCACAGCTTCCGTCTCTGGAGCCATTATCTACCAGAACCACTTCAAAATCTTTTACAGTCTGACACTCCAGACCTGAAAGAACTCCATCCAGATATGCCATCCCATTGAAATTGGGAATAATCACTGATACTTCAGGCATGATCTCCTCCTGCTCTTTTCTTATCTTTTTTATTATTTATTTCCATTCCCGGAAGAGGTTTTAAAGAATAATTCCATTTGGTAAGGGACAGATTTTTATTATAATACGGATCTCCCTTTTTCAGAATATCCATCCAATGACAGCGCATGTATTCAATTTCTGTCTGAAAACGGCGTACCTTTTCTTTACTGTCCTCTGCCCCTCTTGTTTTGGATTCCATATGGTAAAGCTTTGCGTAAGGATCATAAACCACCAGATATCCCTCTTTGCGCACTTTCAGGCAAAGATCCACATCATTAAATGCCACTGCCAGTTCCTGAGTAAATCCTCCCGCTTTATCAAAAGCTTCTTTTTTCATCATCATACATGCAGCAGTTACCGCGCTCATATCCTGAATAAGTGACGCCTTATGCAGATATCCTGTACGTTCTGACGGCATATCTACAAACATATGTCCTGCAATTCCACCCATTCCGATCACACAACCTGCATGCTGAATGGTATTATCCGGATAAATCAGTTTCACCCCTACAGCGCCCACTTCCGGGCGCTGACACACGCCGAGCATTTCATTCATCCACTCCGGTGTAATCACCTTTATATCATTGTTCAGAAACAGCAGATATTCTCCCTGTGCATGAGCTGCTCCAAAATTATTAATGGCAGAATAATTAAATTCCTTTTTCCAGCGCAGAAGATGAATTTGAGGATCTTTTGCCAGTTCTTTATAATACTGGAAAATCTCATCTGTAGTACTGTTATTCTCTACGATAATAATCTCAAAATTCTTATAATCTGTATTTTTTTTCAGGGACTCCAGGCATATCTGCAGAGTTTCCTTTTCATCTTTATTAGGAATGATCACAGAAACCAGCGGCTGACCCTGAACCGGATACTGCACACGATAAAAGCCCAGATCCTGTGTATGACTCACAATTCCTCTTGTACCTGTTCGTTCCAGATGAGCCTCAATGGCTCTTTTTCCTGCCTCAAAGGCATACATCTTACTTGCAGGATTATCTGCAGTAGAAGCTTTATGTGTTCTCCAGTGATAAAGAATTTCCGGCACATGCAATACTTCCCTTGCCCTCTCCGTACATCGGAAAATGAAGTCATAATCCTGTGCCCCATCAAATTCCCGGCGAAAGCCTCCAACCTGTTCCACAACTGTTCTGCGTACAACAAAGAAATGGCAGATATAATTATTGGAACGGAGAAGGTCCAGATTAAAATCCGGCTTCAGATGAGGCTGAAAATGTTCATCCAGATCCGTAGTCACTTTATCTTCGTCTGTATAAACAGCATCTGCCTTAGAATGATCCTGCAGCACATTCACGATCTCGTATAATGCATTAGGTGCCAAAAGATCATCATGATCCAGAAGTCCCAGAAACTCTCCTTTTGCCATGGCAAAAGCTCTGTTTGTATTTTCGGCAATTCCCAGATTCTCTTTCAGATTACAAAAACGCACTCTGGAATCTCTTGCAGCATAATCTGCCAGTACTCTCTGCATCGCCTCATTATCCGGGCTTGCATTTGCAATACATAATTCCCAGTTTGAGTAAGTCTGAGAAATAAGACTGTCTATCATCTGCTCAAGAAACTCTATAGGCGTCTGATAAGCCGGCACCGCCACACTGATCAACGGTGTATAAGCAAACGAATGCGCTCTTTGTTTTTCCAGAGTCTTCTCATCCGGTACATACGCCTCGTACCACGGTCCATAAGGTACTTCATCCGGCTCAAAGCGCTCATGAAGCCGAATCCAGAATTCCTTTGGCCCATAATGTTTCAGATAACGAAATCCCTTCTGTATAGTGTAGGGAGAAAGTTTCTTTAATACTCTGGTCCACTGAATATTCCCCCCTGCTGATTGATGTTCACTCATATTGTAACCTCGATTTTTCATGTAAAGATATTTTATTTTAACATTGTATGATATTTTTTGCAAGAAAGCTGTAAAGTATGATATAATATTATTATTGATGTCCGAAACCTGCAAACACAGAATTTTCGGCATTTACATACATGAACCAGAAACAGGAGTTTTATATATTATGAAAAAAAAGAGAAGATTCAGCGCGACACTTCTGGCACTTGGAATCGGCGCTGCTACTTTATTTACCCAGATTCCGGTATATGCCACAGAAGAAGCCACAGATACTGCTGCGGAGGCTGTACAGACAGCAGACCCTGCAGTTGTCACTACCAATGGAATCCAGGGATGGCCCCAGGCTTCCGATATTTCTTCCACTGCTGCTATTGTGATGGAAGCTTCCACAAACACAGTTCTGTATTCCAAGAATGCAGATCAGGCTTTGTATCCTGCAAGCGCAGTAAAGATCATGACCTGTCTGATGGCTCTGGAAAATTCCAGTCTGGATGACCAGGTAACAATGACGGCAACCGGTGTCTCTGGTGTTACAGACGGCGGAGCCAATATTTCTGCTCAGCTTGATGAGGTCTTTACCATGGAACAATGTCTGTATGCTATCATGGTAGCTTCTGCCAATGATATTGCACTGCAGGTAGCCGAACATATCAGCGGATCTGTAGACGCTTTCGTTACAGCTATGAACACACGTGCCCAGGAACTGGGCTGCACTAATACTGTATTCACCAATCCAACCGGACTTCCGGACGAAAATCAGCATACCACTGCACATGACATGGCACTGATCATGGAGGCTGCTATGGCAAATGATACTTTCCGTACTATTGCCAAAACCACTTCCTATACGATTCCTGCCACCAATGTTTCCGGCGGTGACCGTGTACTGACAAATAACTTCACTATGATCAACAACGCCAGCGATGGATATTATGAACCATGCATCGGGGGAAAAGAAGGATACACCGAAGCATCCGGAAGTACACTGGTATGCGAAGCTTCCAAAAATGACATGAAACTGGTATGTGTGGTCTTAAACGGTGCATCAGGTGTTACAGATGATGAAGCCATCGCACTTTTAAATTATGGATTTGATAATTTTGCACCTCTGACCCTGCCTGATGATGACTTCAACCGTCTTTCCGGCGGTACCGTGATCGTTCCTGCAGGAACCGTTGCCGATGCGCTTACTTCTGAAGATAATTCTTCAGATGGACAGATTACCAGACAGTATTACTTTGGCGGCACACCTGTGGGAACTGCAATCTTGGAAGATACACAACAGCAATCCGATGACACTGCGGATAATGGGCAGAAAAACCTTGAGGCTGCCAAACAGTATTCTGCCTCTCATACCACAGCACCTTACTATATTATCAGTGCCATCGGTGCGGCATTCCTGCTGTTCTTCCTGTTTCTTATGATCCGTGTGATCAAATCATGATCCGTTTATAGAAAGGTTTTAAAACATTACAGATTATTTCCTGTAATATCAACAACAGTCCGAAATGTAAGAGAATATTATTTCTTCTTACATTCCGGACTGTTGTTTTTTATCATTATTCTGACTGTTGTTTCTTCTTTCTTCTGTAACTGTATCCCACCATTCCCAGATAAAGGATCCAGCAGACAACACTTGCTCCGGCTCCTGCTTTCAGCCCCGGCGCATGAAATGTAATAGTCAGCTGATGTTCTCCCTTTCTTACAGGAAATGCAAGAAATCCCAGATCTCCCTTCTGAGTTTTGACTTCTTCTCCATCCACAGAAACTGTCCAGCCGTTTTCATAAGGAATCATACACATCACATAACCATCTGTCTGTGCAGATACAGTTCCTGTGATACAGGAATCTTTCTCCGGTGCATTCAGCACTACAGAAGAATTCTTCTGAGCATCTGAAATATCAGCAAGATCATCCAGTTTTTTTATGTTCCTGCCATCTTCTACAGCCAGAGAATTCTCAAGAAGTACTTCTCGATTTTCTTTACTGCAGAGCTTCTTCAGGGAAGCCTCAGAGATCGTATTTTCATAGAATCTGGCAGTATCTGCCTCCTGTATATTCCGATACAGATAGATTCCATTAAACTGCTGAATCAACTCATACTTACTTCTGTCCAGATCCCCGCTTTTCGAAATCAGATATCTGACTCCTGTAAAAGCTGCCAGGAAATTATCTTCAGCATTCGGCCAGAACGCATAACGATTCTGATCCATGTAGTAAAGTTCCGGGTAACACACATCCACAAATTCTTTCAGATTTCCGTTCAGAACAGAATTATAAGTGCTGATTCCTCTGTATCCCTGGACCAGCGCATCCATCGTACAAGTGGCTGAAGCGTAATCTTTCTCGACTCTGTAAAATTGCGGATCTGTCTCTTTCAGATAATTTAACGCATCCTGAATATCCTGTCTGTACAGTTCTGTAAAATACGTCTGCGGTTTATAAAAAGCTGCTCTGCTTTTTTCCTCCGAATCTTCTGACTGTGACACCGCCACATAAATTTCCATCTGATCTGCAATTTTGTCTGCAGGTGTGTCTGACTTTTTCAGAACCACACGATCCACATAAGTGATTCCCCCCTCGGACACCACATTAATAAGCAACGCAGCTGTCATAATTCCTGCTGCCATTCTTCTCACTTTCAGGTTTCCTCTTATACATCCAAGACAAAGAATGCAGAGTACCATCACACTGCCTGTCACCGCCAGAACCAGCGCATTAAATCTGTACTCCTTAAAAATGCTCTGCTCATATCCTGTCACATAGGCACGTATCATCAGAACAGCTGTAACAGCCAGTGGAATCAGGCTGATTTTTCCTCCTGTCCGGAGATAATCCCACGTCCAGGCAAAGATTATCAACATTAAAACCATAAGGATATATGTATAACGATTGGTAGGACCTGTAAATGCATTAAATGCAATACCTCCCAATGGCAGAAGCACCAGTATGACCGTCAGCGCAGAAGCTGCATAAACAGCAATCTTTACCCGTTTTTTCTCCTGACTTCTCCATAATACAAAAAGGAACTGTACCGCAAACAGAACTGCCAATGTAGAGCAAAACAGCACCGGATCCTCATAATAATTCACCAGGCCCTCATATTTACCATCTCCAAGGGTCTGAAGATTCTCCAGATTTGTAGAAAACGGACGGATCAGCAGACATTTATAATAAGCAATACTGTAGCGTGAAAAACATGCTTTTATTAATGCTCCTATCCCATCTTCTCCGGAAGTGATTCTGGAAGAATTCATCAATGTGGCTGCTGTAGGCAAAAATACCACCAGGCTCATGCCGATCCCCAGAATCATCTGACCACAACCACTCAAAAATTTCCGCAAACGTTGTTTCCAGTTCAGTTCTTCCTCCATGGCAATTCGAAACAACAGATAAAAACCTGCTGCTATCAGGCTCATATAAGAAAAATACACACTGTAAATACCGCTTAAGAATACTGCCACAGGGAAAAGTCCCTTTCCCTTTTCCCCACGCAGAAATTTTTCCTCAAACAGAAGAATCAGCGGCAGATAGATTGTCACCATTCCAAACTGATAATGTTGCCCCCATACCATCAGATATCCGTTCAATCCATAAGCAAAAGCTGCCAGAAATCTGGCCTGTCTGCTGTAAGTAAATTCTGAAAGAAACAGATAAAATACCCAGCCAGCTACAAGAACCTTCAAAATCTGCAGCCACACAAGATAAAACAGCATGTGTGCCGGTCCCAGAATCACACCGATCAGATACAGAAGCATCAAAGACGGGTCAAAGAGACTCAGAGAAAACATATTTGTTCCCATTCCATTGGTAAAATCCCACAGTGAAAAATTTCCTGCCCTCAGATGATTCACAATGGAAGCATAATGTATGGTGTACTGCTGCCAGGTATCTCCACCCACATCATCAAACACCATCACAGAATCGCCAAACAGATAACTACGGAAAATAAACAGGCAACTGAAAAACAAAGCTACCAGAAGCAGCAGCCTTGTTTGAGATTCTTTATTTAATTTCATACCCTTTTTCATGCACATCCTCCTAAATCCTCTTCAGAGAGAAGTCCTGACTCTTCAGCGTAAGGTTCGGATTGTAGTAAGGGTCACCGTTTCTGAGGATATCCGGCCATCTTTTCTCGAAGACAGATACCTCGCGATTAAACCTTGCCACCTTTTCCGGTGTATCTTCCAGGCCTCTGGATTTGGATTCATAATGATACAGTTCTGCATATGGATTATACACGATCAGATATCCTGCCCTTCTAAGCTTCATGCAGAAATCAATATCATTAAACGCAACCTGCAGCTCCTCGGAAAGTCCGCCTACCTCTTCGAAAGCAGTGCGTTTTACCATCATGCAGGCTGCAGTGACTGCACTGTAATCCTGGGCACAGATAATCCTGTGGCAGTATCCTGTGGTTCCCCTTGGCTGAAGTACAAAACAATGTCCTGCAATTCCTCCAAAACCGATGACCACACCTGCATGCTGGATCGTATCATCCTCGTAATACAATCTGGCTCCTACTGCTCCCACATCACTTCTCATACAATAGCCCAGCAGTTCTTCCAGACAGTTGGGATTAATGATCTCTGTGTCATTATTCAGAAGCAGAAAATATTCTCCCTTCGCAAAAGACGCACCGTAATTGTTGATGGCCGAATAATTAAACACACCATCCCAATAAACTACATGGACTTTCTCATTCTCTGCTTCCAGTTTCTTATAATATTCAAAAGTCTCCGGATCTGTACTGTTATTCTCTACGATCACATATTCATAATTTTTATACGTAGATTTCTGTTCTATAGAATCCATACAGCGTTTCAGATCATCAATATGATCCTTATTCGGAATAATAATGGAGATAAGCGGATCATAATCCCGGATAAATTCTGTTCTGTACAGTCCCAGGAACTCTCCATCCAGAACTTTCGCATGGATTCCTGTTCTGTTATAATGTTCCTGCACTGCTCTTCTTCCTGCCTCGAAGGCATAAGTCTTGCTCTCCGGATTCTCGGCAGTAGAATCTTCGTGGCAGCGCCAGTGATACAAAATCTTAGGCACATGATAAATCTCTTCATCCTTTACCGCTTCCACACACCGGAAAATAAAGTCATAATCCTGTGCTCCGTCAAATTCTTTGCGAAGCATTCCCACCTGTGCAATAACTTTTCTGGATACTACAAATAAATGACAGATATAATTTACAGTACAAAGCAGATCCGGATTATAATCCGGTTTAAAATGTGGCTGGAAAAATTTATGCCCGTCCATGGACATCTTATCTTCATCTGAATAAACCACCAGTGTTCCCGGATGATCGTTCAGTGCCTTCACACATTCAAATAATGCATGAGGCGTAAGCTCATCATCATGATCTGCAAAAGCAATAAAATCACCTGTAGCAGCTTCTATGGCACTGTTTGTATTCTCTGAAATCTGCAACGCACTGTCATGAGAAATCACTTTAATCCTTGTATCTTTGGCAGTCAGTTCCTTCAGAATTTCCGTAAGAGGTGAATTAGCTCCGCTTCCGTCAGACAAACACAATTCCCAGTTAGAATATGTCTGTTCCTGTATTGATTCCACCAGTCTTCTCAGATATTTCTCCGGTGTTTTATACAGCGGTACCACGATGGAAATCTTCGGACTGTATTTCAAATTCGTCCTTCTCTGCTTCTCCAGCTCTGCTTTTCCAGGAAGATGACGGGTAATCCATTTCTGATAGGGAATTTCTCTTGTGGAAGCTGTCTTTACCTTGGAAATGATTTTTCCTGCCAAAGCGGCACCACCCTGAGACTTCCAGTAATGGATTCCTTTTTTCGCATATTTATCTACTTTCTTTGCCAGCACTTCTATCTTTCTGAGTGGAATGACTTTTACCGTCTTTTTATCTCCTGATTTAAATACCACATACAGACATTTTCCGGATACATTGGTCACTTCTGTGAAAAATCCGGTTTTTTCCGGATTTTCCAGCTCTTCATAGAGCTGATCCACATCTACGCGATCTGTTCTCTGGATATCTGCAGGTACAGGCTTCTTATTCTCGTCAAAAATCCTAATCTCCACCGGATTTCTGGCAATCGCCCAACCTCTCAGGCGCACCATACCCTGCTGTACTTTTTCTTCTTCAAAATAAACCTGTGGCTTATCTCTTTTTTTCTCCAAGTCACTGGCAGAAATAGAAAACCATACAGTTTTTTTATCAGGCTGCTCGGCATAAATCACCAGTTTTTTAAACTCTTTTAGACTATCCGGCATTTCCAGAGTAGCTGTAATCTGCTCTCCTCTCATGAGATCCGGATCCTTGAAACGTTCCAGAGCACTGACCATCTCCACCTTTTTCACTGTGGTTTTCAGTTTTCGGTTATCCAGACAGGCTTCCATCTTCGCTTCTTTCGGCCAGGTTCCCTGTACAATATACTGATTCCGGTCTAACAGATGAAATCTTTCTCTTGTTACTTCAAATATTTCCTTAGGCATGATACTCCCCATTTCTTTGTTCTTTTCGTAAGGAGCAGTCTCCTTCTTTCAGTGACAGGTTCGGGCTGTAATAAGGATCCCCCTTCAGTAACTCTCTGTCCCACTTTCTTCGGAAACACTTCACTTCTTTTGAAAAGCGAAGCTGCTTCTCCGGTGTATCCTCCAGCCCTCTGGATTTGGACTCATAATGATACAGTTCTGCATATGGTGTAAAAACGATTTTCTCTCCTATATGTCTGATTTGCATGCAGAGATCAATGTCATTGAACGCTACTCTCAGTTCCTCATCAAATCCGCCAGCTTTCCTAAATACGGAGGTTTTTACCATCATACATGCTGCAGTGACTGCACTGATCTCCTGAACACATACCATACGTCCCATATATCCAATCTCTTCTCTCGGTGCCTTGCACATGATATGGCCTGCTATACCGCCAAGTCCCAAGACCACACCGACATGCTGGATCGTGTCATCCGGATAATAAAGCTTGGCACCTACAGCTCCAACACCTTTCTGCTGACAGATCTGAAGCATCTCTTCCATCCACGATGGAGTAATGATCTCCACATCATTATTCAAGAACAGAAGATACTGTCCTCTTGCTTCTTTTACAGCAAAATTATTGATGGCAGAATAGTTGAATTCTTTTTTCCAGGTAAGGACTCTTACATTGTCATAACGTCCCTGAAGTTCCTCATAATATCCAAATGTTTCTTTCTTCTCGCTGTTATTCTCCACAACCAGGATTTCATAATTTTTCCAGGTGGATTTTTCTTCAATGGAAGAAACACACAGTTCCAGATCATCCATATGATCTTTGTTTGGAATGACGATGGAGATCATAGGTTCTCCCTCTATCTTTACGTGGCTTCTGTACCATCCGGGACGGTCTGTCATTTCCACTTCCGCCGAAATTCCCATTCTCTCATAATGAGCTTCTACTGCTCTTTTCCCTGCCTCAAACGCATAGCGCTTGCTTTCCGGGTTGGCTGCCGTGGAATTCATATGACTTCTCCAATGATAAAGTACTCTTGGCACATGGACGATGCGTTTAGCTTTCTCACAGCAGCGCAGGATCAAATCAAAATCCTGAGCTCCGTCATATTCTGACCGGAAAGTTCCTGTCTGTTCCAGAATCTCTCTTTTTACTACGAAAATATGACAGATATAATTATTCTCTCGCAGTCTGAACAGATTGAAATCCGGTTTAAAGTTCGGCTCGAAATAATGCTTTCCGTCCATGCTGATCTTATCCTCGTCTGTGTAGATCACATCTGCTTTCTGCTCGGTGATGGCCTTCACAATATGAAACAAAGCATCCGGTGCCACCACATCATCGTGGTCACAGAGCATGATATAATCACCCATTGCCAGCTTAATGGCTGCATTAGTATTCTCTGAAATTCCCTTGTTCTCCGTAAGTTTTTTGTAGGAGATACGGATTTCCTTTTTGTATTTTTTTCTCAGGAATTCCCCGATCTCATCGCTCTCACTGCCGTCTGCCAGACAAAGCTGCCAATTGCTGTATGTCTGGGCGATCACAGAATCAATCACTTCCTTCAGATATTCCAGCGGCGTATTATACAGAGGAATCACGATACTGATCAAAGGACTGCTGGAAAACACTGCTGCTCTCTGCCTTTTCAGTTCTTTCTTTCCTGCTGCATGATCCTTCAGCCATTCTTCATAATCCTGGGAAACACCTTCCGGCTGATAAGTTCCCACATAACGTACAAATTCTCCCAGACCTTTTTCCCTGATATATTCCAGATTCTTATCCTTATTCTCCCAGGCCAGCAGATTCATTCTCTGGCGAAAGACAGATTTCTCAGCTTTCAGCTTACGGACATCCACCACATAAATCTTCTGTGTTTCCGGTCCCTGAAAACGAATGTACAGGTCACGGTTTCCTGTTTCCTGCAGATCCACGGAAATGGAAAAACCAATTTCACGGTTTCCCTCTGCCTGGATTTTACGCTCTTCTTCCACATCTGGCCTGCGGCCTCTGGTAATGGTACATTTCACAGGAACACCATTCTTATCCTCTACCAGTACTTCATCTGTGCCCCTCTGATCCAGCACCCAGCCATCTACCATCAGTGTGGATCTGCCCAGGATCTGTTCCCGATCGATCCGGTATTCCATAAGGCAATCCGCGCAGAAGCTTCTTACTTCCTCCGAAGATGCTCCCCAGATCTTCTCTCTTTCTTCTCCGTCTGTTACAAAAACCTCCAGATTCTCGTATTCTCCTGCCAGATCCAGCACCTGTGGGATTTCCACAGTGAAACCTGCATCTGCAATTCCTGCAAGCTCCGGGAAATTTGCAGCTACATCTGCTCTGTCAAAACGGGAAGGCTCAGGAATGGAAAGTACTTTTTCTGTTCCATTTCCATCCCCCTGCAGGATAAAGCTGCATGATTTCTTTTCTGTACTTGCAGCCCAACCTGTAAGGATCAGAGTATGTGCATTTTTATCATTATATTTCTTTTCATCCACACTCCAAAGTATTTTCGCCATAGTTACACCCTTCTTATATACTCCTTAAATCTTTTTCAGATTTTTTTTATATGTCTGTATGCTCTCCACATTTTACTGCTCTCCACAGTACGGACCAGTTTTTCTTTTCTTTTCAGTTCATCCTTCAGTTGAGCATTCTGTCTTTCCTGCTCACGGTAAGCATCCCAGAACTTCTGTCCTGTTTTCTTCTCATCCACAAATTCCAGATCAATCACAATAGAAACTGCATCTTCCGGAATCTGTTCAATGATGATCTGTGGGTCTTCTCCTCCGAAATACAATATATCTTCCTTCAGTCTGAACCCTTCTGTGTCAAAAATCACCGGATCTTTATTATCCCAGAACATTTTATGAATCTTCACACCACTTCTGAGTTCCCCTGGATCCAGACGAAGTTTGGAAGTATTTTCCGGAAGTTCTAGTTTCACCTGCACTCTGTGATTCCTGATAGGATATTTCACGGAATCCTCTTCGCAAAAATCTTTGCCTGTATCCCAGAAAATCTGCAGATTCTGCAAAGCTTCCAGTTTTTTTTCTTCATAATATTTCACTGCATCCGCTTTACCCGGAGAAATTCTGTCATACAGGTTGATCATAGCTGTATGGACTCCAAGCATATAATTCTGGAAATTTTTCTCCATTTCGCTGTAAACCCCGCAGTCTTCCTCCGTGATACCGGCTTTTTTATAAAAATCAAGTTTTTTCAAATTCTCACGTTTTCCATCGCTTTCCAGATAATAATGGATCAGACGGTATACCAGAAACTGTGACGGTACCGGAAAAAAGAAAGTCCATTCATAATCAATTACAGAAGCCTTATCATCCTCCAGGATAATATTTGCGGGAAGAAAATCTATATTGGAGACCGACGCACATTTCATTCCCGGTTTCAGGTTTGCATCCCCGAATACCTGAACAAATTCCGGTGTTTTTCGGAACTCTTCTTTCTCATGAATCCGTTTCACCTTTTCAACATAAGTAAACAGAAGCTTTTCCAGTTCATCTGTTTTTCCCTCTTCCAGAAGAGTATCCAGTTTCTCTTCCAATGTAATTCCGCTAATAAACTCCAGTACTGCTGCACATTTATCATTGTCAGGACTACCTTGATCGAAGCATTCATTTACAGCGATTCCGCCTTCCTGATATAATTTCTTAAGTTCTGCACAGATTGTAGACAGCCTGTGGATATGCTCTGCAGCCGCTCTCGTTTCCGGAAGTTTTCTTACTTCCAGATTTCCCTGTTCATCTTTGGAAATCTCTGTGCGGATAGCAAATCTGCGGTCCCGCTCATTGGAAAATTTCGCATAAACAGTCTTTACCTCTGGCTGCTCCTTTCCAATCAGAAGTAGAAATGAATTGGAAAACTGAGGATAAAGATCATTTTCCAGAAGAGTATCATATACCGGAGACTCCTGAAACAACTGAAGGCGGAACCGGTCAAAATTATATTCTGTACGGTTCAGTTCTCCCTTTGCAGGAAGATGTTCTCCGGAGTAAACAGTCATAGGAAATTTATAATCCGGAAACGGATAATACCAGGCAGCCTTTAACTCTCCTGCTTTCTGCAGAATACTTTTGAATTCCTTCTGTGTAAAAGTCTTCACCCCACTGGTTCTGGGATATCCCTCCAGACCTTCAAACAGGGTTCCGAAATGATCTTCTGTACATCCAGCCCAATACTTCAGACCCAGACGGTTTTCAATGGCCAGTACAATCTTTCCGTCCGGTTTCAGATGTCTGGAGATAATCTTCAGGAAATCTACATAAGGATCCTGACTCTGAATATAAGCTTCTCCATATTCAAACACGCCGATCAAAGTAATATAATCATATTTCTCTGTAAGATTTTTCTCGATCTCCTGGAAATTTCCCACAAGGATTTTCAGATTATCCTGATCCCTGTGTCTGTAAGCATTAATCTTACTCCTCTTCATGGAAAGCTCAATACAGGTAACCTCTTTTGCTTTACGGCAGAGTGCGCCTGTAACAGCACCACAGCCGGAACCAATCTCCAATACCTTTTCGTTTCCTGTAAAAGGAAGCCAGCTCAAAATATTTTCCCTGATATGAGAAAAATGATAGAGAATCGGCCAGCTCTCACGCTCACGGATCACACGGTTAAATTCTTCCGGTGCATAATTTCTGGCAATCTCCAGCATTTCATCCTCAATAACACCGTCACTGTATAAATCCTTTCCCGGATACAACGTATCATCCAGGAATACTTTTCCTATTTTTTCTCCCATATCTATTCCTCACACTGAATTTCTATTCTGGAATTCATATCATAAAAACCTACGGTATTCTTGCTGGACACTACTGTAATATTGCAGGCATCATAAAGTCTGTGGAACACTGTAAAATCTCCGTCCTTATAACCTGTGCAGCCAAAAGACAGCAGATACTCTCCCCCCTGCAGATCCATATTCTGAGTAAAAGTCACTGTACAAACATCACCTTTTCCTGATCTGGCAACCTGCGCTTTCTCAAACATAGTGTTGGTTCCTGTAATTTCCGTCCCTTTAATATTCTTAAAGGTGTATGCCATGATCGGTTCCTGAATATCTTCATTGAAACGCACTTTCATACGGATTTTGAATTCCGTTCCCTTTTCTATGGTATTGGAAAGTGCTCCTCTGTCATCAATAACTTCGAAATTGATAATCTCTGCCATACGGTTCCCATATTCCAGCATATTTGGATTGGCCTGGAAATTCCCGGAGTTTACAGATTCCGCTGTTGCTTTTTCTTCTTTTCCTGTCTCCTGCTGTTTCACAGGATCCTGCCCTACCAAAAGCTGTTTATACAGATCTACCATCTGCTTGGGCGAGCCTTCATCCAGCTTCACACCCTTATTCAGTAAAATGACCCTGTCACAATATTTGGATACGCTGCTCAGATCATGGCTTACAAACAGGATTGTTTTTCCCTGCTTCTTAAATTCCTCGAATTTATGGTAACATTTTGCCTGGAAGAATACGTCTCCTACAGACAATGCTTCATCCACAACCAGGATTTCCGGATCAATATTGATAGCGACAGCAAAAGCCAGACGCACGAACATACCGCTGGAATATGTTTTTACAGGCTGATGGATAAAATCTCCAATATCTGCAAATTCCAGGATATCGTCCAGTCTGGCATCGATCTCCTCCTTGGAAAATCCGATCATAGTACCATTCAGATACACATTCTCAAGACCGGAATACTCCATATTAAATCCGGCTCCCAGTTCCAGCAATGCCGAAATACGTCCGTCTACTTTTACTTCTCCCTGAGTAGGTGTCAGAACACCGGTAATAATCTTCAGGATCGTGGATTTACCGGAACCATTGGTTCCGATAATACCCACACATTCTCCCTCCTGAATATCAAAATTCACATCACGCAATGCATAATGTTCTTTATAAAGCTTCTTTCTGGTAAGTCCCAGAGCTTCTTTCAGCCTGTCTGAAGGCTTATCATATAATTTATACATTTTGGTGAGATTCTTCACCTGAATTACTTTCTTGTTTTCCACGTTCTTTCCTTTCCACTACACTTCTATAATAGCTTCCGCATTATAAGACATCTGCAAAATGGATACGCAGACGTTTAAATATCCAGCTGCCAAACAGGAAACACAGGATCGTAAATACCCAGAAATAAATTGTCCATCCTGCATGTTCAAAGAACCAGGTTTTCATAAGGAACGTATCTCTGTATCCGGAAACGATATAGTACATAGGATTCAGTTTCAGGATCTTCATAATTATCGAATGTCCCTGCAGAGGGGAATTTTCCACGATCCACATGATGGGTGTCAGCCAGACTCCTACCTGAAGTGCGATATTGATGATCTGGGTCAGATCCCTGAAAAAGATAACTATGGCACTGGTAGCATATGACAGTCCCAACACCAGAATAAACACACATCCGCTGTAATAAAACAGCTGCAGATAATAAATATCAGGAAATCTTCCGTAAGCAGCATACAGGATCACTGTAAACAATACAAAAAACACATGTACAAACATGGCAGAAATAATCTTCACTACCGGCAGTACACTGATATTAAATACCACCTTTTTTACCAGATAATTATATTCCAGCATGGAATTGGTTCCACCGATCAGGGCATCCTGAAAAAAGAACCAGGGCACGATACCTGCCACCAGATACAGAACAAATGGAACTCCCAGATCTCCTGTTCCTGAACGAAAACCTACTGAAAATACGAACCAGTACACAAGAATCGTGATCACAGGCTGAATAAACGCCCATACGATTCCCAGATACGAGCCTGCATATCTTGTTTTAAAATCATTTTTGGCAAGCTTCGCCACAAGCCGTCTGTTTTTGTAAATGTCCATGGGTAAAGAAAAAATCGTCTTCAATCTCTCGTTCTCCTATTTGCGGTAATCCTTGAAGCTTCCCCACTTGGTATCTTTATCGGAGAAACTTAATTCCATTCCATCAGGAATCGGCCATTCTACTCCTATGTCCGGATCATTCCAGATCAGTCCGCCTTCATCGTTTGGATGATAGAAATCAGAACATTTGTAAACGAATTCCGCGTGATCGGAAAGTACCAGAAATCCATGAGCAAATCCCTTTGGAATAAAAAACTGTTTTTTATTTTCAGCAGAAAGAACTACACCAAACCATTTTCCGTAAGTTTTTGACCCTTCACGAAGGTCTACTGCAACGTCAAATACTTCACCGTTTACCACACGTACCAGCTTATCCTGCGGATAATTGATCTGAAAATGCAGACCACGAAGGACACCTTTGTGAGAGCTGGACTGATTATCCTGCACAAATTCCACATCGATTCCGGCCTCTTTGAAATCATTGTAATTATAAGTCTCCATGAAATATCCTCTTGCATCTCCGAATACAGTCGGCTCTACTACTTTTAAACCTTCAATTCCTCCACATTCTGTAACTTTTATTTTTCCCATTTTAGTTTTCCTCTTTTCTTTTTCTCTTGATCTATTTTTGCCGGAGTCTGTATCTCTGATCCGATATCAGTATTCCGGAAACTCACATTTTATCAGAATTCCTGAAAATTATGGATCACATCCACAATTCTTTTTACATCTTCCATATCCAGATTATAGAACATTGGAAGACGCAGAAGCCTTTCGCTTTCCCTGGTAGTATATACGTCTTCACCTGCAAATCTGCCGAATTTCTGTCCTGCTGGTGCTGAATGAAGCGGTACATAATGGAAAACACTGCAGATTCCATTTTCCCGCAGATAGGACAAAAGTCCTGTACGCACCTTCATATCTCTTACCTTGAGATAATACATATGCGCATTGTGAACGCATCCCTCAGGAACATGAGGCTGCTCCACTTTTCCTTCTGCTGACAGATCTGCCAGATTACGATGATAATATTCGTAGATTTCCATTCGTTTCTTCTGTATCTTATCTTTTGCTTCAAGCTGTGCATAAAGATATGCGGCATTCAGTTCACTTGGCAGATAAGAAGAACCATAATCCATCCAACGATACTTATCTACCTGTCCCCGGAAAAATTTACTTCTGTCAGTTCCCTTTTCCCTGAGGATTTCTGCTTTCTCCAGGTATTTTTCTTTCTGGAAAAGCAGCGCTCCACCCTCTCCCATAGTGAAATTTTTCGTCTCATGGAAACTGTAACAGCCGAAGTCTCCGATAGTGCCCAGCGCCCTTCCCTTATAAAATGCATCTACGCCCTGCGCTGCATCTTCTACAACCTTCAGTCCATGTCTGCCAGCGATCTCCATGATCGTATCCATCTCGCATGCCACTCCTGCATAATGTACAGGTACGATCACTTTTGTCATGGGAGTGATAGCCTGCTCAATCAACTTCTCATCCAGATTCATGGTATCCGGACGAATGTCCACAAATACGATTCTGGCACCTCTTAAAACAAATGCATCCGCCGTAGATACAAAAGTATAAGAAGGCATGATCACTTCATCCCCTGGCTGAATATCACACAGAAAAGCGGCCATTTCCAGCGCATGCGTACATGAAGTGGTAAGCATCACACGATTTACATTAAATTCTTTTTCCATCCACTGCGAGCACTTCTTTGTGTAAATACCATCTCCACAGAGCGTTCCCCTGTGAATAGCATCCTGAATATACTCCAGTTCTGGACCTACAAATGCAGGTCTGTTAAAATCAATCATTTTCCTTTTGTTCCTTTGCTTTCTTATCTATATTCACAGTCTCTCTGATCACAAACTGTGGTGTTTTATTCTGATTCAGAATCATTTTTCCTACATATTCTCCCAGAACACCCAACATCAGAAATGTGATTCCGAAGAACAGCAACATGGCACACATCAGTGAACTCCAACCCACTGCCATGTCCGGCTGGATCATTTTCTGAATAAATACTGCAATGGCACCGATAAATCCTGCAATGGAAAATAAAATTCCCATTACTTCTGCAATACGCAGAGGAATCACGGTATAATTCATAAAAGACATAAACAGTCGAAATGCTTTTTTGAAATTGTAATTGGAGCTTCCCTCTTCTCTGGAAAAATGCTCGATTTCAATATTTGCGATATGTCTGGTTGTCCGGTAAAACAGAATCTGCAGATACAGATTATATCCCGTATACTGTATAATTTCATCTCTTACATATTTACGGCAACACCAGAAATTGCTGGCCTCCAGCCCCTTAGGGCGTTCTACCATATGCCATACAATAAAAGATGCGATCTTGCTTGTAAAATTTTTCAGGAAACCAAATTTTCTCTTTTTATAAATACCGAAAACCACATCATAACCTTCATTCATTTTCTCAATAAATGCAGGGATCTGAGACGGGTGCGTCTGCATATCATCATCCATTCCCATAATATAGTCTCCCTGTGCCTGATGCATTCCTGCCATAATAGCATTATGCTGTCCGAAATTCTTCGCCAGATCAATCCCCTTCACATTGGGATACTTTTCTGCCAGTGCCTGGATTGCTTTATAAGTATCATCAGGAGAGCAGTCATTGACCAGCACAAATTCACAGTCCAGTCCCTCTATTTTATTGATTACCTCCATGCTCATTTCCACTACTTTACCAATAGTATGGGCAGATCTGTAGCATGGAATCACTATGGATAACAGCATCTTTTTTCCTCTTCTCTGTAACTATCTCTTAAAGGGAAAATACCAGAATTCCAATAAGGATTACCAGCAGTCCCATCATTTTCTTTTTTGTAAATTTTTCTTTCAGCACCAGATATCCCATCACAGATACGAAAATATAACTGCTAGACTCTACAACAGGAGACCAGGATAAAGGTACTCTCTTTAACGCGATCATAGTAAGAAGCGTAGAAAGAAATAAAAGTCCGTAGCCAAAAACCACATAAATATTCAGATATTCCCTGATCCTGGACGGATATGTTTTGTTTGCTGATATTTTCAGCAGAATCTGGGATACAGATGCTATAAATACAGACAGGATCAAAATGCATACGGAAATCTGTAAACTATTCATCAGCAGTCACCACCAGATAAATTCCTGCAAAAATGATCACTGCACCCAGGATCATATTCCAGGTTATTTTTTCTTTGAAAATAAGTGTTCCCCACACCATTCCCCACACAAGACTGACTGGTTTATTGGCATAGGCAACTGTTAAAGGCAGTTTCTTAAGTATCTGCTGCCAGATCACCGCATAAACTGCCATGATCAAAAGTACTGCAAGATACCACATGCCAAAACCTTTCAGATCAGCCTGAACTGCTGCCATTTTCGAGCAGACTCCGCTTAAAGAACTGAACAGCAGGCTGATATGCAGCACCACGAAAAGCCCTGCACTTTTTTTCTCAAGATACTTTTTCATAATAAGTTATTCTTTCATAATAAACTATTTTCCCATAATTACTCTTCAAATTCAATCTCTATTTTTGCCAAAACTTCAGACAGCCTTGTCCTGCATATAGGCAGACTGCTGCCTTTGATAATCACCTGTCCCAGTCTGTCTCTGCCATTTCTGTAAGCATGGATCATCTCTCCCGGCACTATGTTAAAAGACAAGTCTACGATATCTTCTGTCTGCTGGTTATAATTATTTACAGCTTTTACGATTCCATCTCTGTCTGACATCAGTGTATGGGAAACACTGGCAGTCCGAGGCGGATCATCAAACAGACTTTCCACTTCCATGTTCATGGCCAGACGAACGATAGCTTCATAATAATTGATTCCATAATAAAGACCAATCTGCTCCGGCAGGCAGGTAGCACCTGCACGCCCTGTAATTTCAACCACATAAACTTTTCCATCTTTATGGATCAGATCACAGTTTACAGGACAATTATCCAGACCTACAGCTGCAATAGCTTCCCTTACCTGTTCCTGTGCCTGCATTTCCAGATCTTTACCTCCTTCAAAAGGAATAGAATGGCCTACCGGAGTAGGTACCGTGCTGACAAAACTTTCTGTATTATCCACTTTGCAGTAGATCAGTTTTCCATCCCTCATCATAGCTTCTGCACCAAAAAGAGTTCCTTCAATAAATTCTTCTGCCAGACAATAATCCTGTCTGGTAGCTTCCATGGTTTTTTTATAATTTACCATAGCCTCCTGCCTGGTATTACAGCGGAAAATCCCCCTGCTTCCCATCAGATCCACTGCCTTGACTACTATAGGAAACACCAGTTTATCCAGTGCCTGTTCAAATTCTCTGTGATTATGAACACAGATATATCTGGCAGTCTGTACTCCTGCTTTCAGAAAAGCTTCCTTCATCTTATATTTATTGGAGGCAATCCTGGAAGCTTTCTCTGATGGTCCCCTAAGTCCCATGTTTTCACATACAGTTCCTATGGCAGGAACACCTGTATCCAAGCAACAAGTTGCAATTCCATCAATCTGACGGCAGCGCGCTTCTGCAAGAATCGCCTCTGGATCGGAAATATCCACATAAGCCTTTTCATCTGCTGCATCAAATCCCGGCCAGTTACCGGGAGTACTGGCTACAATCGTATAAATTCCCATTTTTCTGGCTGTATTTATCAGAGGCAGCTGTGAGTAGCTGGCTCCCAGAATCATCAGTTTTTTCATAAACTGCTCCTCTCCGGATCTGCTGCTTTCCTGCAGCAGGACATTTCTTCTATCTTATCTCTTACTACTGTTTTCTGTCAACTGTCAAAACAGCCGGAAGGATAATCAAACAGCTGCATCTGCTGCATTTTCTCCATAGTATCAGTCTGAAAAATATAAAATCCGAAACGGCTGGAACTGTCTGTAACCGGATGGCTTCCCGGCTGTCCTTCCAGAACTTTTTCCACCACGTTCTTCGGATATTTTTCCTCAATCTGTTTCAGCTTTTCCAGATCTTGTCGGTTCATGATAAACCGGATTGCAGAACACTTCTTCAAGGGTTTCGGATTCAGTTCCGGCTTCTCCCCTGCAGCTGTCTGAACTACCATTTTTACAAAATCCTGTCCTGTGGAAAGAGGCACCAGATGTGATCCAATACAGTCTCCTCCCATACGGGACCCAATCTCTATAATCCGGATATTTTTTTCCTCATCCACCCGGAATTCGCTGTGAGATGCACCGTTTCGAATCTTAAGTGCATCCAGTGCTCTGAAAATTTCATGAATAATCTTCTCTTTCAGTTCAGATTCCAGTGGTGCAGGTTCCAGATGCCCAACCTCAATATAGTTGGGCTCTCCTGTCGTAAATTTTTTAGTGATAGAAAGACAAGTATGCTGACCTTCATAACTGATGGACTCCATACTATATTCCTGACCTGATATATATTCCTCAATAATTGCTTTTTTTTCAAAGGATTGATCTGTTGCATTTTGAATTGCTTTCAGGAGTTCCTCCGATTTCTCCACTTTGGTAATCGCCCTACTTCCTGAACGATCTGTAGGCTTAACTATTACAGGATAACATGGAACAGATATTTTTTCTGCCTGTCTGTTATCTGTCACCTGAAAATATGGGACAGGTATCCCCGCTGTCTGTAAAGCCTTTCTCATAGCATATTTGTTTGTAGAACAATGGATACATTCTGCACTGTTTCCCGGCAACCCCAGGTTTTCTGCAAGATACTGTACTGTAATATTTGCCAGATCTGATCCTATGGTGGCTACAGCCTGAGGTTTTATTTTCCGACATTGCTCCAGAATCTTCTCAAATTCCGTAATACTGATTTCATAAAAAAAATCCGCATCTGCCGCTCCTGTAGCTCCTTCTCTCCATGCAAATACATGGGTCTCATATCCCATTTCGTGTGCTTTCCTGATCAATGGTCTCTGGAAATCATTGGCTCCTATAATTATAATTTTTTTCATATCTGCCTCTTTTTATTTATAAAAGGTCCTGGATGCATCTCAGGACCTTTTTCTATCATAATAGTTGCTGCTATTTTCTGTTTGTACATACACCTTTGGAATTGAAAATATATTTCTTTCCGGAAGATGTAGTTGCTGTACGGTTTTTATACATAAAACCATATTTTTTGTGAAAGTAATACCAATTATTATTCACTTTCAGCCAACCGGTCTGTACATAACCAGATTTATTAACGTAATATTTCTTTCCATTGTAATTAGTCCATCTGCTGCATCTTTTTCCGTTTTTGTCAAAAATATACATCTTTGAATCCGGAGAAACCAGCATAATGTCTTTATACATCGTACCTGTCTGTGGATTAAAATAATAATAACTTTCCTCTTCTTTCATCCATCCGAGCTTCGCCTTACCGTCTTCCTGGAAAAAATATGTTTTCTGATTTACTGTCTGCCATCCATACTGACGCTGTCCTTCCTGATTTACATAATAAATTCCATCTTCCAGATTCAGGACCTTATTTCTCTGTCTCTTCGCATTGATATAATAATAGTAATATCCCTTTTTCTCTTTCCAGCCTGTAAATCCTTCCGGAATAACCGGCTTGTTACTGGACGGTTTCTTGGCCGGAAGCTGTTTGCAATATCGTATAATCGCCCTTGCATCTGCTTCGCCGATTTTTTTCAGCTGAGCATTGGTACTGAGAAAATGAGTGGCATCATAAGGACTGCTGGCAAAAGCATGCTCTATGATCACGCCTGGAATATTTTGCTCTATGCTCTGTGCTACAATCGCATAGTAATCACGTGCACCACCATTAGGATATTTGCTCCCATTCTCGCTCATACGATACTCCAGACCTCTTTGGGTAACCCCAAGTTTCCCCAGTTCGTCCAGAACATAGCCTGCAAATAATTTCTCTTTGGAAGCCAATGATGATCTATAGGTTCCTTTTGATACAAGTACAGAGGCACCTTTCACTGCACTGCTCTCAGAATCATCAATATGCATACTTACCAAAAGATCAGCACCATAACTTTTTGCTACTGTAACTCTTTTTACAAGACTCATTGTCTGGTTTTTTGTTTTTGTCAAATGAACTTCTATATCAGATGACTGTTCCAGAGCCTGCATGGCATAATTTGCAATTTTCCAGTTAATTTCCTCTTCTTTATAAACTTTTCCGTTATGAACTGCATAAGTTCCGTCTTCTGTACCTCCATGTCCAGGATCCAGAACAACCACATACTTCGCTGCTGTGGTATCTGTACTTGCTGCCTGTGTCGTGACACCGGACATAATGCCGGTGATTCCCACTGCAGCAGCCAAAAGTAGACTACATATTTTTTTCATTACTTTTCCCTTCTTTTAAAATAAAATCATTTGAGCTGTTATTTCCTGTATTGTCTGGTACATACACCATTCTTGCCAAAAACAGACACAATACCGCTGGAACTGGTCAGCTTTATATTCTCGGCACGAATTCCTGATGTTGCCGTATTACCTTTATAAAAATAGTACTTTTTGCTCTTATATGTCAACCATCCCTTATGAATCTTTCCGTCTTTGTGGAAATAATAGGTATGAACCTTTCCTTTTTCAGTTACTTTTTTCATACCATTCTCATAACGCACGCCATCACTTCCAAAATAGTAAATATCACCGTTACTTCTGATAATTTTTTTATTCTTATACATATGACCATCAGTACCGTTAAACCAGTAATATTTGTTTCCCACTTTTTTCATTCCCTTCAGCGCAGCACCATTGGTTTTGAAATAGTAGGTCTTTCCTTTATAATTTGTCAGCCATCTTCCTGAAGCCATTACTCCATTCGAGTCTACATAATAAACCTGATTATCAACTCTAAACAACTGATCTTTATAAAGTACCCCTGTCTCCGGATCAAAATAATATGTTTTATTTTTTATGACTTTCCAGCCTTTTGTTTTTTGGTTATTGACGTAATAATATGTATTTCCCTCTTCTTTTTTCCATCCATTTTTTACTACAGGCTGAGAACTTCCATATGATCCTGTATTTGGAACAGAAGCCGGTGTATAAGATGCTGCGGCTTGCCACCTTGGAGTTATTTTTTTTGTATAATCTGTAAATCCAAAATCCATATCTACATCATTCCATGACGGTATGCCTGAAATCAATCCTTTCGTAGGATTCAGTCCACTGTCCGCTTCTCCTGAAGTAGATTGCCAGATCGTATAAGAATATTTCCCCCTGTCAGGTGCCTGAATGGTATCTCCATATCTGGCGATCCACACATCCAGACCAGACAGCAGACTCCAGTCTATATGATTATCATACCAGTATGTATTACAATAGATCATAGGATAATATCCGGCCTGACGGATTTCATTACAGAAAGCAAGTGCCATTTTCGATACTGTCCTGGGCGAAAGTTTCTCGATACTTGCATCCTCCAGATCATAAACCACAGGATAAGAAACCTTATATCCTTTCATTTTTTTAATAGCAAGCTGCGCTTCTTTTAATGCTCCCGTTGTAGTTGTAGCTGTGCTGTATATATAAGTTCCCACCGGTACACCGGCAAGTTCTGCCTGTTTCATATTGTAATCATAATTTTTGTCCTGATATTTCAGGCCGTGTGCAATACGTATAAATGCAAAATCTACATTTGATTGTTTTACCTGAGCCCAGTTAATTGTTTCCTGCCACTCTGACACATCAATCCCTCTGGTGATCGCTCCCGGAATAACTTTGCCGCTTCCATTGTAGCAAACACCATCAATCTTTTTCCAGGCATTTTTATTTACCTTTTTTCCTGATGCACTGTATGTTTCTGCCGATGACTGAAACTGTTCTTCTGCAATTGTCTGCCTTCTGTCATAATGCATAGTTGCCATTACCGACGCTGTCTGCACGCTGCAGCACAAAGTTACTGCCAGAAAACCTGCTGTCAGTTTATTCTTCCATACAGGAAAATTTTTTTTCATATTTTTCTGATCTCTCCTTCTTTAAGCATTTTCTGAAAACTGCTACATGTTTTTTACAATATTATTAAACATATTATACACGTTGCATAATGCTTCGGCAACCCAAACCTTTGATCCCGTGAAAACGCAAAAAGCGTTTCGGAATCTTCCTGTTCCGAAACGCCTCTTTTGCAGTCTTTATACATAGTAAAGCGGATATTCGCAATCCGGCTTTTATACTTCCGGATCTGTAGGGTCGAAGTTTTTGGCTCCTCTCAGTGGAGTAAGCGGATTCTTGCCCAAAGGTCCTTTTAATGCATCGTTATACTGAATCACACCATCTATAATATTGATTCTGGAACCGTTGCAATGATAATATACCCATTTTGCGTCTGCAACACATGCACGGATACATCCATGAGAAGCAGGCTGTCCAAGTTTGTTATACTCTACTGCCGGAAGATTGAATGAGTTTGCCTGTGCACAGGCTACAGAATGAACGAAAATTCCACCCTGACCAGCGCCTTCTACGTGGGTTCCATACTGACCCCAGGATGGTCCCATCAACATCTGCCACCTTGCACTACTTCTGAGAGTATATTCACCGGTTGGTGTAGGAGTACTTGGTACGCCCACAGAAACCCTGATCGTTTTGATAGGAATTTTCTTGGTTCTGTCTGTGTATACAGTCATAACACCATTGAGTCTCTGCACTTCCAGATAGTACGGTCCTGTTGGATATTTACTGGAAACATCCGTAATTCTGTATCCATTTTTATCAAAATAATATAAAACGCCGTTAATCCATTTACTTGTATTCTTGGCATATCCATTTCCATCTGGATCAATATATCGCATAAGATTCTTGGCATTACTTACCAATACCCATCCTGTTTTATATTTACCACTTGCATCCAGATATCCATTGACACCATTCTTTTTCATAAAACAGTTGGTCTGAATTCTGTAGTCTTTCAGATAATACCATGCTTTATTATGTTTTCTCCAACCATTCTGATATAATGCTCCTGAAGAAGATGCCATATACCATTTATTTTTATAATAAACCAGTGTTCCTTTATATACTTTTCCTTTATGTACTGTAGAACTGGATACTTCAAAGAGATATTTTTTATTATTAATCTCTAAAATTCCGCTTGCCAGTTTTCCATTGGAACGGAAATAATATCCTTCAGAGGTCCATTTACTTGTATAATGATTTCCATTAGCATCAAAATACAGCCATCCTAAAAACTGTCCTTTTGTATTTGTAAGTTTCTGCCATCCATGCTTCTCTGCAACTCTTCCAGGCACATTGCCGAAATAATAATAATGCGTTCCAACCTTTTTCCAGCGTCTGGACCATGTAGCACGTTTGCCATTAGCACCGAAATAGTATCTGTATTTTCCATATTTTACAAGTGTGCTGGTATATATCCTGCCTGCGGCATCAGTACCGTAATATGCTCCGTTGGCAGCTTTCTTCACTGTACTTTTCAGCAAATATCCCTTACGGTCGATCAGATAGGTTTTGTCACCTTTTATATTCTCATCCAGTCTGGTTGCTGTAATGCCACGTTTATAATATTTACCGATATCTGCCGGATTACTTCCTCCCTGGTTGTAATACAGCCATCTTTCTTTCGAAGTACCCAGTCCAATGCATCTCCATCCTTCATGGAACATTCTTCCTGGAATATTGCTGTCTTTCTCAAAATAATAAAGATTGGAAACACCTTTCACTGTAAGGGTAATATTACCTGTCCGCGGCTTTCCATTTGCATCCAGACAATAATAATCATTTCCTATCTTAAAATAACCTGTATATGTGCCATTTGCTTTCTGTTCTGCTTCCAGCTGAGCTACTGTTCTGAGTGTTCCCTCTGCATTGTAGTACTGCCATACAGTTCCCGTCCAGTTCCATTTATTTCTGATCTGCTGTCCCACAGTAGATGAATATGGAGTAACTGCTTCTCCCTCACATCCTTCATAAACCTCAGCCTCAGCCTCGGATGTGAAACATGACTGCTGTACTTCTCCTGCATCTGCAGTTTCTTCATTGTCTGCTGCCTGCGCTGCAACGTTGTCTTTTTCCTGTTCTACAGTCACTTCAGCCTGTCCGATAACCATATATCCGTTTTCATCAAACAGATACCAGCCTGTATGTATCTCTCCCTTATATTCTGTGCTTATTTTTAAAAGTCCATCCGCTGCTGTATAATAGCTTTCTGATTCATCAACTGTGTCTGCTGCATCATTGTCTGAAATATTACTGTCTGAAGTGTTACCGTCTTCAATATCAGAATCAGCAGAAACCACCTCGCTGTCCTGGGAATCTACCTGGGTAATATCATCTGTCTGCACAGGATCTTCATCTGAAATATCTGTACTGCTTTCTTTTACAGATTTATGAAGTTTAAAATGACCTTCTTCCATAATCCAGTCTTCTGCCTTTACTGACACGCTATCGGAATCATCGGTTTCATCTGCCGGTACAGAAACAGGAGTCTCTGTTTCATCTCCTGCAGAAAACTCAGAACTGTTATCACCTGTGCTTTGAAACTCTACATCATCTGTGTTTGTGTCTCCGTTTTCCCCAGCTGAGAACAAATCTTCAGCTTCTGGCTCATCTGTTGAAGTTTCTGTTTCATCTGTCGATTCAGATTCTGTTGTTTCATCCTGAACCACCACTTCGCTGTCAGAAGAACTAAATGCTGCTGCACCAGCTTCACCAACAGTTGACAGACTCAGAATAACCCCCAGAGTCACCGCAACCAATCTTTTTTTCACAATAAATTCCTCCTTCAATATTACTCAGGTATACGGAAGTATCCCTGTTATAATTTTCTATTATAAAGCGCCTACTCCCCAAGACCGCTTTCAATAGCACCTGTCATGCCATCCAGTGCCTGTTGTTCATCACAGCCCTCACAGATGACTTCTATTTCGTCCCCGCATTTCACACATGCTCCAAGCACACTCAATACACTCTTTGCATTAGCAGTTCCACCATTATAATCAAAAGTTACCAGTGATTGATATTTCATTGCCTCATTGCACAGAATTCCGGCAGGTCTCAGATGGAGACCTGTCGGATTCTTAATTGTTACTTTCTTACTGACCATATCTATTTTTCCTCTTATCCCTTGCTGTCATCCGTTCCTGTACCTGATGAGATCACCACTTCTGTAGTAACATTTTCTACAGTCTCATATCCCTCAGGAAGAACCAACGTTACAGGAATTTTGTAATTTCCTTCTTCTTTCCCTTTAAGATCTATAGATGCCTTGATGTCTTTTTCAATATCCAGATCATCCAGATCTTTCGTATCAGATTTGATACGGATTTCTATCTGAGCCGTCTCAAACGTCACCTGAAGATCATCTGGTTTATTCTTTACTTCAATATCCTTCGTTGACAGTGTAAACTCTCTGCTTCCTTCCGGAAGGATGCTTACAGTCACCCACACATCTTCACTGGAATCACTGGTAAGCTTCACATTGTCCGGCAGAAGATCTTTCAGACTGATCTTCCGTTCAACATCCTTTGATTCACCGGATATATCAATACTGTCTGGCGGAATAGTAATAGTATTATCATTCTCTGCCAGCTTCTCCAGTCCTTCTGTACTTCCGGCTACACTAATGGTATCAGGAACTGTCTTCACAGCGCCCACCTGATAACCTGCTGCAGGTGTTCCCACATATCCTGCTGAAATTCCTACTCCCTGACGGATTTTCCAGAGTTTTGCAGTAACGCTCACTTTGGCATTGTTTTCAATCCTGAGTGAATTCATCTCAGAATCAGAAAGTGCCTCCTGGTTCTTATCTATAATCGTAAGATTAACATCCTGTGTAAAATCCTGCGTGTTTCCATCCAGTGAAATAGCAGCATTTACTTTATCTATTTTATTTATCAGGGATTTAGGACCTGTAATCCTGACTTTCTCAGGATTAGCTGTCAGACTTCCTACTTCATAATCTTTCCCTGGTTTTGTATCTCCCCTGCTTACGTTGACCACAAATTCCTGAGTTTCTTTCTCATCCAGATTTACACTGAGATTCTGAGGTGTTACTTTTATATCACTTGGCGTAACACCCGGTACAGAACAGGTTACAGTAATGGGAACCATAACGGGATTAGTATCGAGGCTTACCGCCTGCTGCAAATCTGCCACTGCTGAAATATCTGAAACCTTAATACGATCACGGATTTTCTTATTTACGGTAATAGCAACCCTTACCGAATCCTGGTTTTCTTCAGGCATGCACATCTTTCCGATAGTATCTGAAGACTCCACATATTCTTTATTAATCAATTCCACATTTGTCAATGTATAATAGTTTGTTCCTACAGGGTTATCTATATTTACAACAATAAGCCATACGACAACGGCTACAGCAACAGACATGATTTTCAGAGGGATATTATCAGTTATTTTTCTCTTCTTCATGTTTTGCTCTTCCTTTCAATAAATGACGGAGTTTGCTGTTATCTACAATCTGCTTGTTCTGTGCTTTTACCAGAATTTCTCTGAGTTTGGCACTGTTTACTCCCCGAATCAGTTTTCCTCTCTGCGCTACAGATACCTGGCCTGTTTCTTCTGAAACAATAATGGTTACAGAGTCTGTCTGTTCACTGATTCCCACACCTGCTCTGTGTCGTGTTCCAAGCTGCTTGCTCAACTCCATATTATCAGACAAAGGAAGATAACAGGTTGCTGCTACGATTCTGTTTTCACGTACGATCACAGCGCCATCATGAAGAGGTGTATTATGTTCAAAAATATTGATCAGCAACTGGCTCGTAAGGATTGCATCCAGATTGATTCCTGTGCGAATGTAATCTGTCAGCAGTTCATTCTGTTCGATCACAATCAGCGCACCGGTTTTTACTTCACCCATATCAAAACAAGCCTTCACCAGTTCACTGATGGTTTTATCCGTAAATCTCTCTTTAATTTCTTTTCCGGAATCAAACGGAATAATCGCAGACATAATCTTCTTCTGTCCAAGCTGCTCCAAAACCTTACGCAGTTCCGGCTGAAATATGACAATAACACCTACGATCAATGTACTGGCCAGATTAGAAAAAATCCACAGGATCGTATTCATTTTAAATATATAGGCAACAAAAATAAACAGGAGAACTACCAGTATACCCTTCAGCAATGTGTAAGCATGGGTATATTTGATCCATATCATGAACTGATACACAAAAAAAGCAATGAGTACAATCTGTATAATGTCAATAATACCGATTTTCGGGAATGCTATTCTTGATAAATACTCTATCAGATTTCCCCCTACATCCTGCATATAGTCCTCCTTTCCTCCAAGCCTCCATAATTCGTCTGTTTACCGATTTTAATTATTTTACAGATCTTTTAAAGACTCTTCCAATTTTTTTTCAAAATCAATATTGTCCACATCTGGCTTTCTTACCACAGGTACCGCTTTTTCTTCAGATGGCTGCACTTTTTCTTCTCCATGGAAAATAGGATTCGCATAGGATACTACATTATCTGTTGTATCTTTTTCTGTTCTGGAAGGTTCCCCGTTAATTTTCTTAATGCTTCTTTCAGATGTGGCAACTGCTGCTTTGGGAACAGCTTTTACATAATAATAATACTCATCATCTTCATATTCCAGCCTCTCTGTACGACTGTAATCTCCACCAAAAACAAAAAATTCCAGAAGTAATCCTACAATTATCGATATTACTGTATATACGATCAGATTGATCATATCTATGTTCAGTCCCAGAACTACTCCACCGCCAAGCACGATCAGAATATATACCACGCCGCCAGCTACTATGGCAATTCGCCATGCATAATCAAAAGAACGGGTACGGATGAGATTTACCAGTAAAATCACTGCAATAAATGCAATAACCGTAATCCACATTCCCCAGTTCTGTACAATACCATCTGCCAGAAGTTTGAGTTTATCCGACATAAGTACATCCGGATTTTCCAAAAGTTTATGCTGAACACTCAGGAAACGAATAAAATAGTAAATAATTACGCCACAGCCTGCCGGAAGAGCAGATACTGCACTGCTGAGCAGACCACTTCCAATAGGCAGAAGTGCCGGAACGCTGAATCCAAAGGATAAAGGTGTAAATACCAGTACAAGATTTGTTCCTGAACTGAATCTCAGGAAAAGAATCGCCATAAATAAAATCAATACAAGCAAAAATCCCGCAACTTCCGGTCCAAGTGCATATCCATGAGCAATCATAAGCGCAAAACCGATGAAAATCATAACTCCCGAAGGAAGAATAGAGCAGATCAAAGCCAGGATAAGAACAATGAAAATATTATTCAGCTGTGTCATATATCCCATATTTGCATTGATCCATGCAAAATATACCAGTGCCAGAACAAAACGTAAAAAGGGTAGGATATAAATCTCATACTGACCATATAAATTCTTTATTTTCTGTTTTAATTCAAGTAATGCTGTCATTTCTTATATCCTCCTGCTGTTCCCCGGTACGAGGACTTTTTCTCTTCACGGCTGTAGATTTTATTCAGCTTCGTAAGTTCCTGATAATATACTTTTACGCTTTTTTTGGCCCGTCGGTATTTCACAGAATACTGAATATATGTCAGTACTGAAAAAATGATCAATACGACTACGTATCCCACAACAACACCCTTTCCAATATCTACCAGATTCATTTTATGGATATTATCTACCAGATACTCGCCAAAATATGCTGCAATCCCGGCAAGAACCAGACAATAACCAATTGTTACCAGAAAAAAATTCTTAATCATGGCAAGTCCTATATAATCACTTCTGTAATACCGACTCACCGGAAGATATTTCTTTCCTTCTCCCTGTTCATACATGGCAAGCTTATTCATGATTTTTATCTTTTCTTCGTTTAACATAAATAACTCCTCATTGTCTGCCTATTTTATTACACTGTTTCTGCGAAAAAAGTCGCAGAAATCCATACTCATACAGATTGTATTGTAACATATATCATTATTTATGAAAAGTATTTTTTCTCATGTCCTGCCTGTACAAAGAGTAAGAAAATAGATCTTCTCCGCCCCTTTTTTTCTCAGGCATGCAGCCATGGCATCCATGGTACTTCCGGTGGTATAAACGTCATCTACAATGAGGATTCGTTTTTCTCTGATTCTCCGGGTAACCAGAAAAGCCGTTTCCAGATTTTTCCGTCTCTGGACTGCATTCAGTTTCTTCTGAGATGGTGTTTTGTGTATTTTATGTACCAGATCAGAATCTGTGGGGATTTGTGAATATCTGCTGATCCCCTCAGCCAGATATTGGGACTGATTAAATCCCCGCATCCGCAGCTTTGTTTTATGCACAGGAACCGGTACAATCAGCTGTGGTTTCCATCTCAGCAGTTCATTCCTGCCGAATCTGTACATTGCCGCTGCATAAAAATCTCCATATTCTCTGCATCCATAATATTTATATCTGGTGACGGATCTGCGCATCAGCTCATCATATATAAATATTCCTCTTCCCTGATCAAAAAGATGAGGATGTTTTTCACAATCCCTGCAATACTCTCCTTCATTTACGGGTTTTCCACATAAAAAACATCTGGGGTGCCCAACAGGATGCAATTTATTTTCACATTCCGGACAGATCATCCGATTCTGGTCTTTCAGTATTTTCTGACACACAGGACAGCATCTGGGGTAAAAAACATTCAAAATATTCTCGATCAGCTGTTTCACATTTCTCCCTTCTCTACTGCATCATTCAATTCCCGTATTCTCTCATCAAGGGCGCTGTACCGCTTCTGCTGTTTCTCGTTACGGATCATCTCGCCGAAAGTCTCTTCACTTCCTACAACTGTCACGCATTTACGTGCCCTCGTTACAGCCGTATAAAGAAGATTCCGGTTTAAAAGCATCTTCGGTCCGGAAAGAAGAGGCAGAATCACTGCAGGATATTCAGACCCCTGTGATTTATGTATAGTAATGGCATACGCAAGTTCCAGCTCTTCCAGTTGCCTGAAGGAATATGTAGCAAATCTCCCATCTTCAAATTCAACTTCTGCTGTTTCGGCAAACTCATTGATTTCTTTAAGTATTCCGGTATCTCCGTTAAAAACGCCGATTCCTTTTTCTGTTACGATTCCATACTTTCCACGAATCTCCCATTCCATCTGATAGTTATTCCGGATCTGCATCACTTTGTCTCCCTCACGAAACAGCCTGTCCCCCAGCGTATGCTCCTTTCTGGATACATCCGGTGGGTTCAGATATCTCTGCAGAATCTGATTTAATCTTTCCACTCCCAGAAGTCCCTTTCTCATGGGAGTCAGTACTTGTATTTCAAACGGACGGGCGTCCACATATTTCGGAAGCTTTTCCTGAATAAGTGCAATAACCACACGTATAATAATATCCGCATCATATCTCTTCAAAAAGAAGAAATCTCTGCTCTTGTTATTGATCTGAACCTGCTCACCTCGATTAATCTTATGTGCATTAACTACAATGTCACTTTCTGAAGCCTGCCTGAAGATTTTCGTAAGTTCAACCACTGGGAAACAGCCGCTATGGATAATATCTCTCAACACGTTTCCCGGCCCCACACTTGGAAGCTGATTCTCATCTCCTACCAGGATCAGTCTGGTTCCTGCTGTCACTGCCAGAAGAAGAGAATGCATCAGATGAATATCCACCATAGACATCTCATCTATAATGATCACATCTGCTTCAAGAGGATTCTGTGCATTTCTTTCAAATTTCGCAGAATGTCCATCTCTTTCTTCCTCCGGCATCCCATTAAGTTCCAGAAGTCTGTGGATCGTCTGTGCCTCATATCCTGTAGTTTCCGTCATTCTTTTCGCAGCACGCCCGGTAGGCGCAGCAAGCCGAAGTTCTGCACCTTCTCCTTCAAAGAACTGTATGATTGCATTAATTGTAGTTGTTTTGCCTGTACCCGGACCTCCGGTTAAAATAAAAAGTCCATGGCTGGCAGCTTCTGTCACTGCCTTCTTTTGCATTTCATCCAGAATGGTTCCTGTTTCTTTTTCAATAAGTTCTATTCTCTTTCTGACAAATTTCTCATCTTCCGGACATATAATGTTCAGTTCGCACAACATTCTGGCTGTGTTCAATTCCAGATAATAGTACTGGCTGGGGTAGACAACCTTCTCCCCCTCTCTTTCTTTCAGCACAAGCTTTCTGTCAATTATCATGTCCATCAGATGCTTTTCCATATAAGACTCATCTACTCCCAGAAGCTGTGAACATCTGGCAAAAAGCTGCTCCTGCGGCAGATAGGTATGTCCTTCTCCTGAAGCCTGTAAGAGAGTATACAACATTCCGCTTCTGATTCTGTAATCTGAATCTGCGTGAATTCCGATTCTGGATGCAATCTCATCCGCAATCTTAAATCCTACTCCTGAAATATCTTCTGCCAGTTTATAGGGGTTTTCCTGAAGCACAGTATAAATAGATTCTTTATATTTCTGATAGATCTTAGCACCAAGATTCAGAGAAATCCCGTATTTCTGCAAAAAAATCATGGCTTTTCGCATATCTGCCTTTTCAGTTACCTGTGCTGCGATCTCTCTTGCCTTTTTCTCACTGATTCCTTTTACTTCTGCCAGTCTCTCCGGTTCCTCCTCTACAATCCGGATAGTATCCTCTCCAAATCTCCGCACAATCCTTGCTGCCAGAGCTGCGCCTATCCCTTTGATTGCTCCTGAACCAAGATAACGTTCCATAGCATATGTATCCTCCGGCATTTTCTCTGTAAAAGAAGTTATCTGAAATTGTTTACCATATACAGGATGGTGCGTATAAACCCCTGTTGCCTCAATGGTCGCCCCCTGGATTACTGCCGGAAAGCTTCCTACACAGGTCAGTTCTTCCTCTTCCGGATCTTTCAGCACCATAACTGTATATCCATTTTCTTCATTTCTGAAAATAATGTGATCAATGTAACCTGTAACAGTCTCGCTCATCTGTTCCTCCCTGTTATATATGTGAAAAGAGGCACTGCAACTGCAGCACCTCCTGCTTTATCCGTCCAATCGAGACATGATCTCCGCATATTTACCGGTTCCTATGGCAACTACACCCATTGCATTCTGAACAGTCAGTGTACTTACTCCTGTTCTCTGCTCGATCAGTGAGTCCATTCCATGAAGAAGAGCACCGCCTCCTGTAAGAACAATTCCCCTGTCTACGATATCAGCTGCCAGTTCTGGAGGAGTTTTCTCCAGAACTCCATGAACAGCTTCCACGATCTGCCCAGTAGCGTCTCTCAATGCCACACGAATTTCTTCTGATGTAAGTGTTGCTACCTTCGGAAGCCCTGTAATCACATTCCTTCCTTTTACTTCCATGGTTCTGGGCGCTGATTCTTCACATGCGGTTCCGATTTGAATCTTGATCTTCTCTGCCCGGTCTTCTCCGATAAAAAGTCCATGATTCTTTCTTACATAATTCATGATCGCCTGGTCAAAGGTATCTCCTGCTGTTTTCAGAGAAGTGGAAACCACTACTCCTCCCAGCGAGATCACTGCCACATCTGTTGTCCCTGCTCCAATATCCACCACAAGGTTTCCGAATGGCTTCGTCACATCCACCCCGGCCCCAATGGCCGCTGCAATAGGCTCTTCCACCATGAATACATCTCTGGCCCCCGCCTGATAGGTAGCTTCCTCTACTGCTTTGCGCTCGATTTCTGTAATTCCACTTGGAACACAGATGCTGATTCGTGGTTTGCGGAACGCTCGTCTTCCCATTGCACGGGATATAAAGTATTTCAGCATCTTTTCCATAACTGTATAATCTACAATAACACCCTGACGAATAGGACGGATAATTTCCATATCAGAAGTAATACGTTCTTCCATCATCCGGGCTTCTTCTCCGATTGCTCTGATTTTCTCTGTATTTTTGTCATAAACTACAATAGAAGGCTCATTCAGCACCAGGCCCTTCCCTGTAGAATACACCAGACAGTTTCTGGTGCCCAGGTCAATTCCGATATCACTTGCCGGCATAGGAATCCCCTTTCTCTTATTACTATATAAACAGTAACCATTATATACAAATTCTCATCAAAAGAAAACCCCTGCATTTTCTGTATTTTACTGTTCCAGATATTTTTTCACATATTTTCCTGTATAAGATACCGGCGACTGAGCTACTTCTTCCGGTGTTCCCTGGGCAACTACTGTACCGCCTTTGTCTCCACCTTCAGGTCCGATATCTATGATATAATCTGCGGTTTTTATCACATCCAGATTATGCTCAATGACTACAACCGTGTTTCCACCTTCTGACAGACGTTTCAGAATTTCTACCAATTTGTGCACATCTGCAAAATGAAGACCTGTGGTAGGTTCATCCAGAATGTAGATCGTTTTGCCTGTGCTTCTTTTACTCAACTCCGTGGCAAGCTTGATTCTCTGCGCTTCTCCTCCTGAAAGTTCTGTGGATGGCTGACCCAGACGGATATAAGACAGACCTACATCATAAAGAGTCTGGATTTTTCTTTTAATGGAGGGAACATTTTCAAAGAAAGTCAGTGCTTCCTCCACAGTCATATTCAGCACATCGTAAATACTTTTATCCTTATACTTCACTTCCAGAGTTTCACGGTTATATCGTTTCCCCTTGCAGACTTCGCATGGAACATAAACATCCGGAAGGAAATGCATCTCTATCTTAATGATTCCATCTCCGCTGCAGGCTTCACATCGTCCACCTTTTACATTAAAACTGAAGCGGCCCTTTTTATAGCCCCTCGCCTTAGCATCTGCCGTAGCAGCAAAAAGATCTCTGATCTGATCAAAAACTCCTGTATACGTGGCAGGATTGGATCTTGGCGTGCGTCCGATCGGGGACTGGTCAATATTGATCACCTTATCCAGCTGCTCTATTCCCAGGATATCCTTATGTTTACCCGGAATAACTCTTGCACGGTTTAAATCTCTGGCAAGATGCTTGTATAGAATCTCATTGATCAACGAACTTTTTCCTGAACCTGATACACCTGTAATGCAGGTCATGATTCCCAGTGGAATCTTTACATCGATATTTTTCAGATTATTCTCTGCCGCCCCCCGGACAGTCAGAAATCCTGTCGGTTTACGTCTTTCTGAAGGTACCGGTATCTTCAGCTTTCCACTGAGATAAGCACCTGTGACAGAATTCTCATTTTTCATCAGGTCCTCTGCTGTTCCCATAGCTACAAGCTGTCCTCCATGCTCGCCTGCACCTGGACCGATATCCACAATACAGTCTGCTGCACGCATGGTATCCTCATCATGCTCTACCACAATCAGACTGTTTCCCAGATCCCGCAGTTTCATAAGAGAACTGAGCAACCTGTCATTATCTCTCTGATGGAGTCCGATGCTGGGCTCATCCAGAATATAGGCAACTCCTACCAGACCGGACCCAATCTGTGTAGCCAGACGAATCCTCTGTGCCTCACCACCGGAAAGGGTTCCTGTGGCACGACCCAGTGAAAGATAATCCAGACCTACATCCGAAAGAAAGCTGACTCTGGCACGTATTTCCTTCAGAATCTGTTTTCCGATGAGCTGCTGCTGTGGAGAAAGCTCCAATTCCGCCAGAAATTCTTTCAGCTTCTCTATGGACAGGTTCGTAATCTCATAGATATTTTTATCTCCCACTGTCACCGCCAGGGATTCTTTCTTCAGTCTCTGGCCTTTACAGGTCTTACATGGTGTAATTTGCATAAAGGATTCATATTCCTGTTTCATGGTATCTGAACCTGTCTCTCTGTAACGCTGCTCCACATTGCGGATCAGCCCCGGAAATGCCACATCATAGACACCTTCTCCTCTCTGCCCCTTATAATATACTTTTACAGAATGTCCATTGGTACCATTGATCAGGATATCCTGGATTTTCTCCGGATAATCCTGAAATGGAGTAGCCAGACTGAAATCATATTCTCTAGCCAGTGCATCCAGGATTGCTCTGGAAAAACTTCCCTGGCTGGTACAGGACTGCCATCCTGTCACGACAATGGCACCCTCAAGAATACTCAGAGATTTATCCGGAAGCATCAGATCAATGTCAAATTCCATCTTATATCCCAGTCCCAGACAATCCGGGCAGGCACCAAAGGGATTATTAAAAGAAAAACTCCTCGGCTCAATTTCATCAATGCTCACACCACAGTCCGGGCAGGAAAAACTCTGACTGAAATTATGAATCTGTCCATCCATGGTATCTACCATAAGAAGTCCATCTGCCAGATCCAACACCGTCTCAATAGAATCTGCAAGTCTCTTCTCAATTCCCGGTTTCACGATCAGACGATCTACCACAATTTCGATATTATGCTTGATATTCTTGTCCAGGCTGATCTCTTCGGAAAGTTCATACATATTTCCATCGATCTGTACTCTTACATAACCACTTCTTCTGGCATGCTCCAGCAGTTTGACATGGGTACCTTTACGGCCTCTTACCACAGGTGCCAACAGCTGCAGTCTGGTACGTTCCGGAAAAGCCATGATCGTATCCACCATCTGATCTACTGTCTGCCTCCTGATCTCCCTTCCGCATTTCGGGCAGTGAGGAATTCCCACTCTGGCATATAATAATCGAAAATAATCATAGATCTCCGTCACAGTTCCTACTGTGGAACGCGGATTACGATTCGTGGATTTCTGGTCAATAGAAATAGCAGGAGGCAGTCCCTCGATACTCTCCACATCTGGTTTTTCCATCTGTCCCAGAAACTGCCTGGCATAGGAAGAAAGAGACTCCATATAACGTCTCTGTCCCTCTGCATATATGGTATCAAATGCCAGAGATGATTTACCGGAACCACTGAGTCCGGTAAATACTACAAACTGGTCTCTGGGAATATCTACACTTAAATTTTTAAGATTATTGACATTGGCACCTCTGATTCTGATAAAGTGCTTCTTCATTGTATCCGCAGCCATGATCTGCCTCCTGTAAAAAGTTTGCTGTTACTGTCTGTTCTGCTTTCAGTAATCATTTAATTGCTGTTTCCAGTATAATATGCGAACATTCGTTCGTCAAGGGCGTTTATAAAAGAAATTCTGACATGATCTGATTGCTGACATGGATTCCTGGACGTGACAAAAATATCCTGTCTTTTTTTTCTTCCAGCATTCCCATTGCTTTGTACTTTTCTATAACCGATCCATAAATATCTTCTACAGGGCAGCCAAATATCTGGGCAAAATCCATTCTGGAAATTCCTCTGGTCATTCGCAGTCCCAGAAACATGAACTCTGCCATCTCATCTTCTGTAGTAAGAACCGGTTCTTTCTCACGGATCATCTCAGGATCTGAACTGTTTTCCAGATATTTTTTCCAGTCGGAGGTATTTGTAAAACGCAGTCTCCCATAAAGTGAAGCTGCTCCCAGACCAAAACCAAGATAGTCCTGTCTGGTCCAGTATCCTACGTTGTGTCTGCACTCTCTCCCCTTTCTGGTATAATTGGAAATTTCATACTGTTCATACCCGTATTCAGACAGGATTTGTGCAGTAGCTTCATACATCTCATATTCTGTATCTTCATCCGGCAGCTTCAGTTTACGTTCTGAAAAAGGTGTTCCTTCCTCTATAATAAGACTGTATGCAGAAATGTGCTCAGGTCCAAGTTCAGCCACTGTCCTGAGATTTTTGGTCCAGTCCTCATAGGTCTGTTCAGGAATTGCGCTCATCAGATCTATATTAATATTATCAAATCCGACAGCCCTTGCTTCTTTATATGTTTCCAGAAACTGCTCATAATTATGAATCCTTCCCAAAATTTTCTGTTCTCTGTTCTGTGGAGACTGCAGTCCGATACTGAGGCGGTTGATTCCGAAGCTTTTGTATGCCTGAAGTTTCCGGATGTCTACAGTTCCCGGATTTACCTCTATCGTAATCTCCGCATTCTCCTGCAGACTGAAATTGTTTCTGACCTCTTTCAGAATTTCTCCCATAAGTTTCTCATCCAGCACAGAAGGAGTGCCTCCTCCAATGAATATAGAGGATACACTCCTTCCCTTTCCTTCCTTTACCGCTTGTATTTCCTTCAGAAGAGCACGTACATAAGCTTTCCTTTTTTCAGAATCCGAGGGACCTGAAAGGAAATCACAATAATCGCACTTTCTGATACAGAACGGAATATGGATGTAGATTTCCATGGGAGAAGCCGTATTACTGCTCCTCACTTCCATCACTTTCTCCTGTCCCGGCATCATTGCCGTCTGTATTATTATCCGCAGCATTATTATCTGCATTGCTTTCTGTATTACTTTCCGCATTTCCGTCTGTGCCTGTATCCACACTGCTGTCTGACGTACCGGAATTACCCTGATCTGCCAGATACTCATTGACCATTGTCAGATTTCCATTAGTGGAAACTGCTGACGAATCTACCTGGTCCGGTTCTGGAGTAGGGGTAACAGATGGCGGTGCCACACTGATCTGGATTACCTGAGTAGACTCCGCATCTGCTTCTTTCTTACTTCCACAGCCAGTCAATATCACTGCTGACAGCATAACTGCCACAATAATAATTGATTTTTTGCCCTTATTTCTCATTTTCAGGTCCTCCCCGGAAAATTTTCCCTGACACACTTTTTATTTATCATCCAGTTTCAGTACACTCATGAAAGCTTTCTGTGGAATCTCCACATTGCCTACCTGACGCATACGTTTCTTACCTTCCTTCTGTTTCTCCAGAAGTTTCTTTTTACGTGAAATATCACCACCGTAACATTTGGCCAGAACGTCTTTACGCATAGCTCTTACTGTCTCTCTGGCAATGATCTTGCTTCCAATGGCTGCCTGAATCGGAATCTCGAAAAGCTGACGCGGAATTTCTTCCTTAAGCTTCTCACACATTTTGCGTCCTCTCTCATAAGCAGTATCTGCATGCACGATAAAGGAAAGAGCATCCACTTCTTCTTTGTTTACCAAAATATCCAGTTTTACAAGCTCACTGCGTTCATATCCGCAGAGTTCATAGTCCAGAGAAGCATATCCTCTGGAACGGGATTTCAGCGCATCAAAGAAATCGTAAATGATCTCATTTAAAGGCAATTTATATTTCAGAAGCGCACGTGTCTCTTCCATATAGTCCATTCCCTGATACTGGCCTCTTCTCTCCTGACAGAGATCCATGATCGCACCGATAAATTCCGTGGTGACCATGATCTCCGCATTCACCATAGGCTCTTCCATGTATTCGATTTCTGATGGATCAGGCAGATTACTTGGATTAGTCAGGTTAATCACTTCACCGTTTGTTTTATGCACTTTATAGATAACACCTGGAGCAGTTGTTACCAGATCCAGATTATATTCTCTTTCCAGACGCTCCTGGATAATTTCCAGATGAAGCAGCCCCAGGAAACCGCAGCGGAATCCAAATCCAAGGGCTACGGAAGTCTCCGGCTCATAGAAAAGGGACGCATCATTAAGCTGAAGCTTCTCCAGTGCATCTCTCAGATCACCGTATTTCGCACCGTCTGCCGGATACAGACCGCAGTAAACCATAGGATTTACTTTTTTATATCCGGGCAGAGCCTCTGCACATGGGCGCTCTTTATCCGTGACAGTATCACCTACACGGGTATCTCCCAGATTCTTAATGCTGGCTGTAATATATCCAACCATACCTGCTGTCAGTTCTTCACAGGGAATGAACTGACCCGCACCGAAATATCCTACTTCCACAACTTCCGTAGTAAAACCGGTAGCCATCATATGGATCTGTGTACCTCTCTTTACACGGCCGTCCATCACACGGCAGAATACGATAACGCCTTTATATGCATCGTAAACAGAATCAAAGATCAGCGCTTTCAACGGTGCATCCACATCTCCGCAAGGCTCAGGAATCTTCGTCACGATCTGTTCAAGAACTTCTTCTACATTCAGACCTGTCTTCGCAGAGATTCTCGGTGCATCATGTGCCTCCAGGCCGATCACATCTTCAATCTCACTTACTACACGATCCGGCTCTGCACTTGGAAGATCAATTTTGTTGATGACCGGAAGTACATCCAGATCATGGTCCAGTGCAAGATAAACATTGGCAAGTGTCTGCGCCTCGATTCCCTGTGCCGCATCTACTACCAGAATCGCACCATCACAGGCTGCCAGACTTCTGGACACCTCATAGTTAAAGTCTACATGGCCGGGAGTATCAATAAGATTAAAAATATATTCCTCTCCGTCCTTTGCCTTATATACAATACGCACTGCCTGAGATTTGATCGTGATTCCACGTTCTCTCTCAAGTTCCATGTTATCCAGAACCTGCGACTGCATTTCACGTTCGGTTAATGTACCGGTCATCTCAATGATTCTGTCCGCAAGTGTTGATTTACCATGGTCAATATGTGCAATAATACAGAAATTTCTGATTTTGCTCTGATCTATCATTCAGGAATTCCCTCCTAATATTTTTCTGCTGTTAGTTTGCTAATTCTGTATTATAGCATACATTTCCGGTGTTTGTCACCGCCTATTTCCGGGGATTCAGGACTTTGTCAAGAATATCTGCAAAGGGTTCCATGGCATTCTTTACTTCCTGCACCGTATTCGTCTGCGCCCCGGCTTCCAGCAGAAGCGATCTGGGGCGCAGATGAAGATTATAACGATATCCGGCCAGATAGATTCCTCTGTAAAAATCCGGGTAATACTGCGCAGCCTGATATTCAAGCTGGAAAGAAAAAGCCAGATTATCTTCTATGTAAGGATTAGGCAGATAATCCAGAGAACCTTTACTTACCGTATAACTCAGCCCATTATAAAAAAGAATCTGAGCCGTTGATTTCCCATTGATTTCAGTCACAAGATGCCTGTCCTGCCCAACCCCATCTCTGTGAAGATCGATCACTACCTGGATTTCAGGATTCTCTTCCAGAAACGGTTCCAGATATTCTCTGGCATAATCATAAGCAGCACTTCGGTCCAGTTCTCCTCCTGCCATATCAAACTGCTCTTTCAGATGTACTACCTGATAACCGTAATCTTCTGTCAGAAGCTGTGTAAGATAATCTCCTACTCCCACAATGGTATCCGCCTCGACACCCTCCCTGGAATCTGCGAATGTTTCCTGGGAATGGCTGTGATAGATCAGTATCTGAGGAGTCTGCGTATCTTTTGACATGGAAAGATCTTCTCCCAGAAAATCAGCAGCATTTAATTGTGCAGCATTGGTTTCCGTATTGTCATCTACAATATAAAACTGTCCCAGAAGATAATCATAGTCTGCCAGAGTCTCAGGAGAAAGATCAATCACAGGATGAGGCAGCGCCGCAGACACAGTCTCTTTTGTGCCAACGGTCTCTTTAACGGGCTCCGGTGTTTCTGTTGTCTCTGACTGTCCGGTAATCTCCGGACTTGCTGTAATTTCCGGCTGACTTGTTTGTTCCGGCAGGGGTGTTTGTTCCGCCTGCGCCCGTTTTCCCAGATATCTGCCATTTTCCCGGGCAAGCATCTCATAGGTTTCCCTGTCTTCATATCCGGACAATTCCCGGGATTTTTTTTCCAGAAAGCGATACAGCGGCAGATGCCTGTACACATTCTCTCCTGTAAAAAAATTCTCCGGCAGTACAGACAGAACAGCAAAAAAACACAGACTCAGCACAACTCCCAGCACTTTCTGAACTCTTGTCACATCATCACCTCTTAAAGGTATCCTATGATACGCTTCCGCGGATTATACTTTTGTTCTTTTTACTCCGCTTCCAGCGACTGTTCAGGCTGTTGTGCAAAAGCCATATTCAACCCCTCAGAAATAGTATAACTTAAATATTTTACGGTTTCATCTACATCCTTGGGTGTTACGAACATCGTATGCAGATGAGGAGAAATCATTTCTTCCAGAAATTCTTTCTGTTCTGCCTCCTCCAGAGCATCCAGCAAATGAGCCATGGAATCCCGGACAATCGTTGCCGCATCTACTACAGTGGGGACACCAATCCCGATTACTTTTACCTGCAAATTTTCTTCTGTAAGTCCCACTCTGTGATTTCCCACTCCGGATCCTGGATTGATCCCTGTATCTGTAATCTGAATGGTCCTGTTCAGCCTCCGGGTACTTCTGGCAGCCAGTGCATCGATTGCTATCACCACATCCGGTTTTGTCTCCGCTACGATTCCCTGGATAATCTCGGAAGTTTCCATCCCTGTTTGAGCCATTACTCCCGGTATTATTCCACTGACACGATGCATCTTTTCCTGTCCCATACTTTTTAATCCATATTCCCGGATCATATGTCTGGTTATATACAAATTATCTATTACATGCGGTCCAAGAGAATCGGCCGTGATCGCTGCATTTCCCAACCCTACCACCAGAACTGACTGTTCACGTTCCAGATGGACCAGCTTTTTCAGATGTTTTGCTATTTCTCCGGAAATTTCCCGGTGATAATCCTCATCTGACATAGAAAGCCCCGGAGCTTCTATAGTAATATAGTTTCCCTGCGGTCTCCCCATTGCCCTGGCTCCGTTTTCTGTCGTAATCTTTACCACAGTAGTCCGTATATCCTTCTCCTTATCATAATCTTCACAGATTTCTACTCCACGGACCTCTACGTTTTCCTCTGTAAAACGTTCAGTTGCTTCCAATGCCAGGTCTGTCCTGATCCTATAGCTTCCCAACATAGCTTTCTCACCCTCCACAATATACAGTAGTTTCATATATATTTTTAGCTTTTTTTGTACAAATATGTATTGACAAGATAAACTAATTGAGCTAATATATATAAGCATGTTCATAGAGGCGCCCGTGTCTGTTTCTATGACAGGAGTATAATAATTTAAACAATAATTGGAGGTGTACGAATTGGCTAACATTAAATCTGCTAAGAAAAGAATTTTAGTAAACAGAACAAAAGCAGACAGAAACAAATCTATCAGATCTGCAGTAAAGACTTCTATCAAAAAAGTTGAGGCAGCAGTAGCAAGCAAAGATAAAGCAGCTGCAGAAGTAGCATTAAAAGATGCTGTTTCCACAATCAGCAAAGCTACATCTAAAGGTGTTTATCATAAAAACAACTGCGCAAGAAAAGTTGCTCGTTTAGCTAAAGCTGTTAACAGCATTGACTAATCATAAATTTTATTTTTAATTATAAGCTTATAATTAAAAGGACAGCCATCACCGTCATGTGGCTGTCTTTTTTTACTATGGAAAAAGCCTGATCATAAAATCAGGCTTTTTTGGCTGCAGTCATACTGCTGTATTTAATGATCAGAAGTTCTACGCTGAGCTTGTCCTCCAGTCGTCCGGTCTTCACTGCTTCCTCTGCATCCACAAAATCTCTGACTGCCTGTTCCAGTTCTGAAACAGTGTATGCCCTGGCACAGGATACAATATTTCTCACTGCAAAGGCTGGAATTCCAAGTTTTGACGCCATCTCCGTCTGGGTAAGCCCTGCTGCGCCAAACTGTTTCACCTGCAGAAGCTGACGGTACTGTTTGGCAAGAAGAAACAGAATTCTCATAGGCGGTTCCTTTAACGTAAGCAGATCATAATAAAGTTCCAGCGCACGTTCCTGATTTTTCTCCGTTACTGCGCGTACCATGTCAAAGATTCTGTTCGTAGTCTGTGTTGTACAGATTTCTTCAATATCCTGTGCTGTCACCACTTCCCTGCCTTCAGTATAACAGATCAGTTTCTCCAGTTCCATTCTGAGATTTCCCATATCTGTACCGGTTCTGGTCAAAAGCAGTTCCATATCTTTCTGTGTGATCTTCTTTCCTGATTTTCCCAGAATCCCTGCAGCCCATCTCATCAGAGTTTTTTCATCCTGGTTTCCGAATTCTGTAATCCTTCCGCACGCTTTCACAGCCTTATACATCCGGCTTCTTTTATCTACTTCCGATTCCACAAAGATCATGCAGAGATATTCCGGCAGTTCCTTCATGTAATCAGCCAGTTCTTCGCATTTATTTTTGAAGAATCCCGTATCTTCCAGCAGGATCACCCTTCTGTCCGCGAAAAAGGGAAGTGTCTCACAAAGATCGATCAGTTGTCTGATATCGATACTTTTCCCTTCATA
>CAKRVX010000004.1 GCA_934409175.1 uncultured Blautia sp.
ACGGACTGAAAGTTGCAAACATCGACATCAACAGAAAGATGCTTGCTGAACTTGCAGTAAACGATGCAGAAGGATTTGCAGCACTTGCTGAGATCGCTAAAAAAGCATTTGCTTAATCAGTAGTATTTCCTGAGAATTTAGCCGAGATTACGACACACAGGAGAGAAGTAAAACAGCTTCTTTTCTGTGTGTTTTTTATTTTATACGTCGCTGAAGCAATCTGTCACAGGTGGAGAATCCCGTTGACTGGAGCAACCATTGTATAAGAAATTATAATTATTGTTTATACGGTATGCAAAATTACAATCAATTTTGAGTGCGATTCACGGTCAAGTGTCGTTATAAGACGGAAAAATCTTAAATTTCCATAAAGTTTCCCTTGCATGGTCAAATATATGGTGCTATAATTTAAAACATCAATATATTAAAGTGTCAGTGGAAGCCAAAGCCGGCTGGGAACCCAGTTGGCTTTTTGTTACTTTTCAGTTCCTTTACATAAAGATCTTGCGGAACTTAAGCGGGATGAATGGTAACAGAAGCTTGTCTTGTGTGCCATAAGAGGGACGAAGGAGCTGACCAATAATAAGGAGGATTTTATTATGAAAAACCTGAAAAAAATCATCAGTGTTACTGCGGCAGCAGCAATGGTAATGTCAGCAGCTGCACCTGTATCTGTATTTGCAGATGATGCTACATTCAAGATCGGTGGAATCGGACCTGTAACCGGAGGAGCAGCAATCTATGGACAGGCAGTAAAGAATGCCACAGAACTTGCAATCAACGAGATCAATGAAGATGGTGGAATCAACGGATATCAGGTGGATTTTAAATTTGAAGATGATGAAAATGATTCTGAGAAATCCCAGAATGCTTACAACGCATTAAAAGACTGGGGAATGAATATTCTGGTTGGTACAGTTACTTCCACACCATGTGTAGCTGTAGCTACCATGACAGCAGAGGATAATATGTTCCAGCTGACACCATCCGGATCAGCAGTAGAATGTGTTGCAAATCCGAATGTATTCCGTGTATGCTTCTCTGACCCGAACCAGGGTACTGCAGCAGCTCAGTATATTGGTGAGCATAAACTTGCTACCAAGGTTGGTATCATTTATGACAGTTCTGATGTATATTCTACAGGAATTACAAATAACTTCAAAACAGAAGCTGCTAATCAGGGTATTGAGATTGTATCTACTGAGGCATTTAATGCAGATAATAAAACCAACTTCACTTCACAGCTTCAGAAAGCCAAAGATGGTGGTGCTGAATTAGTATTCCTTCCAATTTATTATACTGAGGCGTCTCTGATCCTTGCGCAGGCAGACAGCATGGATTTCAAACCGAAATTCTTTGGATGTGATGGTATGGACGGTATTCTTGATGTAGAAAACTTTGATACTTCTCTTGCAGAAGGCCTGATGCTCCTGACACCATTCGCAGCAGACTCCAAAGATGAGAAAACCCAGAACTTTGTTAAAGCATACAAAGATGCATACAAAGATACACCAAACCAGTTCGCAGCAGACTCCTATGATGCTGTATATGCAATCAAAGCAGCTGCTGAGAAAGAAGATGTAAAAGCAGATATGGACGTTGCTGATATCTGTGCAGCACTGGAAAAAGGTATGACAGAGATTACACTGGAAGGTGTTACAGGTGATGAGATTACATGGACAGCAGACGGTGAGCCGAATAAGGCACCTAAAGCTGTAGAAATTAAAGACGGTGCTTATGCAGCAATGGAATAATCATAAGTTATAAATAGTACGTACATAACCGGGGCTGTCTGTATCATCCAGACAGCCCTGTTGAGTAATAAGGAAAGGAAAAAACTTCTATGAGTAGTTTTATGTCATATCTTATCAACGGCATCAGTCTCGGAAGCGTTTATGCAATCATTGCCCTTGGCTATACCATGGTATACGGAATCGCTAAAATGCTGAACTTCGCTCATGGAGATGTTATCATGATAGGCTCATATGTGGTATATGTGGCAGTCAGCAATATGGGACTGAATCCGATTTTAGCCATCCTGCTGTCTGTTATCATCTGTACTGTTATGGGTGTTGTGATCGAGGGTGTTGCCTATAGGCCTCTTCGTAATGCTGCTTCTCCTCTTGCTGTTCTGATCACAGCTATTGGTGTCAGCTATCTGCTTCAGAATGTAGCACTTCTTATCTGGGGTGCAGATACCAAAGCATTCAGCAATGTAATCAATGTTCCGTCAATAAAACTGGCAGGAGGTTCCATTGTGATCACAGGCGTAACGATTGTTACCATCATCAGCTGTATTGTTATCATGGCAGCATTGCTGCTTTTTATCAACAGGACAAAAACAGGACAGGCAATGCTTGCTGTATCTGAGGATAAAGGTGCAGCACAGTTAATGGGTATTAATGTAAATAAAACAATATCCATTACATTTGCCATTGGTTCCGGACTTGCAGCCATCGCCGGTGTGCTTCTCTGTTCTGCATATCCGTCCCTGACACCTTATACAGGTGCCATGCCTGGCATCAAGGCGTTTGTTGCTGCCGTATTGGGTGGTATCGGATCTATTCCGGGTGCTTTTATCGGTGGTATTGTTCTGGGTATTCTGGAAATCCTTGGAAGAGCATATATCTCTTCACAGCTGGCAGATGCCATTGTATTCGGTGTTCTGATCGTGGTTCTGGTGGTCAAGCCTACTGGTATTCTGGGCAAGAACATTCAGGAGAAAGTGTAAGGTGGCAGACATGGAAAAGAAGAAATTAAATAAAACAACAAAAAGCAATCTTATTACATATGGAATGGTCCTTGCAATATATCTGATCGTGCAGGGGCTTCTTGCAGGAAATCTGCTTTCCAATCTGATACAGGGTCTGCTGGTACCACTCTGCGTATATGTTATTATGGCATTATCCCTGAACCTGACAGTAGGTATCCTGGGTGAACTCAGCCTTGGTCATGCCGGATTTATGTGTATTGGTGCTTTCACCAGTGCAGCATTTACAAAGGCAACCATGGATACTTTTACAAATGCAGGGCTTCGTTTCTTCATTGCACTGATCATCGGAGCTGTCTGTGCAGGTATTTTCGGATTTCTCATCGGTATTCCGGTACTTCGTCTGAAAGGTGACTACCTGGCTATCGTAACATTGGCATTTGGAGAGATCATCAAGAATGTGATCAATGTACTTTATGTAGGAGTTGACAGTAACGGGATTCATTTTTCCATGAAAGACCAGATGTCTCTCGGCATGCAGCCTGACGGAAAGGTGATCATCAGTGGTGCCATGGGTATTATAGGTACTCCGAAACAGTCCACATTTACTATTGGCATAATTTTAGTACTGTTTACTTTATTTGTGGTTCTGAACCTGATCAATTCCCGTGACGGACGTGCTATCATGGCAATCCGTGACAATCGTATTGCAGCAGAATCCATCGGTATTGATATTACGAAGTACAAACTGAAAGCTTTTGCGATTTCCGCAGCGCTGGCAGGTATCGGCGGTGTGCTCTATGCACATAACCTTGCAACATTAACAGCACTTCCGAAGAACTTCGGATATAACATGTCTATCATGTTTCTGGTATTTGTAGTTCTGGGCGGTATCGGAAATATGCGCGGTTCCATTATCGCTGCAATCATCCTGAACTTACTTCCGGAGCTGCTTCGTGGACTGAGCGATTACCGTATGCTGTTCTATGCGATCGTGCTGATCGTTATGATGCTTATCAACTGGGCACCAAAGGCAATCGAGATGAGAGAGCGTCTTTTCAGTAAATTTAAGAAAAAGGAGGCATAAGCTATGGCATTGCTTGAAGTAAATCATTTAAATATTTCATTCGGCGGTCTTCATGCAGTGGATGATTTCCATGTCTCCATCGAGAAAGGACAGCTTTATGGTCTGATCGGCCCCAACGGTGCAGGTAAGACTACAATCTTCAACCTTCTGACAGGTGTGTATAAACCAGATGAAGGTATTATCAATCTGGATGGCCAGGATATCACTGGCAAGAAGACTATTGATATCAACAAAGCAGGAATCGCCAGAACATTCCAGAATATCCGTCTGTTTCATCAGATGAGTGTTCTGGACAATGTAAAAGCAGGACTTCACAATCACGATAAATACAGTCTGTTTACAAGTATCGTACATACTCCGAAATACTTCAAAGTAGAGAAAGAGATGAACGAGGAAGCTATGAAGCTCCTGAAAGTATTTGACCTTGATAAAGAGGCAGATATTCTTGCATCCAATCTTCCTTATGGTAAGCAGAGAAAGCTGGAGATCGCCAGAGCACTGGCAACCAGACCAAAGCTTCTTCTGCTGGATGAGCCGGCTGCAGGTATGAACCCTAATGAAACTGAGGAACTGATGGATACCATTCGTTTTGTTCGTGATAACTTTGATATGACCATTCTTTTGATCGAGCATGATATGAAGCTGGTTTCCGGTATCTGTGAGGAGCTGACAGTGCTGAACTTCGGCCATGTTCTGAGACAGGGAAAGACTTCCGAGGTGCTTCATGATCCGGAAGTTATCAAGGCATATCTTGGAGAATAGGAGGAGAGACAGATGGCATTACTGGAAGTACAGGACATACAGGTTTATTATGGAATGATTCAGGCATTAAAGGGTGTTTCTTTCTCTGTAAATGAGGGCGAGGTTATTGCTCTGATCGGTGCCAATGGTGCAGGCAAAACAACTACCCTGCATACAGTGACAGGACTTCTCCGTGCGAAAGCAGGACATATTATTTATGACGGACAGGATATCACCAAGGTTCCGCCGCACAAGATCGTTACTATGGGTATGGCACATGTTCCGGAAGGAAGACGCGTGTTTGCCAATATGACAGTTCTTCAGAATCTGAAAATGGGTGCATATACAAGATCCGATAAGAATGAGATTGATGCGACCATCGAGAAGGTTTACAAACGTTTCCCTCGTTTGAAGGAACGTCAGAACCAGACAGCAGGTACTTTGAGCGGTGGTGAGCAGCAGATGCTTGCTATGGGACGGGCGCTGATGAGTCAGCCGAAGATCATTCTGATGGATGAACCATCTATGGGTCTTTCTCCGATCTTTGTAAATGAGATCTTTGACATCATTAAAGAGGTCAGTGAAAGCGGCACAACAGTTCTGCTGGTTGAGCAGAATGCGAAGAAAGCTCTTTCTATTGCGGACAGAGCTTATGTTCTTGAGACAGGTAAGATCACACTGGAAGGCAAGGCCAGTGATCTTCTTCATGATGAGTCTGTACAGAAAGCTTATCTCGGAGAATAAGAAAAGAATTTAACCATATAGAGCTTTTTTGTGATAAAATAGCAGTATAGAGATCAGGGTCAAAAGGTAAGTATTTTGACCCTGATATTGCATATGGTCAGGAGGAATTTTTATGGAGAATTTTGTAATTACAATTGCGAGACAGTATGGAAGCGGTGGACGTACGATTGGCAAGATGCTGGCAGAGAGACTGGGAGTTGCTTTTTATGATAAGCAGATCATCCAGATGGCTTCTGATGAGAGTGGGATTGATGTGAAGCTTTTTGGACAGGTTGAGGATGGAGCGAAAGTGAAGGCTTCTCTGTTTAATAAGACCGGATTATATAAAGGGGATCTGATTGCGCCGGATCAGAAGGGGTTTGTGTCTGATGAGAATATTTTTAATTATCAGGCGAAAGTTGTGAATGATCTGGCAGAGAAGGAATCTTATGTGATCGTTGGACGCTGTGTAAATTACGTATTTAAAGACAGACCGAACACATTGAGAGTGTTCATCCATGCACCGTGGGATTTCCGTGTGGAGCAGTCCAGAGCGAAAATCAGTGGCAGCGATGAGGAGATTGAGAAATTTCTTCATAAAGATGATAAGAGAAAGCAGGATTATTATCGCAGATTTGCCGGTGGGGACTGGAGTGACGCGACGAATTATGATCTGTGTCTGAATTCCGGGAAACTGGGATTTGAGAAGTGTGTGGATGCGATTGTGGCACAGATGGGAGTTATGGGAATTAAATAATAGCTATTGAAAGGCAGTCTCTTTTGAAAGGGACTGCCTTTTTCTGCGATGGATATTGGTTAAGACTGCTTTTTGATTTTGTTCTGGTATTCTTTGAGGGTTTTCTCATAGCCCATTTCGGTAAGCTCGTAGAAGTGTTCTCCCTGGATTTCGTTTGGGAGGTACTGCTGGTCTACATAGTGATTTGGATAGTCGTGGGCATATTTGTAGCCGATGCCGTGGCCAAGTTTCTCATGACCGCCGTAATGGGCGTCCTGGAGGTGTGCCGGGACTGTGGTTTTGGTGCGTTTGACGGAGTCCATAGCAGCAAAGATGGCGTTGACTGCGGAATTGCTCTTGGGGGCGCAGGCCATGTAGGTGACTGCCTGGGAGAGGATGATCTGGGCTTCGGGCATGCCTACACGTTCTACTGCCTGGGCGGCTGCCACTGCTACGCAGAGAGCCTGAGGATCAGCGTTTCCGATATCTTCGGAGGCCAGGATCATGATCCTTCGGGCGATGAATTTGACGTCTTCGCCGGCGTAAAGCATTTTCGCCAGATAGTAGACGGCTGCATCAGGGTCGGAACCACGCATGCTCTTGATGAAGGCGGAGATGATATCGTAGTGGTTGTCTCCGTTTTTATCGTATCTGACGACTCGTTTCTGAATGCACTGGGAGGCTACATCCAGGGTGATATGGATAATTCCATCTTCGCTTCTTGGAGTAGTGAGGATACCCAGTTCAATGGCGTTGAGGGCGTTTCTGGCGTCTCCGCCTGCCATGTCTGCCAGAAAGTCCAGAGCGTCGTCATCTATCTGGGCTTTGTAGTTCCCCATTCCTTTTTTCTTATCGTTTATTGCTCTTAGGATCAGTTCTTTTACCTCGGAAATTTCCAGGGATTTCAGCTCGAAAATAATGGAGCGGGAGATGAGAGCAGCATTGACTTCGAAATATGGATTCTCTGTAGTTGCACCGATAAGAATGATGGTTCCGTCTTCTACAAAAGGAAGGAGATAATCCTGCTGCCCTTTATTGAAACGATGGATCTCATCAATGAACAGGATAGTTTTCTTACCATACATACCCAGATTCTGCTGAGCCTCTTTTACAACGGTTTCCATATCTTTCTTACCTGCTACGGTGGCATTGATCTGAGTAAATTCTGCGCTTGTGGTGTTGGCGATGACTTTGGCAAGAGTTGTTTTTCCTGTTCCGGGTGGGCCGTAAAAGATGACGGAGGTCAGTTTGTCAGCTTTGATGGCTCTGTATAATAGAGTATCTTTTCCGATAATGTGCTGCTGCCCCACAACCTCATCCAGAGTTGCAGGACGCAGTCTGGATGCAAGAGGCGATTCCTGATCCAGAGTTTTTGATTTGGCATATTCAAATAAATCCATAGTTTTTTCTCCATAAAATATCATAATAAAGGTTCATTGATGAAAATAATGGAAGAGCATCACAAGAGCTCTTCCATTATTTTTCCGTATATTTCCTGATAGTGAGTAGACCATTTGTTACAGATAGATTGTGCTGCTTCCAGATTGGGTGCTGCGATATTCAGATCGATGAGGGAGTTACCTTTTTCAATAAGCTGACATCTTACAGAATAGGTTCCCTGTTTGGTAATGTAATAATCAGCCGGGGTGACGATTCGTTCCTGAGCTTTAAAACCGGTGGATTTCAGATATTCTCTGACTTCCTGTTTGATTTCAGGGGATACATCCTTCTGGAAAAAGGAGAGAGTTTTTTTGCCATCCTCGGTAATACGGTAATGAGAGGTATTGGACCGGGTATCCATAGTGACCAGATCTGCTTCTACAAGCTCGGAAATGGCCTGCTGAAGATGGAAATAATTCGTATATTCCCGGTCCAGAATAAATTCCGAGATCTGTGAGTTGGTCAGTGTATCCTCTGTATTCTGAAGCATATATAACACGATTAATTTATAAATGGTAAATGGTGTTGACAATGTATATCCCTCCTTGGGGTACAACAGAGAGTGTTTCTCAAACAACGGGTTATTCATGCATGAGAGCTTTTCCCTGAAAGCTCTGTTCTTCCTTCATGCGGTGGTGAAGAAGATTCAGTACCTCACGCTTGCGGCTTGCCCATAAAGGGGCGATCAGCAGATCCTTTGGTCCGTCTCCTGTGATACGGTGTATAACAATTTCCGGACGCAGATGTTCCAGACAGTCGATCAGCAGTGCAAGATACTCATCTCGTTCATAGGTTGTAAAAAGTCCTTTCTCATAATCAGCGGCCAGGTCTGTTCCACGCAGTACATGAAGAAGCTGGAGTTTAATTCCCTGAATGTCCATATGATTCAGGTATTTCATCGTTTCCAGAATATCATCCCTGTTTTCACCGGGAAGTCCGAGAATCGTATGAACGATCACTTCAAGATTCTCATGACGGAGTTTTCTGACTGTTTCCTCAAAACAGGAAAGTGGATAGCCTCTGCGGATGTATGCTGCAGTGGATTCGTGAATGGTCTGAAGGCCGAGCTCTATCCATACGGGTTTCTGATGATTCAGACGGGAAAGAAGTTCAATCTTTTCCGGCTCTAGGCAATCAGGTCTGGTTCCTATGGAAAGAGCTGTGACAGCAGGATGAGAAAGGGCCTCCGTAAAAATTTTTTCCAGATATTCTACAGGAGCATAGGTATTGGTGTATGCCTGAAAATAGGCAATATATTTACGGATTGGTCTTTTCTGTGAAAGAATGGCAATCTGGCTGTCAATCTGTGCTGTAACAGAAAGTGAAGCATCGGCAGCGAAATCCCCACTTCCACCTGCACTGCAGAAGATACAGCCACGTGAACCAAGTTTACCATCACGGTTCGGACAGGACATTCCTCCATTTAATGTGACTTTGTAAACTTTTTCTCCGAATCGTTCCCTGAGCATATAGTCCAGGGAATGATAAGGTTTTTCTCCCCATTTTCTCATACAGCAGGGGTCTGTTCAGAAGATTCTTCTGTATCTGAAGCTGCATCCGGCTCTTCAATGATATAATTGTCAAAAATCTTCACCAGAAAATGGTCATTGATAAATGCTTCCAGAGAAAATCCCATGAGAACAAATAACAAAAGAACAGTGGACTGTACCTGAACTGTCGGAATGAAGAAAATAGCAACAGGAGCTGCAGTGATCAGTGCCATGAGAACTGTATAAGGGAGATGGCGGATCGACATCAGAAAAGCATTTCTGAATGTATGTTTAATGGTATTGTAAAATTTGGCAAGTACAGGATACAGATATAAAAATATCACAAAATATACAATGCCGAATGCAATAAACAGTACATGCAGTACAGAAGCCATGCTTCCGCTCATAGCATTTACAACATGCAGGTCAAAATACAGAATGGCTCCAACTGCAAGCATAATGATATTGATGATAGTTGCCTGTCTGAAATTCTGTTTAAAGGATTTAAAGAAGCTTCTTATGATGTAAGATTCTTCATTTCTGGCCATTTTCAGAGTTACATAGTGAAGTGCTGTAAGAGAAGCACCGATGGTTACGATAGGAAGACAACAAATGATAAAGACAATATTGAGCATCATAAGATCCGCTGCCCTGCCCATAAAGCTGAAGAATTTGTTGTCCATGTTAAACAATTTGTCCATTCCTTAAAACTCCTTTTTACATTGGTGTATTTTCCATATTCAGTTTACCCTTAAGTATAACGAATCAGAGGATAAAAAGCAAATGTTTTTACAGGGTAAGAAGTTGGTCCGCAGTAACAAAATCATATCCCTGTTCTGTAAGCAGATCTACGATTATCAAAGCTGCATCCACAGAACTCTGGTATCCATCATGCATCAGAAGGACAGATCCATCATGTACCTGTGAACGGACAATAGACAGGATGCTGTTTGCATTGCGGCTTTTCCAGTCCAGGGTATCTACGTCCCAAAATACAGGAAGCATGGTAAAGGGCAGTTCCATGTCTTTCTTCCAGGCACCAAAGGGTGGACGTATATAGGAGGGATAGATACCGGTAACTTCAAAAATGCGGTTATTGGTTTTTTCTATTTCAAGGCGTGCCTTTTCCTGTGAAATCTTATCAAGCTGCACATGATCCCACGTATGGTTACCGATGAGATGACCGTCTTGTTTCATTTCCAGAAGAAGTTCTTCATTACCGTCGATATTTTCACCTACCAGAAAAAAGGAAACGTGTATTTTGCGTTTGCGGAGTCCTTTAAGAAGCAGAGGAGTATATCGGGAATTAGGACCATCATCAAAGGTGAGAGCTACACGAGGAGATTCCCTGCCTGCCTGCTGTACCAGAGCAATCATTCCCTGCCCTGCTGCTGCACGGGCTGCTTTTGACCGCAGATATGGATCTGAGAGCAGAAGCCCTGCCAATATAAGCCCTGCAGTCAGCAGAAAAAGTGGCAATATGGTCAGTTTGCTGGGTTTCATACAATGCCTCCTTATAGGCTGTTATCCAATTATATGAAAAAAAGAAAGCAAAACATGCGAAATTATTGTATAATGACTACATTACGTATAGAAAAGATGGAGAGAGCTATGGGCAAAAGAGCGACAAAGATCTGCTGTATACTGGGAACAGTGGGAGTTCTGGCTGTATTGTATATGACAGGAGAGTCTTATTACAGCGGTCTGACAGGTCAGAATGGAAAGGAGCAGAAAGAAACAAGAATCTATCAGTATAAATATGATATGATCGTGGACAATCCCGAATCTTCTTTCTGGCAGGCAGTCTATGCCAGTGCCGCCAAGTGTGCACAGGAAAATGATGCGCTGCTGGAACTTAAGGGAACAGATGAGGAATCAGATTATGATAAGCTGGATTATATGAATATGAGCATTGCTTCACGGGCGGATGGAATCATTTTGCAGTACAGTGGGGAGAATGAACTGGAAAGTAAAATCGATGAAGCAGAAAAACAGGGAATCCCTGTGGTTACCCTGATGAATGATGCTGCCCGTACGAAACGGCAGAGCTTTGTAGGTGTCAGCGATTATCAGCTTGGAAGTGCATATGGAGAGATCGTAGGGGATTATGTGAATGAAAATACAAAGAGCATTCTGATTTTGTTAAAGAGAAATATTGACGATATGAATAAAAGTCAGATCTATACGCAGATCAGCAATGCAGCCCAGGCCAGAGCCGGAAAAGAACGAAATATCAAAATAAATGTAAAAAATCTTCTTTCAGCAGGAACATTTGAGACGGAAGAAGCAGTGACGGATATCTTCCAGCAAAGAGACAGAGTGCCGGATATTCTGGTGTGTATGGATGAAGAAACAACAGAGTGTGCCAGACAGGCAGTGCTGGATTTTAATCTTGCGGGAAAAATTACGATCATTGGATATTACACATCAGAGGATGTCCTGACTGCAGTAGATAAAGGTGTTATTTCGGTGACCTGTGATGTGAATACAGAACAGATGGGAAAGTACAGCGTAGAGGCACTTACAGAATACAAGAAAGATGGAAGGAGTAATTCTTACTATAATGTAGATATCAGTTTCCTGGATAAAGATGCGGTAAGGGCTGTGAGAAGGGGGGAGACTGCAGAATGAAAAGAATCCGCTGGAAAGACTTTTCACTGGTAAGCAAGATCGTTATTGAAGTTGGCATGATTGCCGGACTGCTTTTTGCCATGAATATGATGTTTTATGTCCGGATCAATAATTCCATGCAGAAGATGGATAATGTATATGCCAGCAATGCACAGATCACGGAGCTTTCTCAGGTATTTGAGCAGGTACAGGACAATGTATATGAATACCTGAAAGTAAAAAGTTCCCAGGCACTGATGGATTATTACCAGAATGAAGCACGGTACAGAGCAGAACTTGAGAAACTGAATGAGCAGAATATTGATGATTCTGTAAAACTTCTGGAGCGTAATATACGGGAAATGTCAGAGACATACCTGGACTGTATAGCAGAAACTGTGGCAGCCAAACGAGGAAGAAACGTTGAAAAGTATAAAAGAAAATATGATGATGCCACACAGCTGTACGGATACATTCAGTCATCCATAGATGAATTGAATAACCAGCTTTTTAAGGAAAATACCAGCAGTTATTCCACACTTCGCGCAGTTATGCGTTACCTGGAGATGTCAAATACAATTATAATGCTGGTGATCGTGGCAGGCGGAATGCTTCTTCTTATGTCATGGACACGTACAATGTTTGAGCCTCTGACCAATATGTCTGAGACTGCCCAGCTGGTTGGACAGGGAAACTTTCAGATAAAAATGCATGCTACAGATGCCCAGGATGAGCTTGGCATAGTAACCCGGGCATTTAATGCTATGGTAGAGAGTTTGGGCGTTTATATGGAAAAAACAAAGGCCAGTATGGAAAAAGAACAGCAGATGATGGAAAGAGAACTTCTGATGGAAAACCATCTGAAAGAAGCGCAGCTGAAATACCTTCAGTCACAGATCAATCCTCATTTTTTGTTTAATTCGCTTAATGCAGGGGCACAGCTTGCTATGATGGAAGATGCGGAGAAAACGGGAATCTTTGTGCAAAAGATGGCAGACTTTTTCCGGTATAATGTGAAAAAAGGACAGGAAGATGCCACGCTGGAAGAAGAACTGGAGGCAGTTGACAATTATATTTATATTCTGAATGTGCGGTTTGCCGGAGATATTCATTTTTCCAGTGAAGTGGATGAATCCGTGGAGAGTGTTCGTGTTCCAAGTATGATTCTGCAGCCTGTGGTGGAAAATGCAGTGAACCACGGAATCAGGGATATTGAATGGGAAGGCTGGATTAATCTGAATGTCACAAAAGAAGAAAAAGCTATACGGATCAGTGTCCGGGATAATGGAAAAGGAATGACCAGGGAACAGATCCGGGGTGTTCTTACGGGAAATAAAGAACATAGTACAGAAGAAGGTGATTCCACAGGAATCGGTATGAATAATGTGATCAGCCGCCTGGAATTATATTATGAGCAGTCCGGGCTGGTCGAGATAAACAGTGAGGGAGAAGGAAAGGGAACAGAGGTTGTGATTCATATACCTCTGGAAAGGAGATAGAAGTATGTACAGGATTTTACTGGCAGATGATGAAGGAATCATGCTGGAATCGCTGAAGACCATCATAGAATCTAATTTTGGAAATGAATGTGAAATTCACTGTGCCAAATCGGGCAGAGTAGTTGTAGAACAGGCACAGGCATATCCTCCGGATATTTGTTTTATGGACATTCAGATGCCGGGAATCAGTGGTATACAGGCAATCCGTGAGATCAAGAAATTCAACAGTTCCACGGTTTTTGTGATCATTACGGCGTATGATAAATTTAATTATGCAAAAGAGGCTATAAATCTGGGAGTCATGGATTTCCTGACAAAGCCTGTAAATAAGAAAGTAATTCTGGAGACCTGCATGAAAGCTATGGAAAAGGTTGATTCGGCCAGACAGAAGCGCAGTGATGATCTGCGGATCAGGGAGAAACTGGAGACGGTTGTTCCTATGATAGAAAGTGGTTATATCAATAATATCCTGCTGCAGGATGATTTCAGTACTTATCAGGATAATTATACGGATCTTCTGGATATCCGTCAGAAATACGGATATATGATGGTGCTGGAATTTGGTGATTCCATGGAAAACGGAATTCTCAGTAATGCGGTAGGAGCCAGTGTAAAGGCAAATCGTTTTTATTCTACATTCAGAGAAATCACAAGGGGATTTTTTGAATGTCTGGTAGGTCCGATCATGGGAAACAGAATTGTGCTTCTGGTGCCTTATGAGAAAGATACAGAAGATTATGAGGATAGAGTGGCAATCGTGATCAGAGCAAGAAATATGGTGCATAAACTGGAAAATCGAATTGACAGTATTTTCCGCTGTGGGATTGGCAGAGTAAAAGAGTTTGGCAGTGTGAAAGAATCTTTTCAGGAAGCTGTGGTGGCTCTTCGGGAGAGCACCAGCCATGTGGTACACATTGAGGATGTTCCTGTAGCACAGAAATATGACGGAGAATATCCGAGAGATCTGGAGAGCAGATATCAGAAACGTATCCTTGAGAAAGATGCAGCAGGTGCTCTTAACTGTGCAGACAGTTTTTTTGAATGGATGAGAAAACAGAATGCGGTGACCAGAGAGGATGTGGAGATCAAAATTCTGGAGATGGTCATGGATGCAGAGCGCAGAGCCTTTTTTGCAGGAGCAATGAAATATAATTTTAACTACCGGAGGAGTTACATCCGGGAGATCCAGGCTTGCCCGAATATGGAAAGCCTTAAAAACTGGTTCCTTGACAAGACGAGAGAAATCTGTACAAAGATGGAAAATTCCAGAGAAAAAGAAGAACTGAGTATCATTGAGAAAGCAAGAGCTTATATCAATGAAAATTTCAGCAGAGATATTTCACTGGATGATGTTTCCAGGGAAGCGGATATCAGTCCATATTATTTCAGTAAACTTTTTAAACAGGAAACGGGCAAAAACTTTATTGAATATCTGACGGAAGCGAGACTGAGACATGCCAGGGATCTGCTCAAGAATTCTCAATACTCTATTAAGGAAATCTGTGCACGTTCCGGATACAGTGACCCCAATTATTTCAGCAGGATATTTAAGAAATCTGAAGGTGTGACACCAAGTGAATTCAGGGAGAGATTAGGATAAAAATGAGAAGGAAAAGAAACGTTTGTTATAAAATTCTGACTATGTTTCTGATGCTGGGAATGGCCATTGTACTTATTTCAGGCTGTGGAGCAGATCAGAACAGTAAAGATGACCAGGAAGAAAAAAAAGTTGCAGAAGATACTGACGAGAATAAAGTTCAGATTGGTCTTACAGTGGATTCTTTTGTTATTGAAAGATGGATCAGAGACAGGGATGCATTTGTGGCAACAGCCAGAGAACTGGGTGCTGAAGTAAATGTGCAGGATGCAGGTGCAAATGCAGATGAACAGATCAGCCAGATTGAATATTTTATTAGTAAGAAAGTGGATGTGATCGTAGTGATCGCCAGAGACTGTAATGCACTCAGTGAAGTGATCAGTAAGGCACAGACAGCAGGGATTCCGGTTATTTCCTATGACCGTCTGGTAAATAATGCAAATACAGATCTGTACATATCCTTTGATAATCAGAAAGTAGGAGAGATCATGGCGGAGGCTCTCATTGATGCCATTCCTCAGGGGGGAGATATTTTCATGATTCAGGGTTCGGCATCGGATAATAACGTAGATATGGTAAAAAAAGGATTTGACAAGGTTTTAAAGGACAGCAATCTGAATGTTGTCTATGAAGCAAATTGCAACGCGTGGACAGCAGAACTGGCAGTAGGATATATGGAGGAAGCTCTGGAAAAATATCCTCATGTGAAAGGTATCATGTGCGGAAACGATGATATTGCGAGTCAGGTGGTTCAGGTGCTGGCGGAGAATCAGCTTGCAGGAGATGTGATCGTGGTAGGACAGGACGGAGACCTTGCGGCATGTCAGCGAATTGTAGAAGGAACTCAGTATATGACTGCCTTTAAATCTATCGAGGATCTGGCAAGAAAAGCTGCCCGATATGCGGTGGAGATTGGAAAGGGAACTTCGGTATCCGGACTTTCAGATGTAACAGAGACAGTAAATGATGGCAGTTATGATGTACCGGCGTGTATTCTGGAACCTGTGGCTGTTACCAGAGAGAATATTGACAAGGTGATCATTGATGGTGGTTTTCACAGAAGGGATGAGGTTTACTTAAATGCAACATACTGATGTATGAAATTCACATAATGCATCAAAAACACAAAAGTTCATAGTCAATAGCAAATTTTTGCAACAAAAATGTCTTGCTTACAGCAGGACATTTTTTGTTTTTCTGAAAATGTCTTGTTTTTTGCCAACCATGTCCAGATAACTCTGTGCTATAGTAACATCATCAAAGAAAACGTGTCAAACGTTATAAAAGAAACGGAGGTTTTTACAATGAAAAAGAAACTGGTATCTGCAATCCTTTGCGCATCAATGGTAGCTGGAATGGTGGTCATCCCGGGTGTAGCTGTTAAAGCTGATGACAAGAAACTGATCGGTGTTACCATGCCAACCAAGGACCTTCAGAGATGGAATCAGGACGGCGAAAACATGAAGAAGGAACTGGAAGCAGCTGGATACGAAGTAGACCTTCAGTATGCATCTAATGATGTAAGCACACAGGTTTCACAGCTTGAGAACCAGGTAGCTAACGGATGTGACCTTCTGGTTGTAGCATCTATTGACGGAAGCAGCCTTGGCGAGCCGCTGAAACAGGCAAAAGAAGCAGGAATTCCGGTTATCTCCTATGACCGTCTGCTTATGAATTCAGATGCAGTTACTTACTATGCAACATTCGATAACTACAAAGTAGGACAGAAACAGGGCGAATATTTAGTAGATGCACTTGATCTTGACAATCAGGACGGACCGTTCAATATTGAGCTGTTCACAGGCGATCCTGGTGACAACAACTGTAACTTCTTCTTCGGCGGTGCAATGGATGTACTTCAGAAATACATCGACGAGGGTAAACTGGTAGTTAAATCCGGACAGACAGAGTTCGAGCAGGTTGCAACTGCTAACTGGGACAGTGCAAAAGCTCAGGACAGAATGGATACAATCATCGCTGGTAACTACTCAGACGGAACAAACCTTGACGCAGTTCTCTGTTCCAATGACTCTACAGCACTTGGTGTAGAAAATGCTCTGGCAGCTTCCTATACAGGAAACTATCCGATCATCACTGGTCAGGACTGTGATACACCAAACGTTAAAAATCTTGTAGCAGGAAAACAGGCTATGTCTGTATTCAAAGATACACGTGCTCTTGCTTCTGCAGTTGTTAAAATGGTTGACTCCATCATGAAAGGTGAAGAACCGGAAGTTAACGATACAGAATCCTATGACAACGGCACAGGCGTTATCCCGACATACCTTTGTGATCCGGTTGTAGTTACACAGGACAACTACAAAGAAATTCTGATCGATTCCGGATATTATACAGAAGATCAGATCAAATAATCAAAGCAGATAATAAGAAAGCTCTTGTACAGGCGGGATATATGCCCGCCTGTATGAAATGAAAGGGAGGGAAATTGAGTTGGCTAAGATACTTTTGGAAATGAAAAATATCACCAAAACTTTCCCCGGTGTAAAAGCGCTGGACAATGTAAATCTCCAGGTAGAGGAAGGCGAGATTCATGCACTTGTTGGTGAGAACGGGGCCGGTAAATCTACATTAATGAATGTATTAAGTGGTATCTATCCGTATGGATCGTATGAAGGAAATATTGTTTATGACGGAGAAATCTGTAAATTCAACACAATCAAAGACAGTGAACAAAAGGGAATCGTAATTATTCATCAGGAACTGGCACTGATCCCGTATATGACGATCGGTGAAAATATGTACCTGGGAAATGAAAGAGGAAAATCTTTCTCCATTAACTGGAATGAAACTTATGGAGAAGCAGACAAATATTTGAAAATAGTAGGACTGGAGGAGTCCTCCAGAACTTTGATAAAGGATATTGGTGTAGGTAAACAGCAGCTTGTAGAAATTGCAAAAGCATTGGCGAAACATGCCAAACTTCTGATTCTGGATGAGCCGACAGCATCATTAAATGAAGATGATTCACAGGCTCTGCTGGATCTGTTGCTGAAGTTTAAAGAACAGGGAATGACATCTATCATTATTTCTCACAAATTAAATGAAATTTCTTATGTAGCGGACAAGATTACAGTCATCCGTGATGGTTCCACCATTGAAACACTGGATAAGAAGAAAGATGATTTCTCAGAACAGCGTATTATTCAGGGTATGGTTGGACGAGAAATGACAGATCGTTTCCCGAAACGTCCGAATGTGAAAATCGGGGATGTTTCCATGGAGGTAAAGAACTGGACTGTTTATCATCCATTGTATTCGGAACGTAAAGTGGTAGATAATGTATCATTTAAAGTCCACAAAGGTGAAGTAGTAGGAATTTCAGGACTGATGGGTGCAGGACGTACAGAGCTTGCCATGAGTATTTTCGGAAAAAGCTATGGAACCAAGATTTCCGGTCAGATTTTTATGAACGGAAAAGAAGTTAAATTGAATACGGTACAGGAAGCAATTGATAATAAGCTTGCCTATGTAACAGAGGATAGAAAAGGAAATGGTCTGATTCTTTCCAAATCTATTAAAATGAATACTTCTCTGGCAAATATGAAGGGAATCAGCAATAACAATGTGATTGATGCTGATAAAGAATATGCGGTAGCAGAAGAGTACAGAAAGAAACTGAAAACGAAATGTCCTTCTGTAGAGCAGAATGTTGGTAACTTAAGTGGTGGTAACCAACAGAAAGTTCTTCTGGCAAAGTGGATGTTCGCAGAACCGGATATTCTGATTCTGGATGAACCCACCCGAGGTATTGACGTAGGTGCCAAATACGAAATTTACTGTATTATCAACGACCTGGTGGCAGCAGGAAAATCTGTCATCATGATTTCTTCTGAACTTCCGGAAGTTCTGGGAATGTCAGACAGAATTTATATCATGAATGAGGGCAAATTTGTTGGCGAAGTAGGAAAAGAAGAAGCTACTTCTGAGCTGATCATGTCCAAGATCGTGAAATCAGGAAAAGGAGCGTAAAGAGATGGAGAAAAAGCTTAGTTTTTCAGAAATATTAAAGAAATATACGATGGTGATCGTCCTTGTACTGGTTGTCATCATGTTTACGGCAAACACCAAAGGTGTTATGCTTCTTCCGCAGAACGTAAATAACCTCGTAGCTCAGAATGCATATGTATTTATTCTTGCAACAGGTATGTTGTTCTGTATTTTAACAGGTGGTAACATCGACCTTTCTGTTGGTTCTGTTGTATGCTTCGTGGCAGCAGTCGGCGGTAAAATGATGGTTCTTAACAACATGAATCCATATCTTACCATGCTTGTAATGCTGATTACCGGTATTGCAATCGGCGCATGGCAGGGATTCTGGATCGCTTATGTACGAATTCCACCGTTCATTGTAACTCTGGCAGGTATGCTTGCATTCCGTGGTTTATCAAACGTAGTTCTTCAGGGACAGACACTGGCTCCAATGCCTGATTCTTACCTGGCACTGTTTAACAACTATATTCCTGATCCATTTGGAAAAGAAGGATTTAATGTTACATGTTTCGTAGTTGGTATTATCGTTTGTGTAGTTTATGTTTTACTTGTAATGAAAAACCGTGCAGACCGTGCGAAAAAAGGATACAGTGTAGAAGCTTTCGGCGGCGCAGCAATTAAAATGGTTCTGATCTGTGTTGCAATCCTTGCATTTATGTTCCGTCTGGCACAGTACAAAGGTATTCCGAACTCTCTGGTTTGGGTAGCAGTTATTATCGCAATCTATACATATATTGCTTCTAAAACAACTACAGGTCGTTATTTCTATGCAGTTGGCGGTAATGAGAAGGCAACTAAACTTTCCGGTATCAATACAAACAGAGTTTATTTTCTTGCTTATTTAAACATGGGTCTTCTGGCAGCTATCGCAGGTATGGTTACTATGGCTCGTCTGAATTCTGCTAACCCACAGGCAGGTACAAACTTTGAAATGGATGCCATTGGTTCCTGTTTCATCGGTGGTGCTTCTGCCTACGGTGGAACCGGTACTGTTCCTGGAGTTATTATTGGTGCTCTTTTAATGGGTGTCCTGAACTTAGGTATGAGTATTATGGGTATTGACCAGAACATTCAGAAAGTTGTTAAAGGTCTTGTTCTTCTGGCAGCAGTTATCTTTGATGTTGTAAGTAAGAGAAAATCCTTTATTGTAAAATAATAAAATATGAGTTCCTCCTCATTGTGAGAAAAACAGAGCTTGCAAAGAATGCAGGCTCTGTTTTTTCTGTGCTGTTTAATGAACAGTGAAAATTCTTAAATAAATATGCTTGAGAAATATTGGCGGATGGAAGTATAATGTGGAGGAAAGATTTTTTGCGAAATAAGGAGAAAAATTATGAAATACAAGTCAGTATTGGATTTACATACACATACAGTAGCCAGCGGTCATGCATATTGTTCTCTGAGGGAGATGGCCAAGGCAGCTTCTGAGAAGGGACTGGAGCTTCTGGGGATTACGGAGCATGCACCTATGATGCCAGGAACCTGTCATAAGTTTTATTTTCATAATCTTAAGGTTGTGCCACGGGAAATGTATGGAATTCAGCTGCTGTTAGGATCGGAGGTAAACATTCTGGATGCACAGGGAACGGTGGATCTGGGTGAGAAGACTCTTTCAAGTATGGATGTGGTGATCGCCAGTCTGCATACTCCATGTATGAAGCCTGCATCCAGACTTGAAAATACGGAAAGTTATCTGAATGCGATGAAGAATCCTTATGTAAATATTATCGGACATCCGGATGATGGGAGATATGAGATTGATTACGAGGCTCTGGTTCAGGGAGCTAAAGAATACGGCAAGGTTCTGGAGTTGAACAATCATTCTATGGATCCTGACTGTACCCGTGAGAACGCAGTGGAGAATGATACAGTAATGCTGAACCTGTGTAAGAAATACCAGGTTCCGGTTGTGATGGACAGTGATGCGCATTTTGATCTGCTGATCGGGGAGTTTGATCTTGCGAGAGATTTACTGACAAAACTGGACTTTCCGGAGAAACTGGTGCTGAACAGGTCTGTGGATGCGATTAAGAAGTATGTGAATCGTAAGTTTTGATTGAACATACATTGATATTAAAAGTTGCATTGATGGCGCGTTCAGTAATTATCGGTACTTTTGATCTGCAGTGCGAATATGTGGAATATAATACAAATACAGAAATTCTTGAGACTGTAGAAAGAGGTGAGGTGGATTATGGAATCTGCCATAGTGCTGTTTCTCAGAAGATTATAAAAATAACAATTTTCATCTGGTAAAAGGTGTTGCCATTATGAAAAGCTTTCCTGCGCTGGCAGTTCCGGATTCAAAACCAGATCTTCAGAAGAGTCTTAATACAGTAGTTCAGAAGATGGCGGAGGATGGTACACTTTATCGATTAAAGACCAAATGGATCACAGAGTTTACCAAGGATCGTTCGCTTCCGCAGGTCCTGAAAAATTATCAGGCATTTTATATTGTGATATTTATGAGTCTGCTGTTACTATTCTCTGTTAATTTTTGGTTTCAGATACATCTCAGAAAACAGGAGGAATACATTGCAGCATTACTGGAATATCAGAAAAAGCTTCAAATCTCCAAGGAAGAGACAGAACGTGCCAATCGTGCGAAGACGGAATTTCTGTCTCATATATCACATGATATCCGAACACCAATGAACGGTATTATGGGTATGACTGGGATCATACGTAAAAATTCGGAAAATCCGCAACGTATTCTGGAATGTCTGGATAATATTGATATTGCATCAGAACATCTTCTTTCACTGATCAATGATGTTCTGGATATGAGTAAGCTGGAGAGTGGAGAAGTAGAGCTGGAAATGACGAACTTTTCCCTGGACAATGAGTTGAAGAATATCCGCGCGATCATGGATAATAAGGCAAGAGAAAAACAGATTGATTTTGTAATCCATGATGAAACAGGTTAAGCACAGATATCTGGTTGGAAGCCCGGGACATTTGCGTCGTATTCTTCTTAATCTGATCAGTAATGCTCTGAAATACACACAGAATAAAGGATGTGTTCAGGTGGAGATTGCTGAGATATCCAGTGATCAGAAAAAAGTCTGGCTGGAATTTAAAGTGCAGGATAATGGAAGCGGTATGAGTCAGGAGTTTGTAAAGCATAATCTTTATAAACCTTTTACTCAGGAAAATGACAACGTAAGAACAAAATACCAGGGAACCGGACTTGGTATGTCAATTGTAGCTGAAATCGTAAAAGTTATGCAGGGCTCCATAAAAGTGGAAAGTGAACTGGGAAAGGGAACGACTTTTGTAGTTATGTTGTCTTTTGGAATCGGTGAACAGAAAGCAGAAATCAACAGAGAAGAAAACAGGAAGCAGGGATGAATGAGCATCTGACAAAGCCATTGGATCATGTATTACTGTTCGAAACTCTGGCCTGTTACCGCAGATAAAAAAATTATGATTTCTTTCTGCACAAATGCTTGCTTCTCATGTTTTAACGTGGTAAAATATCACTGTTAGAAATATGATACGGACATTATAAAGACAAATGTCCGTCCAGTGAAGAAGTGAAGAACAGAGTTCTAAAGGAGCAGGAAAATGAGTAAAAAAATCAGAACAGAGGCTGTAGATCAGCTTTTTGAAGCGATTTTATGCCTGAAGGATAAAGAAGAATGCTATACTTTCTTTGAGGATGTATGCACAATCAATGAACTTCTTTCCTTATCACAGCGTTTTGAGGTTGCCAAGATGCTGATGGACAAAAGAACATATCTTGATATTTCAGAAAAGACCGGAGCATCCACTGCAACGATCAGTCGTGTGAATCGTTCATTGAATTATGGTAATGATGGTTATGAGATGGTGTTCTCAAGAATGGAAGAGAAGGAAGCCAAAGGGGAATAATATACCAGAAGAATAAAGGGCGAGAGAGCCATTGAGAGGCAGGTGAAGATCACCTGCCTTTTTAAACGGCAGGAGAAAATAAATGCATAATGTAATGGTATTGGAATTATGAGGAGGAACCACATGAAGACATTTGATTATTCACTGGTAAAAGATCCGCAGTATTTCTGCGATAACCGGATGGAAGCTCATTCAGATCATGTATATTATAGAAATACAGAAGAGATGAAGAATGCTGTGCAGGAAATAGAGAGCACTTCTTTCCGTTATAGTCTGAATGGATTATGGAAATTTCACTATGCCCGTAATTACAGAAGCACAATTCTGGGATTTGAGAAAGAGGATTACTGCTGTTATGACTGGGATGATATTTATGTACCGGCACATATCCAGATGGAAGGATACGATGCACCACAGTATGCAAACGTCCAGTATCCATGGGAGGGTCACGAAGAAATCCATCCTGGTGAGATTCCGGAGAGATTTAATCCGGTGGCAAGTTATGTGAAATATTTTACAGTACCGGAACATATGAAGGGAAAACGATTGTTTATTTCTTTTCAGGGAGCAGAAAGCGGACTTGCGTTGTGGCTGAACGGAACATTTGTTGGTTACAGTGAAGATTCCTTTACACCCTCAGAATTTGAACTGACTGATTATGTAAAAGATGGTCAGAATAAACTGGCAGCGCAGGTATTTAAATGGACTTCCAGCAGCTGGTGTGAAGATCAGGATTTCTTCCGTTTCTCAGGAATTTACAGAGATGTATATCTCTATACAGTACCGGATACTCATGCCTATGATCTCCAGATCCGTGCCATTCCGGAACAGAACCTGGCTGCAGCAGATTTGGAAGTGAAAGTGAAAACCTGGGGAAAGGGAAGCATTGTTTTCAAACTTGAAAAAGATGGCGAATGTGTTCTGGAGGACCGAAAGTCTCTTATGGAAACAGAAAACGGAACAGAAACAGCAAGAGAAAATATAGCAGAGAACACTTTGGATTCAGAAACAACTTATGTTCAGAGAACAAATAGCAGCAAGACTGTGCAGAACAGTTTTGCATGGAAAATCAATAGTCCGAAATTATGGAGTGCGGAAGATCCGCAGCTTTATGAGTTCGTAATCGAACTTTACAATGAAACAGGAATTCTTCAGGAAGTGATTCCACAGAAAGTTGGATTTCGCCGTTTCGAGATGAGAAACGGTATCATGACTCTGAACGGAAAACGTATTGTATTCAAGGGCGTAAACCGTCATGAGTTCAGCTCTGTCAGCGGCAGACATGTTTCCGAAGAGGAATTGCGCAAAGACCTTCGTACCATGAAACAGAACAACATCAATGCTATCCGTACCTGTCATTATCCGGATACTTCTCTGATCTATCAGCTCTGTGACGAATATGGCATCTATATGATCGATGAGACAAATCTGGAATCTCATGGTTCCTGGGATGTAGCAGAAATTACAAGAGATTACACATACATTGTTCCGCACAATAAACCGGAGTGGCTGGACATGATGCTCGATCGCGCAAACTCCATGTACCAGAGAGATAAGAACCATCCGGCAATCCTGATCTGGTCCTGCGGAAACGAATCTTTTGGTGGAAAAGATATTTATGAAATGTCTCAGCTTTTCCGTAAAAATGACCGGACCCGTCTGGTGCATTATGAAGGACTTTTTCATGACCGCAGCTATAATGATACCAGTGACATGGAAAGTCAGATGTATCCGACTGTAGAAGCAATCAAAGCGTTCCTTGCGAAGGATGACAGCAAGCCATTTATCTGCTGTGAGTATACACATGCAATGGGAAACTCCTGTGGCGCCATGCACAAATACACAGATCTGACAGACACAGAACCGAAATACCAGGGTGGGTTTATCTGGGATTACATTGATCAGTCTATCTATAAAAAAGATCGATATGGAAAAGAATTCCAGGCATACGGCGGCGATTTCGGAGAACGTCCGACAGACTACAACTTCAGCGGCAATGGAATCGCATATGGAGGTGACCGTGAGGCATCCCCGAAGATGCAGGAAGTGAAATTTAACTACCAGAATATTACGGCAGAAGTTACAGCAGATACTGTAAAAGTAATCAATAAGAATCTGTTTGTAAACACAGATACATTCGATTGTAAGGTAACACTTGCAAAGAACGGAAAAACAATTCGCACAGAAATTCTGAAAACAGCAGTCGAGCCATTAAGTGAAAAAGAATATAAACTGCCGTTTGGAAAAGCAAAAAGCACAGGGGAGTATGCAGTCACTGTTTCTTTCCATCTGAAAGAGGCAAAAGTATGGGCACCGGCAGGTCATGAGATTGCATTTGGACAGTATGTATATCAGATTGAGGGAAATGTTCTGGCAGACAAAACAGCGGCAGTGCAGAAACCACAGATCATCCGGAGTACACACGACATCGGTGTCAGCGGTGAGCACTTTGAGGTAATGTTCTCCGTTCTTAACGGCGGTCTTGTTTCCTACAAATATGCAGGCAAAGAAATGATCGAAGCAATCCCGAAACCCAATTTCTGGCGAGCACCAACGGACAATGATTGTGGAAACCTTATGCAGATGCGCTATGCACAGTGGAAAATCGCCAGCATGTACTTAAGCCATAAAGAATATCGTAAAGGTGCTTATGGTCCATCCACCTTACCGCAGGCAGAGGAGACAGACAATTCCGTAAAAGTAACCTTTACATACCTGATGCCGACCATACCGACAAGTGAATGCCGGCTCACTTACGAAGTATTCGGAGATGGAAAAGTCAAAACTACTTTAATATATGATCCGGTAAAAGAACTCGGCGATATGCCGGAATTTGGCGTAATCTTCAAATTCAACGCAGACTATGACCATATACAATGGTACGGTCTGGGAGAAGCCGAAACCTATGCAGACCGCAAAAAAGGTGCAAAACTCGGTATTTACCAGAACCTTGTCGAAGATAACATGGCAAAATACATGGTTCCGCAGGAATGTGGCGCAAAAGAGGAAGTACGCTGGGCAAAAGTCACAGACCGCAAAGGCAGAGGAATCCGCTTTGAGATGGACAAAGAACCAATGATGTTCTCAGCACTTCCATATACTCCACACGAAATAGAAAACGCCATGCACCCATACGAACTTCCACAGGTCCACTACACTGTGATCCGCGTTGCCAAAGGCCAGATGGGAATCGGCGGTGACGACAGCTGGGGAGCATACACCCATCCGGAATATTTGTTAAATACAGAGGGAAAGATGGAATTTTCGTTTAGTTTTAAGGGGATTTAAGGAGGATTTATTTATGTATCAGGCAAATGAAACACGTTATGAAACAATGAAATACCACAGATGTGGTGCCAGCGGATTAATGCTTCCGGAATTATCTCTGGGTTTATGGCACAATTTCGGAGACACTGGTGTTTATGATAACATGAAGCAGATGTGTTTTACCGCATTTGACAATGGAATCACGCATTTTGACCTTGCCAATAACTATGGTCCACAGCCTGGAAGTGCAGAAGAGAACTTTGGAAAAATTCTCAGAGAGGAGTTTCACGCATACAGAGATGAACTGATCGTCAGCACCAAAGCAGGTTATGATATGTGGCCGGGCCCTTATGGAAACTGGGGCAGTCGCAAGTATCTGATCGCCAGCCTTGACCAGAGTCTGAAACGTCTCGGACTGGACTATGTAGATATTTTCTATCATCACCGCATGGACCCGGAGACTCCTCTGGAAGAAACTATGGAAGCACTGTCACAGATCGTCAGAAGCGGAAAAGCGCTCTATATAGGAATTTCCAATTACGATGGGGAGACAATGAAACGAGCAGCAGATATACTGGAAGAATTGCATTGTCCGTTCGTTATTAATCAGAATTCTTATAATATTTTCAACAGAACTATTGAGAGAAATGGTCTGAAACAGGCGGCAGCAGAGGGGAAAAAGGGTATCATTTCATTCAGCCCTCTGGCGCAGGGAATGCTTACAGACCGTTATCTGAATGGTATCCCAAAAGATAGCCGTGTTAACACGGACGGACGTTTTCTCCATGCAGACCAGTTCAGTGAAGAACGTCTTGACAGTATCCGCAGTCTGAATGCAATTGCAGCAGAAAGAGGAGAAAGTCTGGCACAGATGGCACTGAAATGGATCCTTCGTGATGGAATTGTTACCAGTGTCCTTATCGGGGCATCCCGCCCGCAGCAGATTTTGGAGAATCTGAAAGTATTGAACAGTGCACCGTTCAGTGAGGAAGAATTAAAGAAGATAGATGAATGCTCTTTGGCATTGTAATATAAAATCACGGCCGACTGTTAACTGTCGACCGTGATTTTATATTACTGAGAACGTAGTGAACAGTAATGATTTTTTTCTTGCCTGCCTTCTTTGTATAACGTATAATAAGACATAGACAGGATGTCAGGGTAACGTACAGACATGAACGATTTGGGAGTTTTTGTACTAATATCTATAATATATACGAACGTTCAGGAAAAGAGGCGTGGACTATGGTTACGATTAAGGAAATAGCGAAATACTGTAATGTTTCCATTGCAACGGTCTCCAATATTATCAACGGGAAACCGAATGCGAGTAAAGAAACAAAAGAGTGTGTGCTTCAGGCTATCGAAGAATTAAATTATACTCCAAATTACATTGCCAAGAATTTGAAAACCAGAAGAACCCGGACCATAGGGGTTGTTGTGGAAGATATCACAGTGTTCTGTGCGCCGGAAATTATTGACGGAATCACGAAATGCTGTGAAGAAAAAGGATATCATATTCTTCTGACTAATCTGAGGCTGTATAAGAAGTTTGGCGACAGTTATTATGACAATGAGAAGTTTTTTCAGATGGTACGAAGAGAAGTGAAAGAACTGATTGCCAAACAGGTGGATGGAATCGTGTACGTGACAGCTCATGAGAGAGCGCTGAAATGCCTGCCAGAGAATCTGACCGTTCCGGCAAGTATGGCCTAGGGATATACGAAATCTGAACATTATCCATCGGTTGTGGTGGATGACAAAAAGGGTGCCTATGAAATTGTGAATTATGTGATTTCCATGGGACATAAAAATATAGGTGTTATCACGGGCAAAGAACGAAGCATTCATACTCATGATCGTTTATTGGGCTATCAGAAAGCATTGTATGAAATCGGATATACAGCCTGTGCCAATGTAATTGAAGAAGTGGAGTCGGATTCTGAAGAATATTCTAAAGAATCAGCAGGAACTGAGAAACCAGAAGAACCGGGTACAGTAGTAAGAACAAAAGAGCCGGGGAAAACAGATCAGATCAGATCGTTGAGATTCCGGAAAGTTGTAAACTTCTTATACGCCAGTCTGTTAAAGATATTCGGGAGTGCCTGTGAATACGGAATCTTTTTCAAACTGGTTCTGCCGATCATGAAGCCGTCTTTTGCAGCTATGGCTATCTTAAATGGCATGAACTGCTGGAACAATTTCCTCTGGCCGTTACTTGTGCTGAGAAGTTCTGAGAAGTATACACTGCCCATCGGATTAAATACACTGCTCACACCATATGGAAACAATTATGATCGTGGGATTATTTTTCTCCATACTTCCGATCCTGATCCTGTTCCTGTGTTTCCAGAAATACTTTATTGAAGGTATGACTGCCGGTGCAGTAAAAGGCTGACAGGTGACGGCTGACAGAAGTGATAAAACTGATAACAATATAATGTTTAACCAGATTGCCAGGCTGTTGTCAGGCCAGGCGAAACAGAGAAGCGGATGATCTTATCCGCAATATAAGCAGACAAACAGGAGGACTGACTATGAAAAACGCAAAAATGATCGTTGATAAAGCTTTTCGCATTTCAGAAGTAGATAAAAGAATTTATGGATCTTTTATTGAACATCTGGGCAGAGCCGTATATGGCGGCATTTACCAGCCGGATCATGCATCTGCAGACGAAGACGGATTTCGTAAGGATGTACTGGAGCTGGTAAAGGATCTCAATGTACCTGTGATCCGCTATCCGGGCGGAAACTTTGTGTCTAACTTTTTCTGGGAGGACAGTGTGGGACCGCTGTCTGAGCGTAAGCCCAGACTGGATCTGGCATGGAGAAGCCTGGAACCCAATACTTTCGGACTGGGCGAATTTGCCAAATGGACAAAGAAAGCAGGGGCAGATATGATGATGGCGGTGAATCTGGGAACAAGAGGAACTGCAGATGCCTGCAATCTTCTGGAATACTGCAATCATCCATCAGGAACCAAATACAGTGACCTGCGTATCAGACATGGTGTAAAAGATCCGTACAACATCAAACTCTGGTGTCTGGGAAATGAGATGGATGGAGAATGGCAGATCGGCAAAAAGACCATGAACGAATACGGTCGTGTGGCACAGGAAACTGCCAAGGCAATGAAACTGATTGACCCGTCTATTGAACTGGTTTCCTGCGGAAGTTCCTTTATGGACATGCCTACATTCCCCCAGTGGGAAGCAACTACGCTGGAATATGATTACGACTATGTAGATTATGTATCCCTCCACCAGTATTACGGAAATCTGAATAATGACAGCACGGACTATCTTGCGAAATGCGACGAGATGGATGCATTTATCCGCACCGTGATCGCTACATGCGATTTTGTGAAGGCGAAGAAACGCAGTAAGAAGACCATTAATTTAAGTTTTGATGAGTGGAATGTATGGTTCCATTCAAAGAGTGAAGAGGAAAATATCACAACCAACCATCCGTGGCAGATCGCACCGCCGCTTCTGGAAGATCATTATAACTTCGAGGATGCTCTTCTGGTAGGCCTGATGCTGATCACATTGCTGAAACACGCAGACAGAGTAAAGATTGCCTGCCTGGCACAGCTGGTAAATGTTATTGCGCCTGTTATGACAGAGAAGGACGGAACTGCATGGAGACAGACTATTTACTATCCATTCCTCCATGCGTCCAAATATGGCCGTGGCATGGTCCTGCAACCGCTGGTAGATGGTCCGTCTCATCCGACTCTGGAACATGGAGAGGTTTCTGATCTTGTCAGTGTGGCAGTTTATAATGAAGAAGCAGAGGAAGTAACCATCTTTGCAGTAAATCGTAATCTCCAGGAAAATATCCTGCTTACTGCAGATGTAAGATGCTTTGATGGATATCAGGTAAAAGAGCATATCGTATTGGAGAATGACGACCTTAAGGCAGAAAATGGTCCGGATGGAGAAAAAGTGATGCCGAAACAGGAGACAACAGGCAAAGTAGAAGGAGGAGAACTGCAGGCAATGCTGAAAAAGGCTACCTGGAACGTGATCAGACTGGGAAAAATGAAGTAATATAATGTAAAACGTATAATATTGTGAAAAACATACAATAAATTAAATATATTTTTAGGAATAACAACAGAAAACACAATGGAAAAATAAACAGCGGAAATAAAAAACGGTCTGGCATACTGCCAGACCGTTTTTCGTTTTATTTTTTCTTCTTTTCGTTTTCTGGTTTCGGATTCATTCCGTCAATCAGATGCTCGATCATCATCTTTTTCATATACACATCAAAACTTAACTGGCAGATGAAAGAGAAACGTCTGAGATTCTCCTGATCTTCTTCAGCTGCATCTGAGAAAGTTTCCTGCGCTGTTTTATATTTGCGAAGAAGATCTTTTTTCAGAAATTCTATCTGATCCTTTTCCATGCTGAACACTTCATTATAAATATAAGTCATATCCTTTTCTGTCATGGATTTGAAATATTTCTGCACAATAGGAGTGAGCAGAGTCTGAATATCATTGATGGAAAGGATATTTTTGAAATAATAAATAAAGATCAGCATCAGCACATGTTCTCTGGAATACCGTTTTTTCTCCGGTGGAGGGAGAAGCTTGTTTTTGGCATAATTGTTGATCATGGTCTTGGTCAGGATCTTATCATCCTCATAGCGTTTGGTGGATGCAAGCTGTTCTTCCATGAAGGTTGTGACCTGATCCATATACAGATCAATATTAGGGATGTCTTCAGGTTTAATATAGTCAATCCTGGATACACTTGCCAGGATACTGTTTATCATATCTTTATCATCGATCGTCATTCTTAATCACCTCTGTTCCCTATTATATAGTTTTAAATACTACTTGTAAATGTTTTTTTTACTGAATACCAAAGAAAATTTTCTTTTGCAATATCTTTTGTAAGTACTTGAAAATTTTTAAAAGCAGATAGTTGTAGGGATATTGTTTTTTGTGTATAATTGTGAGGATATTGGGTTGCAGGCAAGAACGGAATCTGTATTTTGCCGGATGCAGCCATGAAACTGATATTGTTGCTGCCGGGTGTCTGCACCCGATAAGAGATAGGAGAAAAGATGAACAATATTTACAGTACCTTAAATCCTCAGCAGCAGGAGGCTGTCCATCATACGGAGGGACCTTTGCTGATACTGGCGGGAGCAGGTTCGGGAAAGACCAGAGTACTTACCCACCGAATTGCTTATCTGATCGATGAAAAAGGGGTAAACCCCTGGAATATTCTGGCGATTACTTTTACCAATAAGGCTGCCAGCGAGATGCGTGAGCGTGTGGATAAAATTGTGGGGTTTGGTTCAGAGAGTATCTGGGTATCTACTTTTCACTCCACCTGTGTGCGAATTTTGAGAAGACATATTGACAGACTGGGATTTGATAACCGGTTTGCCATTTATGATACAGAGGATCAGAAAACTCTGATGAAAGAAATATGCCGCAGACTGAATGTGGATACAAAGATATATAAAGAACGTTCTCTGCTGGCTCAGATTTCTCATGCAAAGGATGAACTGATCACGCCGGATGAAATGGAAATGGAAGCAGGGAATGATTTTAATAAGAAAAAAGTTGCAGCCATATACAGGGAATATCAGGCATCTCTGCGTAAAAATAATGCGCTGGATTTTGATGACCTGATCGTGAAGACTGTGGAACTGTTTCAGAACTGTGGGGATGTTCTGGAAAATTACCAGGAACGTTTTAAGTATATTATGGTAGATGAGTATCAGGATACCAACACTGCACAGTTTAAGTTTGTAAGTCTTCTGGCATCCAGATATGAAAATCTCTGTGTGGTAGGTGATGATGACCAGTCTATTTACAAATTCCGTGGAGCAAATATCGGAAATATTCTGGGATTTGAACATGTTTTTCCTGATGCGAAGGTGATCCGTCTGGAGCAGAATTATCGTTCTACCCAAAACATCCTGAATGCGGCTAATGAGGTGATCGCAAATAATGCTGCCCGTAAACCAAAGAGGCTCTGGACTGAGAATCCGGAAGGAGATAAGATTCATTTCCGTCAGTTTATGAACGGATATGAAGAAGCAGAATATGTAGTGGGAGAGATTTCCAGAGCACATAGAGAAGATCACACCCGGTACAGAGATTGTGCAGTCTTGTACAGGACCAATGCACAATCACGCCTTTTTGAAGAGAAATGTCTGCTTGCCAATATTCCCTATAAGATCGTGGGCGGTGTAAATTTCTATGCACGTAAGGAAATCAAAGATCTTCTGTGTTATCTGAAAACCATTGATAATGCAAAAGATGACCTGGCAGTCCGCCGTATCATCAATGTACCGAAGAGAGGAATCGGAGCCACCACGCTGGGAAGGATTCAGGATTATGCAGATCAGATGGACATCAGTTTTTATGATGCTCTTCGTGTGGCTGAGGAAGTTCCTTCCATTGGAAGAAGCCTGTCAAAAATTGATGGATTTGTAACATTTATCCAGAGTTTAAAAAGCAAGGCTGAGTCTTACACAGTAAGGGAACTTCTGGAAGAGGTAATCCGTCTTACCGGTTATGTGACAGAACTGGAAGCAGAGGATACAGAAGAATCACAGGCGAGAATAGAGAATATTGACGAACTGATTTCCAAGACAGAATCCTATCAGGAAGCAATGGAAGAGCAGGGAGAACCTGCAACATTGTCCGGATTTCTGGAGGAGATTGCACTGATCGCGGATATTGACAGTGTGGATCCGGATCAGGATTATGTGCTGCTTATGACCTTACATAGTGCCAAAGGTCTGGAATTTCCGAAAGTCTTTCTGGTGGGAATGGAAGATGGAATCTTTCCATCTTATATGTCCATTGTCTCGGATGACAAATCTGACCTGGAGGAAGAGCGACGCCTGTGTTATGTAGGAATCACAAGAGCAATGGAAGACCTGACACTGACTAGTGCGCGGCAGAGAATGATCCGTGGAGATGTGCAGTATAATAAGGTTTCACGGTTTGTCAGGGAAATCCCCAGAGAACTTGTAGATTTGGGACAGGCTGCAGAGGAAAAGAAAAAGAAGATCGCAGATATGATCGATGCTGACAGCAGCCTTGCCAAAATGAAAATGGCGTTTGCAGCCAAACCATTCAAACCAAGAGAATTCAAGGTGACCAAAGCTGCTTCGCTGGATTATGAAGTGGGAGATACTGTCCGTCATGTGAAATTCGGTGTGGGAATCGTAAAGGACATCACAGACGGCGGCAGAGATTATGAAGTGACGGTTGACTTTGATAAAGTTGGCGTCAAGAAAATGTTTGCCGGATTTGCAAAACTGAAAAAACTGTAATTTACAGGTGGTCATTGGGACTACGGGAGAGGAAAAATTATGAGTAAAAACACAAGAGATGTAGTAGAAGACAAGGATTATTCCCTTGAGCGTGTACCGTCAGGTGCAAGAAAAGGTTTCTGGCCAATGTTCTTTATCATGCTGGGATTTACATTTTTTTCCGCCAGCATGAGCGTAGGTGCCAAGCTGGGAATCGGATTGAATCTGCAGGGATTTATCTGGGCAGTTCTGATTGGAAGTATCGTATTGGGTGCCTACACAGGCGTACTGGGATATATCGGTAGCCATACAGGTTTGTCTCTGGATCTTCTGGCCCAGCATTCCTTTGGTAAAAAAGGCTCTTACCTGCCATCAGCACTGATCAGTTTTACACAGATCGGATGGTTTGGTGTAGGTGCAGCTATGTTTGCCATCCCGGCAGCAGAGGTGCTTCATGTATCACCGGTAGTACTGGTAGTGATCGCAGGAGTGTGTATGACACTCTCAGCGTATCGTGGAATTGAAGGGCTGGAAATAGTAAGTTATATTTCCGTGCCGTTGATCGCAATTCTGGGTATTTATTCCATGAGTCTTGCCATCGGACAGGGCGGCGGTCTGGAGGCAGTGTTTGCCAAGAGTCAGGGAACACTTACTGTGGCAGGAGGCGCTGGTCTGGTAATCGGCTCTTTTGTCAGCGGAGGAACAGCAACACCGAATTTTACCCGTTATGCAAAATCAAACAAGATTGCGATCATTACAACAGTGATCGCCTTTTTCCTTGGAAATGCCCTGATGTTTGCATTTGGAGCAACCGGTGGTGCTTTTACAGGAAAAGATGATATTTTTTATGTTATGATCGCACAGGGCCTTACAATCCCGGCGCTTATTGCATTGGGTGCAAATATCTGGACGACCAATGACAATGCACTTTATACATCAGGACTCGGACTTTCCAACATCACAAAAGTCCGTAAAAAACCGATGGTAGTGATCGCAGGTGTGATCGGTACTGTACTTTCTATCTGGCTGTATAATAATTTTGTAGGCTGGCTGAACTTCTTGAACGCAGCGCTTCCGCCGGTAGGTGCATTGATCTCTCTGGATTTCTTTCTTCATAAATCTGATTATGAATCAGGGGAAGAGCCGAAACAGAATATAAAATGGGGATCTGTTGTGGGTGTGATCTGTGGTGCACTGGCAGGAAATCTGATTCCGGGAGGAATTGCTTCCATCAATGCAATGATCGTAGCAGTAATCTGTTATTTTGTCATTGGAAAGCTGACTGCATCAGGAAAATAAACAGGATATTAATCAGTACCTTTAAACCTCGAATACGAAAAAATACTTTACATCTTTCTGAAAAATGGATACAATATAATATATATGTAAAAAGAGGGCATATACTGTCCTCTTTTAATTTTCAGGAAGAGAGATTAATAAAATATATGGAAAAAATCCGGGTTTCAAAAAAACAGGGTGGGATTGTAGAAGCGTTAAAAGGAGCAATTCTGTCGGGGGATATTCCCTCAGGTACAGAAATGACACAGAATGAACTGGCAGAAAGTCTTGGAGTTTCCAGAATGCCGGTACGTGAAGCGTTAATTCTTCTGGAATATCAGGGGCTTGTAGAACGTCTTCCAAATAATCATATTAAAGCAGCAGAGTTTTCAGCAGAATATTTTGAGGAAATATTCAAATTGTGCGGCAATCTGGAATGTCGGGCTTTAAAACATTGTTACAGTCAGAAAGAAGAAAATACAGAATATATGCAAATGTTTACGGACGAACTGGAGTTTCATAGAAAGATATACGAAATCTGTCCATTTGGACTTCAGAAAAAACTTCTTGAGACTATGACAGAAATTTATGTATCGTTTGTAATTGACAGTATGTTTTACCATAAGTCTGATAGAAAAAAATTGCTCGATCAGATTTATAAGGTGGCTTTTGAAAGTGCAGAATCTGCAAAAAAGAAAGATGCAGAGATTCAGAAATTATTTGAACAATATTATTCTGTGTTTCCGGAAATTATGATGAAAGTGAGGAATAAGTGATGTTAGGTCTGAAACCGATCAAGCTGCTGCCCGCAAGAGAAAGGGTGGCATCCGCATTGCGAAAAGCTATTATTTCCAGACAGATTCAGGAAGGTGAGACATTAACACTGGAATCTACAGCTCAGGAACTGGGAGTATCCGTGACACCGGTTCGTGAAGCCTTTCAGATACTGGCAAGAGATGGGCTGATCGAATTAAACCAGAATAAAGCTGCACTGGTTCTTGGAGTGAATGAGAAGACGATACGTGAACATTATCAGATCCGTGCAGCCCTGGAAAGCGAGGCGTGTGTGCTCTTTTGCGAAAACAAAGCAGATCTGTTACCGGTAAAAAACTGTCTGGATGCAGCAGAGGAAGCATTGAGAGAGGAAGATTTCAGTAATTATGCGAATCTGAACCAGTCTTTTCATTATGAAATATGGAATGGTGCTTCCAACGAAAAAATGCAGAAAATGCTTGCAGAGCTGTGGAATGGATTATCTATGGGTGTAAAATCTACAGAAAGTGATTATGCAAAAGTATCTATCCAGGAACACAGAATGATCTATAAAGCACTGGAAAAGAGAGATGCAGAACAGGCACGTCTGGAAATGCACAGACATATTTATCGAAGCATGGCAGATTTACTTACCAGATATCAATAAAACTGGACAGATAGTTTTACAGAAAATGTTTTACATAAGAATTCAATAACATGAAAATTCCGATTGTGCATAAATTGCAGAAATAAATATATATGTAGTGAATATATATAAAAATACACATAACAAGTCATGCAGAATGCTGAAAAGATATTTACTATCTTGACAAAATCAGCATTCTGTATTATTTTAGAATCAAGAAATGGATACATTATCAAATATTAAAGATAATATATCAAAGCAAAAACTATATAAAACGAAGGAGGGCGAGAGATGAGTCCATCAACTATTACATTGTTGTTTCTTGCATTCGCAGTGGTCATGTTTGTACTTGAAAAAATACCGCTGGGTGTAACATCAATGATTGTCTGTTGCGGATTGGTGGTCACGGGGGTACTTGATATTAAGACCGCATTTGCAGGATTCATTGACAGTAACGTAATTCTTTTCGTAGCCATGTTTATTGTGGGCGGTGCCTTATTTGAAACAGGAATGGCAAATAAGATCGGAGGAATCGTTACAAAGTTTGCGAAATCAGAGAGAATGCTGATCGTCGCGATCATGGTAATCGTAGGATTAATGAGTGGAGTATTATCCAACACAGGAACAGCCGCAATCCTGATCCCGGTAGTGATCGGAATCGCAGCGAAATCCGGATATTCCAGATCAAGACTTCTGATGCCGCTGGTATTTGCCGCAGCTATGGGAGGTAACTTATCCCTGATCGGAGCACCTGGAAACCTGATCGCACAGAGTGAACTTCAGAAGATCGGAGAATCCTTTGGATTTTTTGAATATGCAATTGTAGGATTGCCAATTTTGATCTGTGGAGTCATTTTTTATGCAACTATCGGATACAGACTTCTTCCTGATAAGAAGCCGTCCGATTCAGAAAGTGTATTTGATGAGCAGAAGAATTTCGACGATGTGCCGAAATGGAAACAGATCTTATCACTGGTTATTCTGATACTGACACTTCTTGGAATGATCTTTGAAGATAAGATAGGAATCAAGCTTTGTGTCACAGGATGCATCGGAGCACTGGCACTGATCCTGACAGGCGTTATCTCAGAAAAGGATGCCCTGAAATCCATCGATCTCAAGACAATCTTCCTTTTCGGCGGAACACTTTCTCTGGCATCTGCATTATCAGAAACCGGAGCTGGAGAGGAAATCGCGAATACAGTAATCCGCGCACTGGGCGAGAACCCCTCTCCATATGTTCTGACTTTTGTAGTATTTATCCTTTGTTGCGCAATGACAAACTTCATGTCAAACACGGCAACAACAGCTCTGATGGCCCCAATCTGCGTATCAATCGCACAGGGAATGGGGGCTGACCCGAGAGCAGTACTTATGGCATGCGTTATCGGCGGTTCCTGCGCATATGCAACACCGATCGGAATGCCGGCCAACACCATGGTAGTAGGAGCAGGCGGTTACACATTTATGGATTATGTAAAAACTGGTTTGCCGTTGATCATTATTGCAACAATCGTAAGTATGATCATCCTGCCAATTGCATTCCCATTCTTCCCGGCATAATTGTTTAGAGAGGAAATAAAGTAAAGAGATAGTAACTGACAAATATAGAAACTCAGGAGGTAAAGAAAATGAGCAAACAGGAACAGATAGAGCAGCTTACCAATTATATGGCAAATTTCGTATCTCACATTGCCAAAGTGCTGCCGGACGACATTATTGCAAAGCTTGACGAGCTTGCAGAGAAAGAGGACAGCCCACTTTCCAAAACAATCTATCAGACAATGAAGAAGAACCAGAATCTGGCAAAAGAATTAAACCGTCCAAGCTGCCAGGATACAGGGGTCCTTCAGTTCTGGGTAAAATGCGGAACAAACTTCCCGCTGATCGGCGAACTGGAAGCACTCTTAAAAGAAGCAGTTGTAAAAGCGACATTCGAAGCACCGCTTCGTCACAACAGTGTAGAAACATTTGATGAGTACAACACAGGTAAAAATGTAGGAAAAGGAACTCCGACAGTATTCTGGGATATCGTTCCGGACAGCGACCAGTGTGAAATCTATACATACATGGCAGGCGGCGGATGTACACTTCCTGGAAAAGCTATGGTCCTGATGCCAGGTGAAGGTTATGAAGGTGTAACGAAATTCGTTCTTGATGTTATGACTTCTTATGGATTAAATGCATGTCCTCCACTTCTGGTAGGTGTAGGTGTTGCAACATCCGTAGAGACAGCAGCGCTTCTTTCCAAAAAAGCTCTGATGCGTCCGCTGGGAAGTCATAATGAAAACGAAAGAGCAGCTTCCATGGAGAAACTTCTGGAAGACGGAATTAATTCCATAGGCCTTGGACCGCAGGGAATGGGCGGAAAGTATTCAGTAATGGGTGTACATATTGAAAATACTGCAAGACATCCATCTACGATCGGCGTAGCTGTAAACGTTGGATGCTGGTCCCACAGACGCGGACATATTATTTTTGATAAGGATCTCAACTACACAATCACAACACATTCGGGGGTGACTTTATAATGCTGGAAATTAAAGATGGAAAGAAAATTTTAACAACACCTGTATCAGCAGAGGATCTTGCTGACATCCACGTTGGAGACATTGTTTACTTAAACGGAAGCCTTACAACCTGCCGTGACGTTGCACACAGACGTCTGGTAGAAGAAGGCCGTGAATTACCGGTTGATGTACGTGACGCTGCAATCTTTCATGCAGGCCCGATCATCCGTCCACTTGAGAACGACAAGTTCGAAATGGTATCCGTGGGACCGACAACTAGTATGCGTATGGAAAAATTTGAAAAAGAATTCGTAGAGAAAACTGGCGTAAAAGTAATCGTAGGAAAAGGCGGCATGGGACCAAACACTGAATATGCCTGCAAGAACTACAAAGCAATCCACTGTGTATTCCCTGCAGGAAACGCAGTAGTAGCAGCTACAGAAGTAGAAGAGATTGTAGATGCGCAGTGGAGAGACCTGGGAATGCCGGAAACCTTATGGCACTGTCGTGTAAAAGAGTTCGGACCGCTTATTGTATCTATTGATACAGAAGGACGTAATCTTTTTGAAGAAAATAAAGTAATCTTTAATAAAAGAAAAGAAAAAGCCATTGAAGAAATCTGTAAACATGTAAGTTTTATTAAATAAAAAAGTTTAACCTCAAAAATATACTGCCATCTGAAAGACCATGCGGAAAGAGATAATGATTTCCGGCATGGTCTTTTTAGGTGGATAAAAAGTGTCCGGACTATGCTGAAGAAAAGAAATTTAATTCAGATATTTATGGTAAAATCTCCCCAAAGGTGGTATAATAACCACATTAATATCGCAGGCAGAGAAACCTGCAGAAATATTGAGAGGATGGTGCAGATATGAATATTAAAATTGACGAATTATTAGCAGCCTTAAACAGAAAAGAAGAAGAAAAAGAAAAAAATACAGTCCTCTGGGTACTGGCAATCATTGGTGCAGTAGTAGCAATAGCAGGTATCGCATTTGCAGTATATCGTTTCTTTGCTCCGGATTATCTGGAAGATTTTGAAGAAGATTTTGATGATGACTTCGATGATTATTTCGAAGATGAAGAAGAATAAGATCAGAAACGAATGCCAATAGCTCCGGCTTATACCGGAGCTATTTTTAACGGAATCAGCAAAAAACAACAGGAGGAAATATGAAAAAAGGCGAGATTTATGAAGGTATAATAAAGAAAATTGATTTTCCGAACAAAGGAATCGTCATGGTTGGAGATCAGAAAGTAATTGTGAAGAATGGAATGCCAGGGCAGAAGATACGTTTTATGATCAACAAGAAGCGTTCCGGACGTGTAGAGGGACGTCTGCTGGAAATTCTGGAGAAATCGCCGCTTGAAACAAGGAATCCTGTCTGCAGTATTTTTCCTGACTGCGGTGGATGTATGTATCAGACGATGTCCTATGAAAATCAGCTGGAGATGAAGGAACGACAGGTGAGGGAACTTCTGGAGACAGCATTGGACGGGCGGGAATATTACTGGGATGGAATTCACGGAAGTCCCATTGAGTTCAAATACCGGAATAAGATGGAATTTTCTTTCGGCGATGCATATAAAGATGGACCGCTGACTCTGGGACTTCACAAGAAGGGCAGCACCTATGATGTGCTGACAGCAGATGACTGCAAGCTGGTTCATGAAGACATGACGAAGATTCTTCATTGTGTACATGAGTATTTTCTCAAACGGAACGTTCCCTATTATAAAAAGATGCAGCATACAGGTTATCTTCGCCATCTTCTGCTGCGCCGTGGGATCACTACAGGAGAAATTCTGGTTCATGTGATCACTACCAGTCAGGAAGAGTATGATCTGGAACCATTGAAGGAGGAACTCCTTGCGCTTCCTCTGGAGGGAAAGATCGTTGGAATCATGCATATTATCAATGATTCCCTTTCAGATGTGGTTCAGAGTGATGAAACCAGAATTCTTTACGGACAGGATTATTTTTATGAGAATCTGCTGGGACTTCGGTTTAAGATCAGTACATTTTCATTTTTTCAGCCGAATTCACTGGCTGCTGAAGTCTTGTATTCCACAGTGCGTCAATATATAGGAGATACAAGAGATAAGGTTGTTTTTGATCTTTACAGCGGAACAGGAACTATTGCGCAGCTGGCTGCTTCTGTGGCAGATCAGGTGATAGGTGTGGAAATCGTAGAAGACGCAGTGAAAGCTGCACGGGAAAATGCTGAATTGAATCATCTGGATAACTGCAGGTTCATTGCAGGAGATGTATTGAAAGTTTTGGATGATCTGACAGAAAAGCCGGATGTCATTATTCTGGATCCTCCAAGAGACGGTATTCACCCGAAAGCATTGCCAAAGATATTATCTTACGGAGTGAATCACATTGTATACATTTCCTGTAAAGCTACCAGTCTTGCCAGAGATCTTCCTGCCTTTCTGGATGCAGGATATGAACTGGAAAAAGCCTGCTGTGTAGACCAGTTTTGTCAGACGGTTCATGTAGAGACCATCGCAAACTTAAAAAAGGTGGAAAGATTATGATAAAAACAGTGTTTTTTGATCTTGATAATACATTACTGGATTTTAATAAAGCAGAGAGGCGGGCAGTGTCCAGAACACTGAAAGAGTTTGGCGTGGAACCTCAGGAAAAAATACTGGAACGATACAGTGAACTGAATCTGGCACAGTGGAAACTTCTGGAACAGGGAAAACTTACCAGAGAGCAGGTAAAACTTCGCAGATTTCAGCTGTTATTTGAAGAAGAAAAGATAGGGGTGCAGGCAGAGTTGGCTGCGAAGCGTTATGAGACCCTTCTGGCAGAGGGACATTATTTTATAAATGGCGCAGAGAAATTGTTGAAGGACCTGTATGCCAGGTACGATATGTATCTTGTGACGAACGGAACACTGAGTGTACAAAGAGGTAGATTGAAAAGTGCAGGAATCGGAAAATATTTCCATGATATTTTTATTTCAGAGGAAGTTGGATACAATAAACCAGGAAAAGAATATTTCGACTTTTGTTTTTCAAAAATTCCTGATTTCCGTAAAGAATATGCAGTTATCATCGGAGACAGTCTGACATCTGATATACAGGGAGGAATTAATGCAGGGATCAAAACATTATGGTTTAATCCGACTCATGAGAAAATAGCAGACATTTTTCCTGACTATGAAGTTAACAAACTGGAACAGATTCCGGCATTGCTGGAGAAAATCTGATAAAATCAGAAACGGTTGTTGCTGATTACAGAATTTATTGAAGCAGGGAAAGTTTGTAATCAGTATCGTATAATCTCCAGGAGGGAGTAATCGGCATATTTAAGAATATGTAGCAGTATCGACATAATGGTACAGAATACCCGGTGCTGCTTTAAACGGTGAGACTCATGGACAGTCAAAGACTGTCTGTGTGTCTCTTTTTTTGTTTACAGTTAACCGGATATTAGCAGCTGAAGCAGGGAATTTCCCTGAGCTGGTAAAAATACTCCTTAGAAATTTCCTGGAAGTATTTATAAAAAAGGAGAAAAACATGAATATTTTTGAATTATTTGTATTGGCCATCGGACTTTCCATGGATGCTTTCGCAGTGTCTGTCTGCAAAGGGCTTTCACTTGGAAAAATCAGCTGGAAACACATGTGTATTGCAGGAGCCTGGTTTGGGGGCTTTCAGGCACTTATGCCATGTATAGGCTATTTTGCAGCATATTTCTGGGCAGATAAGATCACACAGTACAGCCACTGGATTGCCTTTACATTGCTGGTATTTATCGGTGGAAGTATGATCAGAGAATCCGGAGAAGAGGAACATGTAAATGCAGATATGGATATGAAATCCATGTTTCTGCTGGCTGTTGCCACCAGCATTGATGCGTTGGCAGTCGGTGTTACTTTTGCGTTTCTGAAAGTTAGTGTAATACCGGCAGTATCTTTTATCGGGATGATCACATTCGTCTGTTCAGCAGTTGGCGTGAAAATAGGAAGCATTTTCGGAATGAAATATAAATCAAAATCGGAACTTTGCGGAGGGATTATTCTGATTCTTATCGGATTAAAAATTCTGTTGCAGGGATTAGGAATCTTATAAATTTGTGGGAGAATAATAAAGGTTACAAATTATAAAAAGGATATGTTATAATAAAAACATCAAACAGAAAAATTTTTTTCAGTATATACAGGGAGGTTATATTATGAAAAAAGCAAAAGTATTAGGTGCATTACTTTGCAGCGCATGTCTGGCAGTTTCCGGAACTGCTTTACCTGCCAGAGCAGATTCCATGAAAGTAGTTACTCTGGGGGCAGATCTGACAGATGCACAGAAGAATACGATGATGAAATATTTTAATGTAAACAGCAGTCAGGTTCAGATTATGACGATCACCAACCAGGATGAGAGAGATCATTTAAGTGCGTATGTTCCTATTGAGCAGATCGGAACCAGAACTGTAAGCTGTGCTTATGTGAAACCGACGCAGTCCGGCGGAATCAAGGTACGTACAGCCAATCTGAACTGGGTTACCTGTAATATGATCGCTACATCACTTTCTACTTCTGGTGTGAAGAATTGCGAAGTTATAGCTGCCTGCCCGTTTGAAGTTTCCGGCACAGGTGCACTGACAGGTATTCAGATGGCATATGAAACTGCCACAGGAGAGGAACTTGACAGCACAAAGAAACAGCTTGCTACAGAAGAAATGGTAGTAACAGGAAATCTTGCAGATAATGTAGGAAAGAACGATGCTACTACAGTCATGAATAATTCCAAGATGCAGGTCATCAAGGATAATGTTCAGAATGCAGATGAGATTTACAATATTGTAGTAAATGTCGCACAGCAGAATAATGTAACACTGGATTCTGACCAGATTGATAAGATCGTAAGTCTTCTCCAACAGATTGCACAGCAGGATTATAATTATGATGATGTAAAATCAACTCTGGAACAGGTGGATCAGAATACATCCGGAGATAATAACGAAATAGGAGATGTGGAAGACGAAGAAGATGACACTGCAAATCCAGATGACGATATTCTGGATAATGTAGACAACAGTGCGCTGGGTGATAATGTTATAGAGAGTTCTACTGAGAATCCGTCTCTGGAACAGGAAACAGGAATGGATACAGACACCAGTACAGACAATGAAACAACAGATGACAGTACTTTTGACAATATGGATGAGAATCAAGAGACTTATGATGGTGACAGCAGTGACCAGAATACAGGTGATGACACAGATGCCAGTCTGAATGAAAGTACAGATGATGGATCAGATACAGCGTCTTCAGAGGAACTGGACACTTCTTCTTTGACAGACGATCAGATGCAGTTATTTAATCAGACTGAAACATTCTGCAAAGGTGAATATGAGGGGGATGCGGATTCTCTTCATACAGCCATGGGAGATGATACAGCAGAAAATTCAGTAGTTCTTAATGAAGAGAATGGAAAAGCTCTTACAAAAGAAGTTGAGAAAGCATATCTGGAAGTTCTGAAGAATGGAACAGACTCTTATGTAGCAGATGGAACAGAGACTTATATGACTACAGAACTGAACATGATCGATAAGTCCATGAAGGAGATCTTTGGAATTGCAGAAGGATCCCAGGCAGGACCGGAACTTAGTGAACTTACAGATGATGAGAGACAGAACTTATATAAAGATACCATGAAGTTCTTTGAAAAACTGTACAATGAAAGTACAGAAACTTACAATACAGAAGATGCATCCGGTGAAGAATAAAACAGCAGGTACTGTGCCGTTTCTGATCAGAAAGGCTACTCTCAGGGATCTGTCGGGGATTATGAATATTATGACAGAGGCAGCAGATGACCGGAAACATCCGGATTGGTTTGTGGCAGACGATGAATCTTATGTCAGACAGCATATTTCAGATAAAGGATATACAGTAGTGGCGCAGACAGCTGATGATAAGATTGCGGGTTTTTTCATTGTGAAATATCCGGATCTGGATGATAACCTGGGAAATTATCTTGGTATGAATGAAGAGGCACTTCGGCAGGTAGCGGTGATGGATTCTGCGGTAGTCGGCAGGATTTACAGAGGAGCCGGACTTCAGGGAAGAATGCTTGAAGCAGCGGAGGAATTTCTGGATAAAAACAGATTTCACTATCTCATGTGTACAATTCATCCGGATAACCGTTTCAGTAGATATAATATGGAAAGCCATGGATATGAAGTGAAAAAGGTCACACAGTGCTATGGCGGGCTGGATCGGTGCATTCTTATAAAGAAATGCTGAAAAAAGAATAAAGAAAAAAGAAACAGCCTGTGAAATTTCCATGATTTCACAGGCTGCTTTGCGTATTCGGTAGAAAAATGAAAATATATGTGTTAAAATGTATCGTAAATTGTTGCTGCTCAGGAGATGGCAGTAACTGTAAAATGCAACAGAGAGGAATAAAAGAAATATGGGTATGGCAGTAGTAACCCTGAAAAAGGGAGAAGGAAGACTTTTGAAATCCGGCGGAATGTGGATTTTTGATAATGAGATAGAAACAATCATGGGAAGCTTTACAAATGGAGATATTGTACTGGTGCATGATTTCGACGGCTATCCCCTTGGAAAGGGATTTATCAATACTCATTCCAAGATTACCGTACGTCTTCTGACAAGAGATGAGCATGTGGAAATTGATGAAGACTTTCTGGAAAAGAGAGTACGGGATGCGTGGGAATATCGTAAAAAGGTAGTAGATACAGGAAGCTGCAGACTTATTTTTGCAGAGGCAGATTTTCTTCCGGGTATTGTAGTAGATAAATTCTCTGATGTGCTGGTAGTACAATCATTGGCGTTGGGAATCGATCAGTTTAAAGAAAAAATTGTAGAACTTTTAAAAAAGATTCTGGCCGAGGATGGCATCCAGATCCGTGGTGTTTATGAAAGAAGCGATGTGAAGGTCAGAAAACAGGAAGGAATGGAACTGGTAAAGGGGTTTATCGGTCCTGAATTTCCAACACTGGTGCAGATTGAAGAGAATGGTGTAAAATATGAAGTAGATGTAAAAGATGGACAGAAGACAGGATTTTTCCTTGATCAGAAATACAACAGACTGGCAATTCAGAAGTTGTGTAAAGGAGCCAGGGTTCTGGACTGCTTCACGCATACGGGATCTTTTGCATTGAATGCAGGAATTGCAGGTGCTGCGAGTGTTACAGGGGTGGATGCTTCTGAACTTGCTGTCAATCAGGCTACAGCTAATGCAGCACTGAACGGATTATCTGACAGAGTGAAGTTTATCTGTGAGGATGTGTTTGAACTTCTTCCGGAACTGGAAGAAAAGGGTGAGAAATTTGATGTGGTTATCCTTGATCCACCAGCATTTACCAAGTCCAGAAATTCCATTAAGAATGCAGTGAAAGGATACCGTGAGATTAATCTTCGCGCTATGAAACTTGTGAAGGATGGAGGATATCTGGCAACTTGTTCCTGTTCACACTTCATGGATTATGAACTTTTTACCAGAACTATCGGACAGGCTGCGAAGAATGTACATAAGCGTCTTCGTCAGGTTGAGTACAGGACTCAGGCACCGGATCATCCGATTTTGTGGGCAGCAGATGAATCCTATTATCTGAAATTTTATATTTTCCAGGTGTGCAATGATAAATAAGTTACGAACAGAATAAACGAACAGTGATACGAAATGACAGCAGTAATAAAATCAGAAAGAGAGGAATACTAGTATGAGTTTTAGAGAAGTAAAACCGTCAGAGCTGGAGCTGAATCCATTTAATACTATTGGAAAGGACTGGCTGCTGATCACAGCAGGAAATGAAGAAAAATGTAATACTATGACAGCAAGCTGGGGCGCCATGGGTGTAATGTGGGGAAAAAATGCAGTAACTGTATATATCCGTCCACAGAGATATACAAAGGAGTTTGTAGACAGAGAAGATACTTTTACAATTTCTGTGCTTGGAAATGATCACAGAAAGGCTTTAAATTACTGTGGAACTGTATCAGGAAAAGGTATTGACAAGATTAAAGATGCAGGACTGACACCGTATTTTACAGATGGAACAGCAGGAATCAAGGAAGCGAAGATGATTATGGTATGTAAAAAAATGTATCATGATACAATTAAACCGGAGTGCTTTGATGCACCGGAAAATGATGGGAAATGGTATCCGGAGAAGGATTATCATACTATGTATATTGCAGAGGTTCTGAAAGTTCTTGTGAGAGAGTAAGACGGGACGGATCAGAAAAGAGGAAATTTATGAAAGATAAAATAAATAAATTTATGCAGGGACGTTATGGCGTAGATCAGCTTGGAAGATTTACATTGGGAGTGGCACTTTTTCTGGTGGTAATAGGATCCTTTATGCGAAGAAGTGCTGCTGGTGGAATACTGGATATGCTGGGTTTTGTTTTAATTATTTACACATATTACAGAATTCTTTCCAGAAACATTTACGCTCGTTCCAGTGAGAATCAGAAATATCTGGCACAGACACAGAAAATTCGTAACGGGTTTAGCAGAGAAAAGAGTATGATGGAACAGAGAAAGACACATCATATTTATACCTGCCCGGGATGTGGACAAAAGATCCGTATTCCCAGAGGAAAGGGACAGAAGATAGAGATTGAATGTCCGAAATGCCATGTGAAATTCATAAAGAGGAGATAAAATGTTTGGTTATGTGGTAATGAACAAACCTGAGATCCGTTTTAAGGATTTTGACCTGTATAGATCTTTTTATTGTGGTCTGTGCAGAGAACTGAGAGAAAAATACGGAATATCCGGACAGATTTCGCTGACTTATGATATGACATTTGTGGTAATGCTACTCAGTGCGCTTTATGAACTGCCCACACAGAAAGGCACTACGCGCTGTATTGTTCATCCGGTACAGAAACAGCAGGTAAGAAGGAATGCAGCAACAGAGTACGGTGCTGATATGAATGTGCTGCTTACCTATTATAAATGCAGAGATGACTGGGAAGACGAAAAAAAACTCACGGCACTGGGATATTCCAGAGTTCTTGAGAGTAAAAATAAAAGGCTGAGTTATCGTTATCCAAAAAAATCAGCGAAGATTCGAAGCCTGCTCCATGAACTGTCTGTTATGGAGAAAGCTGGGGAAATGGACATTGATAAAATGTCAGGCTGCTTTGGCAGAATCATGGAAGAAATTTTTGCATGGAAGTCCGATATCTGGGAAAGTACACTCCGACGTATGGGATTTTATCTGGGTAAGTTTATTTATCTTCTGGATGCTTATGATGATGTGGAAAAAGATGTAAAAAACGGAAATTATAATCCTTTTTCAGAAAAATATAAAATAAAAGAGTTTGACGAGCAGGTGCAGCAGCTGCTGATTATGATGATGGCACAGACTTGCAGAGAATTTGAGAAGCTTCCTATTGTACAATATACGGATATTCTGAGAAATATTCTTTATTCCGGTGTGTGGTGCCGATTTGAGGCAATCCGGAAACAGCGGAAGGAAGCAGGGGAGAGAGAAAATGATTGATCCATACAGTATTCTGGGAGTGGACAGAAATGCATCGGATGAGGATGTAAAAAAAGCTTATCGTAAGTTGAGCCGTAAATATCATCCGGATGCAAATATTAACAATCCGAATAAGGAACAGGCAGAAGAAAAATTCAAACAGGTACAGCAGGCATATGAGCAGATTATGCGGGAAAGAGAGCAGGGCAGCGGATATGACAGCTATAATGGTGGATTTAGCGGATTCGGCGGTTTTTCCGGACAGGCTGAGAACAGTTATCAGGATGAGGAAAGTATTCGCAGACAGGCTGCGGCAAATTATATTCAGAGTGGTCATTACAGAGAAGCCATGAATGTACTGCAGTCTCTGGCACAGCATAATGGTCAGTGGTATTATCTGTCTTCTATGGCAAATATGGGATTAGGAAACAATGTGAATGCATTAAATGATATCCGGGAGGCTGTACGACTGGAACCAGATAATGCACAGTACCGTATGCTGCTTCAGCAGATGGAGGGCGGAGGAACCTGGTATCAGGAAATGCAGAATCCTTTTGGCGGTATGCCATCAGGAGGAGATGACTATTGTATGAAACTTTGTCTGGCAAATCTGGCCTGTAGCCTGTGCTGTCCGGGCGGAGGCGTATTATGCTGCTGATACTGAGGGAAGTTTTTCGTACTTAAAAATATAAGTTTATAATTGACAACGTACTTTTGAAAGATTACTATATTAAAGTGGTGATTGAATAAAGGAAATAGGAGGAAAATATAATGAGTATTCGTATTGGTATTTTGGGCTATGGCAATCTTGGCCGTGGCGTAGAGTGTGCCATCAAACATAATCCGGACCTGGAGCTTGTGGCTGTGTTTACACGCCGTGATCCACAGACTGTGAAGATTCTTACAGAAACAGCTTCTGTATATTCTGTAAATGATGCAGAGAAAATGAAAGATAAGATCGATGTTTTGATTATTTGCGGAGGAAGTGCCACAGACCTTCCGAAACAGACTCCGGAATATGCAAAATACTTTAATGTAATTGACAGCTTTGATACCCATGCAAAGATTCCGCAGCATTTCGAGGCAGTTGATAAAGCTGCTAAAGAGAACGGACATGTGGGCATTATTTCTGTTGGCTGGGATCCGGGAATGTTTTCCCTGAACCGTCTTTACGCAAACGCAATCCTCACAAACGGAAAGGATTATACATTCTGGGGTAAAGGTGTCAGCCAGGGACATTCTGATGCAGTTCGCCGTATCAAAGGTGTAAAAGATGCAAAACAGTATACAATTCCTGTAGAAGCTGCACTGGAGGCTGTACGTAATGGAGAGAATCCGGATCTGACAACCCGACAGAAACATACCAGAGAATGCTTTGTAGTAGCAGAAGAAGGTGCTGATCTTGCACAGATAGAGAATGATATCAAGACTATGCCGAACTATTTTGATGAATATGATACGACTGTACATTTCATTACAGAAGAAGAGATGAAACGTGATCACAGCGGAATTCCTCATGGTGGTTTCGTGATCAGAACCGGAAAAACAGGCTGGGATAATGAAAACAGTCATGTGATCGAGTACAGCTTAAAGCTTGACTCCAATCCGGAATTCACATCTTCTGTACTGGTTGCTTACGCAAGAGCGGCATATCGTATGAACAAGGAAGGACAGACTGGTGCAAAGACAGTATTTGATGTTGCTCCGGCATATTTAAGTGCTGCAGATGGTGCAGAACTTAGGAAGCATCTTCTCTAAAGAGTATTAAATGTGTTAAAAGTATTAAAGGAGACAAAGCTTTTTGTGAGCTTTGTCTCTTTTTTATAGAAAGAACCCCGGATAATCTAGTGAATATTTAACATAATTTGACTTATATGTTGACGGATTATTGAAGGTGTAATATAATAGGGTCATAGAAACGTAACAACATTGTAAAAAAATATTATCTTATCCGATAATAAAAATGAAAGAAAAGGAAGGTATATATGCAAAACGTTAACAAGAAGTTAAGAAGCTGGGGGATACTTCTGCTCCTGTTGTTTTTTGCTGTAGGAGTATCTGTACTTTTTCATGCCTCAGATGTGCAGGCGAAAACAAAGACCGGTTTTGTTACTATTAATGGCAAGTCATATTACATAAAAAATGATGGTTCCAAGCAGAAGGGATGGCTGGAACTGGACGGAAAAAAATATTACTTTAATAAAAACACAGGTGTCCAGTACAAGGGCTGGGTAAAGAACTCCAAAGGCCAGAAACGTTATTTCAGTAAAGGAACAGGAGTGATGCTCACAGGCTGGGTAACAGATTCCAAGAATCAGAAAAGATATTTTAATAGAAAGACCGGTTATATGCAGACAAGATGGCTCACACTGAAGGGAAAGAAATATTATTTCTACAGTCAGAGCGGTGTGGCTGCATGTAAGACATTTCTTACGGACAGTAAGAAAAATACCAGATATTTTACAAGCGCCTGCTATATGCTCACCGGATGGGCGAAAAATTCCAAAAATGAGTCCAGATACTTTAAGACATCAGATGGTATCATGGCAAAGGGATTTACGACTCTTGATGGGAAGACTTATTATTTCAGCACCAGTAATGGAAAGATGGCGACTGGATGGAAGACGATTGATTATAACAAATACTATTTTGATAAATCCACTGGTGTGATGGCAACTGGTGAAGTAACCATTGACGGAAAGCAATACAAATTCAGTTCCAATGGTGTGATGATCGATACCACAAACCCGACAGGTACAAAGACAATCAAAAATTATCTGGCAGGTGCACTGCAGCCGGTAGGAAAAGCTCTGTATGTATGGGGTGGAGGATGGAATGATTCCACAAGAAAAGGCATCAGCCCTACCATGACGGCTTTCTATAACAGTCAGAGCAGCAGTTATGATTATAATAATTACAGAGATTTAAGTACTGCAAACAGAGCAAAAGGATTTGACTGTTCCGGTTTCGTAGGCTGGGCAGCATATCAGGTCATGCAGTCCAAGTCCGGTATCGGAAGCGGTTATACAGTTGTATCCGGTGAAATCGGAAGTCTGTATAGATCCAATGGCTGGGGAAGCGTCCTCACACAGGCTAATCTGGCAAGTAACGCCTGGAAAGTTTGCCCTGGTGATGTAGGATATGACAGTGGTCATACATGGATTATTCTTGGACAGTGTAAAGATAAGAGTGCGGTGATCGTACATTCAACACCGAATGCGGGGGTTCAGATTTCCGGTACTCCGACACCGAGCGGCGAATATTCAAGTCAGGCTATTGCGCTGGCACAGAAATATATGTCCAGATATGCCGGATATACGAAATATAATTATCATACTTCCAGTGGTAATTACATTCGAAGAGGTAATTATTTCAGATGGAACAGAAGTACACTTTCTGATCCGGATGGTTATCTGAATATGACAGCTGATGAGATTCTTGCAGATCTGTTCAGTTAAAGAAATATAACAGAAAATGTAATCAAAATAAGAAAAATCAGAAAACGGTTTCCTTTGGGAGACCGTTTTCTTTTATGAATTATAATATTGATTGCAAAAAGGTTACTAAATGTTACAAAAATTTAAACTTTATTGCAGATATACCTTGCAATCCATGTAATCATATGTTAATATATATAAGAATTAAATTAGATGTTGCGAAAATATTACATGATTCAAAATAAATATGAAGGTGAGAGGTCATGAAGAAAAGAATTGTATGTCTGACATTGGCGTTGGCAATGAGTACCATGCAGGTTGTCAGTGTAAGTGCATCCAGAGAAGATGATTTAAGAGAAGAGCAGGCAATCACAAGCCAGCAGCTTGATGCTACATATTCCCGTATGGATGAACTGGCAAATGCGAAGGCACAGCTTGAGAGTGAAATTTCAGAACTGGATTCCAATCTTGTAAGCGTAATGGTTTCCATTGACACTCTTAAGAACGATATTGATAATAAAGAAGTAGATATTATTAAAACGAAACAGGATCTGTCGAAGGCACAGAAAGCCAGAGATAAGCAGTATGAGAACATGAAGAAACGTATTCAGTGTCTGTATGAACAGGGTGGAGACACTGCATGGTTTCAGATGATGCTTAATTCAGATGATCTCAGTGATCTTTTGACAAGAGCTGAGAATACACAGCAGATGTATGAGCAGGACAGAAAGAATCTTGACAAATATGTAAATACCATTGAAGAAGTTAAGAATCTGAAAGCTCAGTATGAATCTGACAAAGCTGAGTTAGAAGAGATGAAATCTTCTTATGAAGAACAGTCCTATGTACTTCAGGGACAGATTGATGAGAAGAAAGCAGCTTCTGCAGATTATGAAAATGAAATTGCATATGCGCAGCAGCAGGCTACGGAATATGCAAATCTTCTGGCAGAACAGACAGCTGAGATTGAGAGACTGGAAGCTGAAAGAATTGCAGCTGAGGAAGAAGCAAGACGTCAGGCTGAAGAAGAAGCTGCCAGACAGGCGGCCGAGCAGGCAGCAGCTGAGGAAGCGGCAGCTAAAGAAGCTGATGAATCTTCCGATGACGCAGAATATGATGAAGATGGAAATGTAATTGAGAATACAGACGAATCTTCCGATGATGTACAGTATGACGAAGATGGAAATGTAATTGAAGATACAGATGACGCAGAAGATTCTGCAGAAGATTCAGCAGATGAGTCTTCCGATGATGTACAGTATGATGAGTATGGAAATGTAATTGATTCTGATAATACGGTATCTCAGGATGAGTATGAAAGTCAGCAGTCATCCAGTAGTTCAGAAAGTTCTTCTTCAGGATCAGGATCGTCTGTAGTAGATTATGCTACACAGTTCGTTGGAAATCCTTATGTATGGGGTGGAACAAGTCTTACAAATGGTGCTGACTGCTCGGGATTTGTACAGAGTGTATATGCAAATTTCGGAGTGAGTCTTCCAAGAACATCTTATGAACAGCAGAATGCAGGTACAGAGGTATCATATGCAGATGCACAGCCAGGAGATTTGATCTGTTATGGCGGTCATGTAGCTATCTATATGGGAAATGGGCAGATTGTTCATGCATCTAACTCAGTAGATGGCATCAAAATCAGTGATAATGCAGCATACAGAACAATTTTATCAGTAAGAAGACTGGTATAATAAAGTTTTATAGAAAGATCATGGAACGATTTATGTTAGCTTCCATGGTCTTTTTATGTATTACAGAACATTACAAAAAACATTGATAAATAGTTGACATTGTATAAAGAAGGTGTTACTATAATGTCAGTATAATTCCATACAGAACATATTAAGTGCTGATGCCGTAATAAAAACGGTACAGAGAGAGGGAATCAGGTGTGAAACCTGAGCGATCCGGTCACTGTAACAGAGGAGTGAATCTCGAAAGTCCATTGTGCCATAGCATGAGAAGGAGAGAGGAGCGATGAGCCTGGAGCCAGGAAACCTGCTTAGTATGGCGAGGTT
>CAKRVX010000005.1 GCA_934409175.1 uncultured Blautia sp.
GCAGCCAGTACGGGAATCGAACCCGTGTTTTCGCCGTGAGAGGGCGACGTCTTAACCCCTTGACCAACTGGCCATTTCTATTTCTCATCGGTATTCCCAACCGACTTCATTAATATACACCATCTTTTTCTAAAATGCAAGTACTTTTTTAAAAAAAATTTATTTTTTTTATTTTTTCAACTTTATATTCAATTTGAAAAGTTTTTCAGTCAAAGAAACAGCAGAAAGCATTGACTGCCTCTGCTGTTTTTCTATATTATTCCTCAATATCCTCTGCCGGTTCTGCCGGAATAAAAACTCTGGATTTCTCTGCCTGAGTTTTGTGCTTATGAAGTGCCGCTTTCTCTGTTGCTTCCATACAGAATTCCATCTGAGAATTGATCTGTATCTTTCCTCTCTTATCCGGTTTCTCATAAGTTCCATCCGGCTGAAGTATATGCGCTTTTACATTATCCCGGAATTCCAGATCCAGAATATGCACCAGTTCTTTTTTTATCTTTTCATCTTCCACCGGGAAAACAATCTCCACACGTCGGTCCAGATTACGGGGCATCCAGTCTGCACTTCCCATATAGATTTCCGGACTGCCACCGTTTTCAAAGTAAAAAATACGACTGTGTTCCAGAAATTCCCCTACGATGGAACGGACATGGATATTTTCACTGATTCCAACAACCCCGACCTTCAGGCAACAGATACCTCGTACCAACAGGTCTACCTGCACTCCACAGGAAGATGCATAATAAAGCGCTGCCATGATCTTTGGATCGCAAAGTGAATTCATCTTTGCCCTGATACCTGCAGGAAGCCCTTTTTTCGCATTTTCTGCTTCTCTCTCAATCATAGCCAGAAAACGATCTTTCATCCAGATCGGAGCAACAATCAGTTTATTCCATTGTTTCGGCTCCGAATAACCCGACAGCATATTAAACACTGCTGTTGCATCTTCACCGAATCGTTCATCACATGTAAAGATACCACAATCTGTGTATAGCTTGGCTGTAGAATCATTGTAATTACCTGTTGCCAGATGCACATAACGGCGGATTCCCGTTTCTTCTTTTCTTACTACCAGTGTAATCTTGCTGTGAGTTTTTAAACCTACCAGTCCATAAATCACATGACAGCCTGCTTTCTCCAGCTTTTTGGCCCAGACAATATTATTTTCTTCATCAAAGCGAGCTTTCAGTTCAACCAGTACAGAAACCTGTTTTCCATTCTCTGCTGCCTGCGCAAGAGCTGCTATGATCGGTGAATTTCCGCTGACACGATAAAGGGTCTGTTTAATTGCCAGAACCTCCGGATCTTTTGCTGCCTGACGCACAAAATTTACCACAGGATCAAAGCTCATATATGGATGATGCAAAAATACATCCCCCTCACGGATCACCTGGAAAATATCTTTGTCGTTCTGAAATTCCGGAACAGGTGCAGGTTGATAACGAGGAGTTTTATACATTTCAAATCCTTCTGCACCGTAAACCTTCATCAACATAGTCAGATCCAGCGGGCCATTGATAGCAAAAATATCCGCTTCCTTGATATCAAATTCCATTTTCAGGATATCAAGCAGACGTTTATCCATCTTATCTTCCACTTCAAGGCGGATAACCTCACCCCACTGACGTTTCTTTAACTGCTTCTGAATCTCTACCAGCAGATCCTCAGCCTCATCTTCATCAATAGTCAGATCTGCATTACGCATAATACGATATGGATGTGCACATACTACATCATAGCTCAGAAACAGCTTGTCTATATTTCTTTCTATAATTTCTTCCAGAAGGATCACCGTTGTATCCTCACTCTTTTTCGATGGAATCTGCACTACTCTCGGAAGAACAGAAGGAACCTGTACAGTGGCAAACATCAGCTCTTCCTCTCCTTTTTTGTCTTTCTTGGAAATCAGAGCTCCGATATTTAATGTCTTATTCCGGATAAGTGGGAATGGTCTGGAAGAATCCATTGCCATAGGTGTCAATACCGGATATACATTATCTTCAAAATATCTGTCCACAAAATTCTTTTGCGCATCATTCAGAGCTTCATGTTCTGCTACCAGATGAAGTCCGACTTTATCGAGAGCAGGAATCAGCGAACGGTTCAACGTGTTATATTGGACATGAACCACTTCATGGGTTCTGGCACTGATTTCCTTTAACTGTTCTTTCGCAGTCATTCCTGCAATATCTGTTTTATGATATCCTGCATGCACCTGATCTTTCAGGGAAGCTACACGTACCATGAAAAATTCATCCAGATTGGAAGCTGTGATGCTTAAAAATTTCAGCCTGTCAAAAAGCGGCAGATTTTTATCTCTGGCCTCGCTGAGTACACGTGCATCAAATTTCAGCCAGCTTAGTTCACGGTTCACAAAATTTTCGCTTTTCTCAAATTTACCCAGTTCCATAATCTTCCTCCTCTACGCCCTGCCTTTACGTCTGAGTACAAGCCGGATTCCAAACACTTCCTCAAAAAATGCAACTTTATCTTTCAGAAGGCCCAGTTCCAGGGAAATATCCTGACTGGAATCCATGATCATCTGCAGTTCCCTGTCTTTTAATACAGTCTTGATTCCTTTTACTTTCTGACAATGACTTCTGTCCATGGCATTGGCAAGCCTGAGAATCGCCGTCAACTTTGCAATTTTTATGTAGCTTTCCCGATCAATACCTGCCCCCATCATCTGCATCTCATCATAGTCGCCAAATGATGACGTATTATACCGGACTGCAAATGCGATCATTTTTCTTTCCAGTGATGACAGACCAATGATGTCTGTGGACATTATGATCTGATAAGAACATTCCGATACATTTCCCATGCTGATATATTTCCCGCAATCATGCAGCAATGCTGCAATCTGCAGGAGAAGTCTCTCTCTGCTGCCCATACCGTGAACTTTTTTCATACTGTCAAAAATATCCAGACACAAATTCATGGTTCCCTGAATATGACTCTTACTGCTTGAATAACGTTTCGCAATATTTCTTGATGTGACCAGAATATCATTTTCAAAATTATGTACACTTCTTATAAATTTTTTCTTCTCCGCACAGTCATAGGCAATTCCATCCAGGAGCGAAACACCTGGTGCCCACAGAGCTTCCGCATTAAATATATCAATGAAATTTTTACATACGACCATAGTCGGAACCACCAAAGAGGCATATTCCGGATCGATTTCCATCTCCTGCGCCAGAACATCATCAGATTTTCCTACTGTGTTCTCATAACGCTTCATAAATTCTTCCCGGGTTATGATCTTGTCTTCCATCTTCTCCTGGAAAATCATATCAGTAATAAAATCTCCCATGAGGATTACATTTTTAATATCTCTGTCCTTCAGATACAGCCGCTGGAAATTCGTCAGATCATTTCGGATAAATTCTTCCACCAGCTGGTCATAATGTATGGTTGATTTTTCCAATTCCTGCAGACGCTGACGAATTCTCAGACTTCCCATTTTCAGTCCCTGGGTAGTGACCAGAGAATCTTTATCGAAAAGAGAAACCTGAAGACTTCCTCCACCCACATCCAAAATTGCAGTTCCTTTCTGGATCATTTTTTTGAAGCCTTTTTCTATGGCTGCAATTGACTTATATCCCAGGAAATGTTGTTCTGCACTGCTCAAAACTTCAATCTTCAGCCCTGTTCTTTGAAAGATCTGTTCTACCGTGATCAGCGGATTGGCAAGTTCTCGAAACGCGCTGGTTCCACATGCCCGGTATTCTGTCACACCAAAATCTTTCATCATTCTCTTGAAATCATTAAGGACTTCACAGAGAACATCCAGCATTTCTGTGTCAATCTTCCCATCGGCATAGGCCCCTTTGCCCAGTTCCAGACTGTACCTTACATCATTCAGTTCGCGAAATCCGATTCTTTTTGACAGTTCAAAGATCTTCATACTTACTTCATAAGAACCAATATCAATCGCTGCAAAAGTCATGACTGCCATATTGTTTTCTCCTTCCGATTTGATTATTTTTCCTCAGGAAAAGTACAGAAAAATTATTCTTTCACTGTTCCCAGAAGATGATCAATAAACTGCTGCGCAGTTCTTCCTGTCAGGCCGCCATGAGAGAGTTCCCATTTATTAGCCTCCAGCAGAAGTTCATCCTCAGACATGGTAATATTATTTCTCTGTGCAAGTGCTTTAACGATAGTCTGAAATTCTTTTTTGCTTGGTGCACCATAGTAGATACGAACACCAAATCTGTATACCAGAGACAGCTTCTCCTGTACGGTATCAGAGGAATGCAGATCATCATCATCCATGATTTCCAGTTTATCGCTGGCACGTTCTCTTACCAGATGTCTGCGGTTACTTGTAGCATAGATGAGAATGTTGTCCGGTTTTTTCTCCAGACCACCTTCGATTACCGCTTTCAGATATTTATATTCGATTTCAAATTCCTCAAAAGAAAGATCGTCCATATAAATAATAAATTTATAATTTCTGTTCTTGATCTGGGCGATCACATCATTCAGATCCTGAAACTGATGTTTATAAACCTCAATGATCCGAAGTCCTTCATCATAATATCTGTTCAGTATTCCCTTAATACTGGACGATTTACCTGTACCTGCATCACCGAAAAGCAGACAGTTATTTGCTTTCTTTCCTCTGACAAAGGCTTCTGTATTCTCGATCAGCTTCTGCTTCGGAATCTCATATCCTACCAGATCTTCCAGCTTCACATGTGCAATCCTGGTAATCGGCTGGATCACTACTTTGTCATTTTCATCATGACCTACACGAAATGCTTTATGAAGCCCCAGTTTGCCCACACCGAAATCTTTGTAAAACTGTACCATATCTGCCATAAACTCTTCCGTTGTCTGCGCTTCTGCCAGAGTTTTGCTCATGTCACAGATACGGTCTCTGATACGGGAATTGAACATTTTGCTGTTGCTTCCTGTATTTGTATAATCACAAAGGACCTTGCAGCAGGAAACGTCAAACGCCTGATCAAATACAGTCAGATCAAAATCATACAGTTCCTTGAATACGCCAAAATCATTTAATGCAAGTTCGTTGATACTTCCCTTTACCGCACCTCTGATCTCACTTGCTGTGCTGAAGGCATTTTCATTGTTTACCAGCAGAAATGTCAGATAGCAGTGCCAGAGATTTCCTGAAAATCCATACAGTCCCGCATTTTCCACCAGACCGTTGGCACATTCAAAAAATACGCTCTTCATATTCTGAAGTTCTCTGTCATCATTCTCCCAGGCATTCATAAGTCCTGCCATTTTTTCCAGAATTTCTCCATGTTCAAAGTTACGATACAGTATACATTCATTTAATCTTGCCATTGTTAATTCTTCCTTTAATTTTCTTACTTTCGTTTCTCAGTATTTTTAATAATTTCCCAGAATCCTCATTCTGTTAGCTTCTGCTTCAATTCCTCTCAGCGCATTTTTCACTGCACTGTCCTTTAAATTTCCTTCGAAATCTACAAAAAAACGATACTCCCAGGTCCTTCCTGCAATTGGACGGGATTCGATTTTTGTCATGTTCAGTCCATTGTAGATAATATGGGAAAGCATATTGTAAAGGGTTCCGCTTTCATGAGGCAGTTCAAAGAAAATGCTGATCTTACGTGCATCTTTTACATAAATAGGCTTCTTGCTTACGATAATAAAACGTGTCACATTCTGATCATTGTAGCAGATATTTTCCGCCAGAATCTCAAGTCCGTAAAGTTCTCCCGCCTGTCTGCTGGCAATGGCTGCCTGTGTTTTATCTCCGTCTTCCCTGACCTGTTTGGCTGATCCTGCTGTATTTTCCATTTCTCTGGTCTTCCATCCAGGATGGGCTTCCAGATACTTTCCACACTGTGCCAGAGCCTGCGGGTGTGAACAAACGCATGTAATATCTTCCAGCGACGCTTCAGGCAGTCCCAGAAGCACATGTTCCGGACGAATGATCTGTTCTCCTACAATACTCAGATCATATTCTGCCAGCAGATCATAGATTCCTGCCACAATTCCTGCTGTGGAATTCTCAATGGGAAGTACTGCATAATCTGCCCGTCCCTCTGCCACTTCTTCCATAGCATCACGCCAGGTTTTTACATGAAAACTTCTGATCTCATCTGAAAAATATTCCCTCATGGCCGCATAGCTGTAAGCACCCTCTACCCCCTGAAATACTACATTTACATTTTCCAGTGGCACATGATCCACCATTTCCAGCTTCTCATCATCTTCAATTCCATGTTCAGTCAGAAGCTGATACTGTCTCTTACGACTGATAGCCATAATCTGCTGAAACAGTTCCTGTGCTCCAAGCTGGTTGAACTCCCCGTGAGCTTTTCCCCTGAGAACTTCCAGTTTCTGTCTCTCACGTTCCGGATCCAGAACCTTTTTTCCTGTCTGTATTTTATATCGTGCAACGTCCTCACAGACTTTCATTCTTTTTTCGAAAAGACGTATGATCTCACTATCGATCACATCGATCTCATCTCTGCATTCCTGTAAATCGATCATCAGTGTTTTTCCTTTCGTTTCTTCTCTTTCTCTACCACCTCTGTCATTTCTCCGATAAACGACAGAGACCCAAAAGCAAGAATCACATCCTCTTTTCCCGCCAGCATAAAAGCATTCTCCACAGCCTGCTGTATGGACTCCTGTGGCTGAACATCTTTATGAAATTCCCGCACAGTCTCAGCCAGTTTCGCCGCAGGAAGTGCCCGATCATTGTCCGGTGTCTGGATCGTCAGTATTTTATCTGCATAAGAAGCTGTTTTTTCTATTACACTCCTGTAATCTTTATCACCGAAAACTCCCATAATATAGATAAGCCGCTTTCCTTTGAAATAACGCTCAATAGAAGCAGCCATCATGTCTGCTGCCGCGGGATTATGTGCTCCGTCCACCACAAAAAGAGGCTTTCTGCAAAGAACTGTAAACCTTCCATTCCAGACCGTATGTTTCATTCCCTGCTTTCTCTGTTCCAGTGTAGTAGAAAAGCCAAGCGTATCCAGTACTTTCAGCGCATTCAGCGCAACTACCGCATTCTCTTTCTGATAAACACCGGCCAGAGGAATTTCATAGTTTTCTCCCTCATATAGTATTGTCTGTCCCAGGCAGTCCTCTGTCACAACCTGTGCTTTACCTGCATCTGCTACCGTACAGACTGCATGACATTTTTCACATTGTTTCTGAACAGCAGCCATAGCCTCTTCTTTCTGAAGAGCAGTTACGACATGGCTGTTTTCTTTTATAATTCCCGCTTTTTTCTCAGCGATTTCCCTCAGGGTATTTCCAAGAAAAGACATATGATCCATGCTTATAGATACCAATACTGACAGCATGGTGTTTCTGATAATATTGGTGGCGTCAAGATTTCCGCCCATTCCCACTTCAAGAAGAACCAGATCACAGTTCTCGTTTCTGAAAAACAGAAATGCCACAGCAGTCTCTATTTCAAACGCTGTAGGATGAGGATATCCATCCTTTATCATGGCAGCGATTACATCCGCCACCTGTGTCATATATGTTGCAAAGCTGTCCTGACTGATTTTTTCCCCCGAAACTTCCATTCTGCCTCTGTAGGAATAAAGAGTGGGCGATACATATCTTCCCACACGGTAACCTGCTTCCGACAAAACAGAATAAAGAAATGCAATGACAGATCCTTTGCCATTCGTGCCGGCTACATGGACGTATTTCAGATCATCCTGAGGATTTCCGAGTCTTTTCATCATCTCACGCATATGATCCAGTCCAAGTACACTGGGAATTTCCCTCGTAACTTTTGCTATGTATTCCCGGCTTTCCTGATAATTCATGTTTTTTGCTCCTTAACTTTATTCTTGCGTAATTTGTGCCATCTGTCCATTCCATAAACAGCAGCATAATTCTCACTTTCGCTCATTATATCCCAGACGTATGTTTTTTTCAAGGCAGGCAATACTACAAACAGGGTAATTTTATCTAAAAGGAGGCAACCTGATTTGAAAAAAAACTTTTTACTGTGTGGTTTGATCGGATGGTGTCTGGAAATCCTCTGGACAGGACTTCATTCCATATTATCCGGCGAACTGACCATGACTGCCAGAACCTCTCTCTTAATGTTTCCTATATATGGATGTGCCGCCTTTATCCGTCCTCTTTCCCAAAAAATGACTCACTTTTCTGCTTTTATACGCGGCTGCATTTATACAGTCGCAATCTTCGCCGTAGAATTTATAAGTGGAACGATTCTCCGACGCTTTCATATGTGTCCCTGGAACTACAGCAAAGCCCCCTTTAATATCATGGGACTGATCCGCCTGGACTATGCCCCTCTCTGGTTTGGAACCGGACTTTTTTTCGAAAAAATACTTGGAAAACTCTCTTGAAAAATATACCTGATTATTATATGATGGTAGGAAGGATTAATAGATAGTTCCTGACACCAACAAAATATGGAGGTATGAAATGAGACACTTAATGAGTCCGCTGGACCTGTCCGTGGAAGAACTGAATTCTCTTCTTGATCTGGCCAGTGATATTGAAAAACACCCTGATAAATACGCACACGTATGCGACGATATGAGACTTGCCACTCTGTTCTATGAGCCAAGTACCCGTACCCGTCTCAGTTTCGAAGCGGCAATGATGAACCTCGGAGGTAAAGTTCTTGGTTTTTCATCCGCTGATTCCAGTTCTGCATCAAAAGGTGAAAGCGTTGCAGACACCATTCGTGTTGTGTCCTGTTACGCAGATATCTGTGCTATGCGTCACCCAAAAGAGGGCGCTCCGTTAGTAGCTTCTATGGCTTCTTCTATTCCTGTTATCAACGCCGGAGACGGCGGTCATCAGCATCCTACCCAGACATTGACAGACCTTCTTACCATTCGTTCCCTGAAGGGACATTTAGACAACATTACCATCGGTCTGTGTGGCGACCTGAAATTCGGACGTACTGTTCACTCCCTGATCGAGGCGCTCGTACGTTACGATAATGTAAAATTCGTACTGATTTCTCCTGAGGAGCTTCGTATTCCAAGCTACATCCGGGAAGATGTCCTGAAGAAAAACAAAGTGGAGTTCCAGGAAGTAGAAAGATTAGAAGATGCAATACCTGAACTGGATATCCTGTACATGACACGTGTACAGAAAGAACGTTTCTTCAACGAAGAAGATTATGTACGTATGAAGGACTTCTATATTCTGGATAAACAGAAACTGGAACTTGCAAAAAAAGATATGTACATTCTCCATCCGCTTCCACGTGTAAATGAGATTGCCACTGAAGTGGATTCAGATTCAAGAGCAGCTTATTTCAAACAGGTACAGTACGGCGTATATGTTCGTATGGCACTGATTCTCACATTACTGGAGGTAAAATTACCATGTTAAATGTTGGAGCACTTCGCGAAGGTTATGTTTTAGACCATATTAAAGCAGGGAAAGCCATGACCATCTATCATGATCTGAAACTGGACAAGCTGGACTGCACTGTTGCCATCATCAAAAATGCAAAAAGCAACAAAATGGGCAAGAAAGACATCATTAAAGTAGAATGCCCTGTAGAAAATCTTGATCTTGATATCCTTGGTTTTATTGATCACAATATCACTGTCAACATCATTAAAGACGAAAAGATTGTTGCCAAAAAAGAATTAAAACTTCCGAAACAGGTAGTAAACGTAATCAAATGCAAGAATCCTCGCTGCATTACCTCCATTGAACAGGGACTTGATCAGATCTTCGTTCTTGCCGACGAGGAAAAAGAAGTTTACAGGTGTAAATACTGCGAAGAAAAATACAGCGGAAAACGCAACAAATAAGAATTTCCTGACAATATCTGTAAAAACAAAAAGAGCTCTCTTCTGTATCGAATATTATCGAATACAAAAGAGAGCTTTTTATATACATTTTTACGCAATCAAACCGATAAGCCGGGTTATGTCATTGGGTAATCATCTGTCTAGGCCTTACGTTGCCATAAGGCTCAAGCGACCCACCTGAAAGCACGACGGGCAGCCGTATCGCTTTCTTTTCGGTCTTGCTTCGAATGGAGTTTACATGTGCCCGTCCTGTTACCAGAACGGCGGTAGTCTCTTACACTGCCTTTCCACCCTTACCCCAACAAGTGAGGCGGTTTATTTCTGTTGCACTGGTCTGGGAGTCACCTCCACCGGACGTTATCCGGCATCCTGCCCTGCGAAGCCCGGACTTTCCTCGTCTGAACCCTTTCGTCTGTTCAGCCGCGATTACCTGGCCTGGTTGCGCAAGTGCTATTCTAACACGATTTTTTTCAGTTGTAAAGCCATTTTCTTTTATGCTCTACACATTTTCCTACACATTAAAACAGCTTCCTCCGATAAATTCTCTGAGGATAGAATTATGCGGAACTGCCTCACTGGGAACCGGTACAAAATAATCAAAAAACTTCAGGAGTCTTTTGGCCTCCACATATTCCGGCTCATTTTTGTCAATTCCAAACAAAAGCGGCTCTGCATAAATTTTCAGGCAAGCCAACTCATAGATCAAAGCTGAATTAAACATTACATCTGCCTCTTCCTGGAACGGGAAAATATTTTGTTCTTCCCCTCTGCGCACAGAGGGCCATCTGGCGATGGTTTCCTTCGCTGAAGTTCCTCTGGTTCTGGCATCTCTTACGATCCTGCGAATCAGACGGCCGTCTGTAGTCGGGATTCTGTTATGTTCGTCAATATTAAGTTGCGTCAGGGCGCTGATATAAATCTTAAACTTGCTCTCCCTTGGAAGCGCATAACTTAATTTGTCATTCAGGCCATGAATTCCTTCGATTACCAGAATATCCTCTTTTCCAAGCTGGAGAAAATCCCCTTTATATTCTCTCTGTCCTGTCTTAAAATTAAAGACCGGAAGCTCTACTCGCTTTCCGCTCAGGAGATCCAGCATATCCTGATTGAATTTCTCTACATCAATAGCTTCCAGACATTCGAAATTCTTTTCACCAAATTCATCTACGGGAGTAAATTCTCTGTTTACAAAATAATTATCCACTGCAATAGGATGCGGTTTCATTCCATGAGCAGCCAGCTGAATGGATAATCTGTGAGAAAATGTAGTCTTTCCCGAAGAGGAGGGCCCCGCAATCATCACGAACTTTTTATTTCCTGCCTCTGCAATCTGCGCCGCGATTTCTGAGATTCTGCCTTCCTGCATGGCCTCCTGGATAAGAAGAATATCCTGAATACCGCCATGGGTGACTTTATCATTCATTTCTCCTACTGTAGAAATATCCAGTCTGTCACCCCATTCCTGGGATTCCCTCTGTACATGAAATATTTTTTCCTGAGGCTTAAATTCCGGTATCTTTTCCGGTTCTGATCGCTTCGGAAGCTGAAGTATAAATCCTCCCTCATACAAAATCAGATCAAAATACCGGATATATCCTGTGCGATTTGCCATAAAACCGTAGAAATAATCCTCGAAATTCTCTATACTGTAAAGATTTACGCTGGACACTCTACGGTAGTAAAACAGCCGCTCCTTATCATACATATGATGTTTATGGAACATTGCAATGGCCTCATCTGTACTGACAGTTCTCTTCAGGATCGGAAGATTCGCATCTACAATTTCGTGCATTCTGTTCTTTACCTGGTCAATAAACTCCTGCGTCAGAGCAGTTCCACCTTTCATCGTAAAATAATATCCGCTTCCCACAGAATAATGAATTACAACTTTATCTATATTTTCCTGTCCTGCCACATCATAGATTGCTTTCAAAAGAATAAGACAGGCACTTCTTTTATAGGTCTGATACCCAATGGAATCCCTGGTCGTGATAAATTCAAGCGTGCAATCTGCTTTCAGACGCTTGTGAAGTTCCCTCAGTTTCCCATCTGCCATTACCAGAATCACCGGCGCTTTCTGTCTTTCCTGATATTCCTTCACTATTTCCCCGTAGGAGATTCCCTCCGGGTATTCTTTCACTTTTCCCTCTATGGTAACCTTAAACATTTTCTGTTCCATTTATCCAGATCCTCCATTTCTGCTGTCTTTGTCTGACAGCTCTTTGTCTGGCAATTACAGAATCACATAAGGGCTTTTCACCCTTGCCCTGGAGATTTCAATCTGTGGAAATGCCTGGTGCAGTTCCTTTTCCATAGCTTCCATGAAAATATATTCTGTCCCGTAGTGGCCGGCATCGATCAGCGCCAGTCCCTGAGCTACTGTATCAATTCCTGTGTGGTGATCAATATCACCAGTCACATAAACATCCACTCCTGCCGCAATAGCATCCTGAATCATACTTTTGCCTGACCCGGTGCACACTGCTCCGCGTTTCACTTCCATATCCAGATCTCCATAAACCTTTACATCATTTAATTTCAGAGATTTTTTTACAAGCCCGGCATATTCTCTCAGAGTCATTTTCTCCGGGAGATCACCAGTTCTTCCGAATCCCTGTACCTTTCCGTTTCTTTCCTCTGTAACAGAAAGAACAGAAGTATTATGAAGCTTTACATATTCAGCGCTCAGATCTGCCATGCCAAGCACATCATAATTGGTATGCATAGCATAATATACGATTCCTTTTTTGATCAGAGTCAGAATCTTTCTGCCTGTGAAACTGTGATTATTGATTTTCTTCATTCCGGAAAAAATCATAGGATGGTGGGTTAGAATCATATCCGCTCCCGCCTCTATCGCTTCTTCCAATGTTTCTTCTGTCAGATCCAGTGCCAGAAAAACATGGCTGATTTCATTTGTATCATCTCCTGTGAGAAGCCCCACATTATCCCAGTCTTCTGCTGCATCTGCCGGATATTTTTCCTCCAGCCAGGAAGTCAGTTCATATGCTTTCATATTCCTTCAACGCGGTCAGGATTACCCGCTTTTCCTCCTCTACTTCCTTTATGCGGCCGGCAGCAGCCGGTGCACTTTTTAATTTGTTCAGGATATCCTCCCGGATACGCAGTTCTCTCTCCAGATATTCTTTCAATACCGGATGATGTCTTTCAAGCAGAAACTCTCCGAACCATTCCTGAAGTGTATATGGAACGGCCGTTGAGAACACATCTGCCAGTTTCTCATCCCCATGGACTACCCTCATCATCGGATAAAATTTTCCATCCTCCAGAATCAGTTCTTCATCCACTGTTTTCCACCCTATCGATTTTATAAATCTGCGAAAATGTGGAATATCAGACTGCGGCTGCAGAATCATCTCCTTAAAACTCTCTCTGACATTTTTTCCATCTGTCAGAATCCGTTCCATCAGAGGGCCACCCATTCCTGCGATGACAAGAGTATCTCCTTCACCCTCCTGAAGTTTCTCTAATCCATCGGAAAGTCTGGTTTCTATGTACTGTTCCAGTCCATACTGCGCAATATGTTCCTGTGCCCTGGACAAAGGCCCTGGTCGCACATCCATAGCTATCGCATGGGGAATGATCCCATTCTGATACAGATACACCGGCAGATATCCGTGGTCGCATCCCACATCCACAAGTCTGTTTCCCCTGGTTACCAGGCCTGCCACTGCAGACAAACGTAATGAAAGCTGCATAACAGGCTCCTTAATCCAGGTAATCCTTCAGCTTGCGGCTGCGGCTCGGATGACGTAATTTACGAAGTGCCTTTGCCTCGATCTGACGGATACGTTCTCTTGTTACATTAAATTCCTTACCTACTTCTTCCAGTGTTCTGGCGCGTCCGTCATCCAGACCGAAACGCAGTCTGAGGACTTTCTGTTCTCTGTCTGTCAGAGTGCTGAGAACTTCTACCAGTTGCTCTTTCAGAAGTGTAAATGCAGCCGCATCTGCCGGTACCGGAACATTATCATCCTGAATAAAATCTCCCAGATGGCTGTCTTCTTCTTCACCGATAGGAGTTTCCAGGGAAACCGGCTCCTGAGAAATCTTCAGGATCTCACGAACACGTTCCACGGACATGTCCATCTCTGCTGCAATCTCTTCCGGCGTAGGTTCACGTCCAAGCTCCTGCAGTAACTGACGGGAAACACGGATCAGCTTATTGATAGTTTCAACCATATGAACCGGGATACGGATCGTACGTGCCTGGTCAGCAATAGCTCTTGTGATAGCCTGACGGATCCACCAGGTTGCATAGGTACTGAATTTATAGCCTTTACGATAATCAAATTTCTCCACTGCTTTGATCAGTCCAAGATTTCCTTCCTGGATCAGATCAAGAAAAAGCATACCACGGCCTACATATCTCTTGGCAATACTTACAACCAGACGAAGATTTGCTTCTGCAAGACGTTTCTTCGCTGCCTCATCACCATTTTCCATTCTCTTGGCAAGCTCAATTTCTTCTTCTGCAGAAAGAAGCGGAACTTTACCGATTTCCTTCAGATACATACGGACAGGATCCTCAATACTGACACCCTCCGGTACAGAAAGATCGATCTTGTCAAGTTCTATTTCTTCTTCATCTCCCAGTTTGTCAATATCCTCGCTGTCATCCAGAAGCATATCATCTGCATTACTGTCTGTAATTCTAAGCACATCCACTCCGCTGGCTTCCAAAAAGTCAAAGACTTTCTCCATCTGTTCCACTCCCAACGGCTGATCCTTAAAGAAATCGTTGATTTCCTGGTATTCCAGTACATTTTTTTTCTTCTTGGCAAGCTCCAGAAGTTCTACCAGTTTCTCACTGAATTTACCCATATTCATTTCCATATGTGCTCTATACCTCCATATAGTGTTTATATTTTATCCTTATTCGAAAGAAATATGCAGCTGATGCCGTTTTCTTCCGAGATCTTCCAGTTCCTTTTTTGCTTTTACGATTTCCTGGAGTCCCTGCATATCTGTGGGATCCCAGTTTTTATTTTTTTCCTTCAGACTCTCTTCTTTGATCCGAAGTACCGCATCAGCAAAAGCCCGATCCTGCTCCTGGGCATTTTCCAGATGAATCGTGGCATTAAACAGCGAGGAAACTTCTCTCTGCTCCTCACTGTCTATAAAAGAATTCAAAAGCCTTGCAGGGTTTACATCTCCCTGTGTATGCTGTTCATACAGCATTTCCGCCACCTGCCTGTACAGAGGCACGATAAAATCTGCAGGCTGAATATATTTCTCCACCGTTTCAAAAATTCCCGGATAAGTTACAAGCCAGGTGAGCATCAGTTTCTGAGCTTTTTCTCCGGCATTTTCTCTTTTCTTCGGTTGTACACTGGTTGGCTTTGGCTGAATCCTCTGCTCTGCAGGAGTCCCTTTCAGTGCCAGTGTATTGACTCTTTTTCGAAGATCCTCCACACTGATTCCATAGCTTCTGTAATCTTTTACGATAGCTTCAATATAAAGATTTCTCTCCAGTTCATCACTCAATTCCAAAAGCATCTGTGCACATCTTTCAAAAAAACGGTTCTGTCCCTGAGGTTCCTTCATGGAAAATTCTCTCTGTGCCATATGCACCCGGAACATAAAACTGTCCATTGCCTGCTCCAGGCGTTTTTCAAATTCTTCTCCGCCCAGCGCCTTAATAAATTCATCCGGATCCTTATGCGGCTTCAGATTTACCACCCTGGATGTTACACCTGCTTCCCTCAGAATCGGAATTGCACGAAGTGCAGCACGCACTCCCGCATCATCACTGTCATAAAGAAGAAGTACTTCCTGTGTATATCTTTTCAGCAGGCTGGCATGTCCGGAAGTCAGAGCCGTTCCCAGGGAAGCTACTGCATTGGTAAAGCCTGCCTGATGCATGGATATCACATCCATATACCCCTCACAAAGGATCAGATAATTTTTTCTCGTTGTTCTGGCCACATTCAGGCCATACAGATTACGGCTTTTATCAAAGATCTTTGTTTCCGGAGAATTCAGATATTTCGGTTTTCCATCACCCATAACTCTTCCCCCGAAACCAATAACCCGATTATTTACATCCATGATCGGAAAGATCACACGATTCCAGAATTTATCGTACATTCCATGACGCTCATCTACATTAAAAAGCCCGGAGTCTCTCAGCAGTGTATCGCTGTAATTTTTTGACTTCAGAAATTTGTACAGATCATCACTGAATTTGTCCGAATAGCCCAGGCCAAATTTTTTAATGGTTTCATCGCTTAACCCTCTTCCAGTAAGATAAGCATATGCTGTACTTCCGCTTTCCCTGCGGAGTTGATAATAAAAATAACTGGCCGCCAGTTTATTAATTTCCAGAAGGGACATTCTCTCTTCAGCTTTCTGCCTGGCTTCCCTGGAATATTCAATCTTCGGCAGCTGCACTCCAGCTCTGTCTGCCAGATGCTGCAGTGCTTCCCCGAATGTATAATTCTCATATTCCATCACAAAATTAAAAACATTTCCTCCAGCCCCGCATCCGAAACAGTAATACATCTGTTTGGATGGTGTCACTGAAAAAGACGGAGTCTTCTCATTATGAAAAGGACACAGCCCGAAATAGGTACTCCCTCTTTTTGTCAGCTTCACATACTGGGATACAACGTCTACAATATCATTTTTCATTCTTACTTCTTCAATGATATCGTCTGAATAACGCATGTTTCGTCCTCCTTCTTTCAATATCTGCTAATAGACTTCCCATGCTTTAGGTATGTATATCTCCCGAAATTTTTCCATAGAGTACTGATCTGTCATTCCTGAAAGATAATCACATACTGTCTGTGTCTTCTTCTCTCCTCTGTAAATCATTTCTCTGTACTCCGCGGACATCGCTTCCGGATATTCTACATAATATTCGTATAATTCTGTCAGCATTTTCGCCACTTTGTCTTCTTCTTTTTTTGCAACCAGATTCTCATATACCAGATCAAACATGAGCTTCCGAAGAGTCATCATAGCTTCAAAAATATCATCTGACATTTTTATTACATCCTGATCATAACTATTTTCTATGATATTATGGACAAAGGTATTTAATCTTTCCCTGGTCGTATACCCCAGAAACATTCTGAGCGTAATAGGAATATCATCTTCTGTAATAATCCCCGCCCGCTGTGCATCATCCATGTCATGATGAATATAAGCGATCTTATCTGAAAAACGAACTACCTGACCTTCCAGTGTGGAAGGATTGCCACTTGTACGATGATTCAATATCCCGTCTCTGGTTTCCCAGGTAAGGTTCAGTCCTTCTCCGTTTTTCTCCAGCACCTGAGCCACCCGGACGCTCTGTTTATAGTGGGCAAAACCATCCGGATTCACTTTATTCAATGCTCTCTCGCCGGCATGTCCAAAGGGTGTATGGCCCAGATCATGTCCAAGGGCAATGGCCTCCACAAGATCTTCATTCAGTCGTAAAGCTTTCGCAATAGTTCTGGCAATCTGTGATACTTCCAGAGTGTGAGTCAGTCGGGTTCTGTAATGATCTCCCTGAGGTGCCAGGAAAACCTGTGTCTTATCTTTCATCCTTCGAAAAGCCTTACTGTGAAGGATTCTGTCTCTGTCCCTCTGATATACAGTACGTACATCACATTCTTCCTCCGGCCTTTCCCGTCCCCGGGAATGAAGGCTGTGTGCTGCATAGGGGCTTAATAGCTCCAGTTCTCTCTGTTCCATGCTTTCCCTGATGTTCATAAGCGATACCTCCACAGGCTGACAAAAATGTTAACCACAAAATACCTCTTATTAATTATATTCTACACAAAATTTCAAATTCCTCTTTTTTTCAAAAAAAAATTGAAATATTTTTATTTTTTTTCGAAAAGGTGTTGACATTAGGTTTTACTTTTGATATAGTATCATTTGTCGCGAGGGAGAGCAAAAAGAATCCCACGAAATGCGATATGCGGAAGTGTCGGAACTGGCAGACGAGCAAGACTAAGGATCTTGTGAGCATTGCGCTCGTGTGGGTTCAAGTCCCATCTTCCGCATTGAAAAATGAGGAACTATGTGAATTCATGGTGCCTTATTTTTTTTGCTATTCAGTTTGTTTTTATCAGTTTTCCAGAAAAAAATGCCCCACGGCCGTGCATTTCCCGTCCGTGAAGCATTTTTACATCTCATATTTTATTTATCATTTTTCTCTTTTTTCAACAGTTCCATGTAATTCTGTGCCTTCATCGGTCTGGCATAATAATATCCCTGTGCTTTATTACAGCAGAAACTCTGAAGCATTTTCTTCTGTTTCTCCGTTTCCACGCCTTCCGCCAACACAGAAAGCCGCATACTGTTTCCCATAGCAATGATCATATGCAGAATATTTTCTGCCCTTCCATATGGATCATCTGCACTCAAAAATCTCATGTCCAGTTTAATCTCATCAATAGGTGCCTCCTTGAGCATATTCAACGATGAATATCCACTTCCGAAATCATCCATGAGAATATGGAATCCCCCTTTTCTCAACTGCTCAAGAACTGCAAAAATAGATTTGGAATCACTGGTATAGGCAGTCTCCGTGATTTCAAGTTCCAGATACTTTCTGGGTACATGATACCGGTCTGCAATTTCGCAGAGAATATCAAAGAGATCCGGATTATAAAAACCAACTCTCGAAAGGTTCACAGAAATAGGATATAATGGCATCCCCGTATCCATACATTCTTTCAGGAAACTACAGGTTTCCTCGTAAATATAAAGATCCAGTTTGCTGATAAATCCATTCTTCTCCAATATCGGGATAAAAACGCCAGGCGAAAGCAGACCTTTTTCCGGGTGTTCCCATCTTACCAACGCTTCTGCTCCTATAATATGATCATTTCTCATATCATATTTAGGCTGAAAATAAGCCTTAAACTGCTTTTCCTTTATTGCTTTTTCCATTTCACCAAGAATCATCTGCTCCTGAATCAGTTTCTGCCTGTGTGTGTCATCATATACAGCAACATGCGTCATATGATTTTTTTTAATACTTTCCGCAGCCAGATGTGCACGGTCACACATAATCCGGAAACTCTTGTTTCTGTCTTTGATCAGATAAACCCCCGCCGAAATCTCCACTGAAATATTCAGATGGTACTGTCTTATCCTGTCATAGAAAATGTCAACTTCTTCCTCTATGGCATCGGTATTTTCTGTCGTCAGGACCACAAAATGGTCAGCCTCATAACGACTGCATATGGATCCTGTACTATCGCAGATTTTTTTCAGTTCATGTCCTGTAAACTGTAGCAACTCATCTCCTGCCTTCACGCCAAACAGGTCATTCACCAGTTTAAAGTTCTCGATATTCAGATAAACGAGTCTTACCTCCTGGGAGTTATGTTTCTCCAGATATTCCTCTCCGGTTCTGTAAAATCCTTCCTTGTTCATCAATCCCGTCAGACCATCTGTCTCTACTCTCTTCCTGTAAGCTTCCTGTGCTGCTGCCTGTATTTGTCTGTCTACTTTTCTCCTGTTGCTGATCAATGCAAATAAGACCAGCATCAATATCACCAACGTTATACACAGAATCTGATACTGATATCTTCTCAGAAATTCCGCCATAGAGAACTGATAATTCTGTGCGGCAGCATAATGGCGTATTACCTCCTTTTGATCTGACTCGCTTATACATCCAATACTTTTATTTATCACTGATATCAGATTCTTATCTGCCTGTTTCTGATACATCATACAGATTTCTGTCTGCGAAAAAGGCATTCCGGTCATGCTGAGGTTCTGATATTTGGACATCTGAAGATAATAGGCCGCAGCATAAGTTCCAAGTACTGCAATATCCGCACTTCCGTTCTCCACTGCATTTAAAATCTCTTCGGGATCTTTTTTATATATATAACTGTTTCCTTCATCCAGATCAGGCATCATACTCTTATACTTCTTAAACTGTTCTTCCAGAACCACTACCGGTTTACCAAGTTCCGTGACATCCTCACCACGCCTGGACACCATGTAATATTCTCTTTTGAAGAACTCATCTGTCAGCGCAACATCCTGATCATCAATAACTTCCTGATTAAATGGCACTCCTGCAATAAAATCATATTTGCCGCTTTTCATTGCTTCTTTGTAATCTACGTTCTCAGAAATAGCTTCTATTTCAAAGGACATCCCCGATTTCTCACTGATTTTATTCAGAAGAGCAATGTAAATACCATTTAACTTCCCCGTATCTTCATCCTGATATGACATTGGAGGTATTCCACTGACACATCCGATCCTGACTGCTCTGTCAAACTTTTGAACATATTTGGCTTCTTCTCTGGTAAAAAGCGGCATGCTGTTCTGATTTTTTGTACTGAAATATTCCTCTGACAATTGCTGTGCCAGATTCGGCGCTTCTGACTGAAGATGATCCAGTGCATCATTCAGTGCATTCAGTATCTCTGTATTTCCCTTTGTTGTAATAATATACATGGATGAATTTCCGAATTTATCCACTACTTTCAGAGAACCATGTTTCGAAACACTCCCCATAAGGGTCATATCTACTTCTTTACGTTTCAAAGCTTCTATCAGTTTTTCTTCCGTTCCATAATATCTTTCTGTACATAGAATATTCTTTACTGCTTTGCGTTGCTGAAATTCCTTATTCTGATAACTGCCTTCCAGCAGTCCCACAACTTTACCAGCCATATGCTCATAATCCTGATAATAAATATCTTCATTATCAGGATCCGTATACAATATACTCTGCTCAGTTCCTATTGGAATGGACGAAAAATCGTAATCCTTCTCACGTTCTGCAGTCTTCTGTGCATTACAGATCAAATCCACGTTTCCATTTTTAAGATCATCCAGCTGCTTCTGCCATGGCTCATTTATATATTCATACTTCCATCCGGTATACTGGGAAATTTTATTCAGATATTCTACAATATATCCTTTATAAATTCCGCTGCTGCTTTTATTAATAAGATCAGCATCCTCACTGTATGCTACCCGGATTGTCCGCCTTGTTCCTTCCGCTCTCACCGGAACTGACATTATCACCCCAGACAACAATGTCAAAATAAGCAAAAGGATCATGCATTTCGATTTTCTTTTCATCATACTTCGTACCTCACAAATGTACTTTCAGTATATCATATCCCATAATTTAATTCCAGAGCAATTCAATGTACTAGTGTAATTCTGCTATTCTGCTCACAGCCACATAAATCTCCTGAATCTTATACCAGGTAGGATAATCTACAATTCCCGTCTGTCCAAGGCCAAAAATCCCCTGAAATATTCTCACTGCGTTTTTTGTTTCTTCTCCATAAATTCCATCTACAGTTACAACCGGGACTGCCGGATATGCACCTGCTATGGTATTCAGCTGTTCCTGAATCTGTCTGACTTTATTACCAGAGCTGCCTGTATTCAGATCATACCCCGGCCATGATGCAGGAATCCCTGATACAGCTTCTGCTACATTGATATACATGTCATTTCCATAAAAGGCTCTCAGAATCTCTATCGCTGAATACCCCTGATCTCCCAGTGTCTTGCTTCCCCACTGTGTCATCCACCCCCTGTTTCTGCACTGAACCTGTTTTCCATCACAGTATTGTGTCAGAATCGGCTGGCGTACATCCGGTCTCGAAAGATAGTTTTCAAATAATTCATCCACGATACGATCTATACTGTCAAAAATGTTTCTGCCGTATATCCATTTATGGTCATATGCTGTAGACGAAGTGATTGTAAAATCATATCCTTTATTCCGGTACCATTCGGTATAAACACGGTTTAATGTAAACGACATAATTGCCAGAACATTTGCCCGTATTGTATCGTCCGGCCAGGTGGCGTAGATTTCACTGCTGGCTACGTTTTTTATATAATCCCGATAGCGTACATAATAATTCTCTGCGGAAGAATCGTTGATCGGACCATCATGCACTACTATATATTCAGGCACTACAACCTTACTAAGTACGATTTCTCCTGTTTCATTTATCGCTTTAATCTCTGCTTCTTCTATTTTAGGCGGATATTCATAAAACAGCGTATGGGGCGGGATTACAACCCGCTGATAGCTTTCTCCCGGTTCCATGGCATTTAATGTTGCCGGCTGCCTGGACAAAACATCAGGCAACACCTCACTTCCAGCTACTTCTTTCGGTTCAAATCCCTCCGCATCGATCTGCACTGTATATTCTGCATAAGGCTGCTGTTCTACAGGCTCCATACTGTATTCCAGCGGTGGTGTTTTTAACTCGATCACTGGTGTACGACCGGAAGAATCTGTCATCACTTCTTCTATCACACTGTCCGGCGCTCCTGTATAGGAAATTCTTACCCTCGCATTTTCTATGGGACGATTACTCAGCTGATCCAGTACTGTCACCTGATATCGTCCTGTGTCTACATTCTCCTGCTGTATCCGCATATCCTTATAAAAAGCCATATAAGCTCCTGGAAAACTGCTTTACTGATAGCTTATGCATTTCAGATTAAAATGCCACAAAAAATGCGCATCAGTTTCAATAGACTGATACGCATTTTTATACTATTTTACTTTATCTGAAATTACTATTTGTTTTTAATACAAAACTTTTCTATTGTTTCAATCAGTTTCTTTATATCCAATGGCTTTGACATATGCGCATTCATCCCGGCAGCCTTTGATTTTTCCGGTCATCATCAAAAGCATTAGCTGTCATGGCAATGATCAACCGCCAGCATAGTTGCATTACTCTGATAATATGATTTTCCAGACCGATATATCGAAATAGACATTTTTAATCCATTTAGTAATTTATATTTCTTCCATCTCTTCGTCCCTATATCAATTGTCTGAAAAAATTACGGAGGATCCGTTCAGATCCTCTATGAATTTTTACCCTTCTTTATAAACCCGATATCCATCCCGGCCTTCCTGTTTGGTCTCATATAAAGCTCTGTCAGCATTTTTATACAAATCCATATAACAGGTTCCATGTTCCGGTGCAAAACATACGCCAGCACTGATGGTAATATTCTGTCCCTCCATCTCCTGAAAACATAACTGTTTTACTTTCAGAATCAGCTCTCTTACACGAATATCAGCCACTTCTTTTGTCTCAGTTTTGCGCATATAAACTACGAATTCATCACCGCCGATCCTTCCTATGATATCTCCCTCACGGAAATGTTCTTTCAGCATCCTGCCAAATTCACTCAAAACTTTATCTCCTGTCATATGTCCGTATCTGTCATTGACCTCCTTAAATCTGTCCACATCCATAATCACAAAAGTACCTTTTTCAGCAGGATCTTTTTCCAGAATCTCATTAATATGCTCTTCCGTACTTCTTTTATTATATGTACCCGTCAAACCGTCTGTCTGTGCACTCTTTATCAGTTCTTCATTTTTCTTTCTGTTTATACAGATAATGTAAACAACAAGAATCACTACCAAGGCAGAGAAAACTATCATAAATATACTTTCATCTTTTTTGATGAAATCATAAGATTTCTGAGCAGCAGAAACAGGGATTACATAGCAGATCATCCAGTCATTCATTCCCAGCCTGGTATATGCCAGATACTGGTCTGAACTGACATCTGCACCGTTTCTCATCTTTATCAAACCGTCTCTTCCCACAGCGAAATCCGCTTTTACATTCTGAAGTGCACTTCCGCTCAAAAATGTTTTCTGATCGTAAAATCCGAAAAAGTTATCTCCGTAAGTAATTTTATGATAAGAAGACTCTCCATCGTATGCTATAATTTCTCCATCCCGTGTTACGATGAGACTGTATCCTGCTCCGTCAAAAATATCATTGAACAACATACGGCTCAAGGTAGTTACATTATAAGAACCGCCAAGTACTGCTACAACCTTGCCATTTTTATATACAGGAACTCCCAAAATCACTCTGGTTTCCTGATCCACACTGCTCTCCAGTGGGTCACTGAGAGTTTCCTTCCCGTGCATTGCTTCTTTGAAATATCTTCGTTGTGATACATTTTTCTCTGTGCCATTATCATAATGAGCCGTTCCATCTGCCTCGATCAATGCGGTTCTCTCAAGGTCTGCATCTTCGCAAAGAGAAGCCAGCATTTCCATATTCTCATCTGATAAAAGCTCTTCTGATTTTCCCATTTTATCCGCAATACCGTTCAGAAATCCATAATGAATATCCAGTATTGACAGAATATGCTCACTCTGTCTGGAAACATTATTTTTCATAGTTACCTGGGAATTGTCCTCAATAGAATGCTGTACTTCAACAAGAAAAATCCCCAGACTTACAGCTATTGCACATACAAACGCCACAATAGCTGTAATGTAATTACCTGTTATATGTTTATTTTTCTTTTTCACTTCACAGCTTTCCTCCACATTTTGACTTATATATACTATACCAAAAGAATCCAAAAAAATCCATATTCCATATATGACAAATAATGCAAAAAAACACGACATTTTTGCATTTTATACAAAAACTGCCGTGTTTTTCTGTTTCAGTAATCTCCTCAGAATATCTTCAGAATATCATTGTACATAACAACCACCATCAGAACCATTAAAAGCATCAGTCCTGCAAAATGAACCATTCCCTCTATCCGACGATTGATGGGCTTACGTCTGATTGCCTCCACTGCAAGAAACACCAGCCTTCCCCCATCCAGAGCCGGAAATGGCAGAAGATTCATAACACCAAGGTTTGCAGACAGAAGAACTGCCATATTCAGCATATTCATCCACAGCATTACAGTTCCCTCACTCTTGCTCTCCTCATACGTAGTACCAATGGCATCTACAACTCCCACCGGTCCGCTTAGATCCTTTACCCCCAGCTTTCCTGTACATAATTCTTTCAGGCTGAGGATTGTCGTACGGATCATATATTTCACTTCCACCGCACCATATCTGATCACATCAAGATCTTTTGCCTTTTCACAGTAAATATTATAGGTAAATCCGGAATCAGCCGTTCTGTACTCCCTTGGAGTGATAACTGCATCATACTCCAGTCCGTCTCTGGAATAGGTAATCTTTACAGGTTCATCTGTAAGTGGATGCTCTTTAATATAATCCTGATAATCCTGTGCATCAGAAATTTTTACACCGTTGATAGAAGTGATCACATCGCCGGCCTTTACGCCCGCATCATCCAGAGGCATTCCTTCCATAACAGATTCCACTGTCATGGCTGTTGTATCATCTCCATTAAAATTACAGCCCAGTAAATACCGCACATTGGTATCTGCCTTATAGGAAATCTGCTGTTTCTTTCCGTCTCTTTTGACCGTAAGTTTTACAGTATCGCCTTCCTTCAGCTCATTCATATAGGAGTAAACATAGATATCCTTTCCCAGATCAACGTGATATCCCTGATAACTGGTGATCACATCTCCCTTTTTCAGTCCTGCAGCTTCAGCCGCAGATCCTTGCTTTACGGAAAGCACAGTAGATGGTTCATACCCCACCACACCTACAATGATCACAGACAGCACAAATGCCATGATAAAGTTAAACACAGGTCCTGCTGCCACAACTGCGATTCTGCCCCATACCGGCGCACTGTTGAATGTTCCCGGCTCATTCTCCTCATCCGTATCTTCCCCAAGCATAGCACAGGAACCACCAATGGGAAGAAGCTTCAGTGAATATCTGGTCCCATTTTTCTCGGTACTTAAAAGTCTCGGCCCCATTCCAAGAGAAAATTCTGTCACTACAATTTTATTCTTCTTCGCCAGTAAAAAATGTCCCAGCTCATGAAACAGGATAATTGCACTGAATATGATAATTGCAATAATAATCTTCAATCTACCACCTGCCTTCAATCCATTGATAAGTTTCCTTCTCGATTTCCAGAATCTGATCCAGATCCGGATTCTCTGTTACAGTATGTCTGCTCATAGACTGCCCGATAATCTCATAAATATCCAGAAATCTGATTTTGCGCTGAAGGAATTTCCGTACAGCCAGCTCATTGGCAGCATTAAAGACTGTAGGCATACTTCCACCATTTTCGGACGCTTTGATTGCCAGCGGCAATCCTTTAAAAGTTTCCCTGTCCGGTTCTTCAAATGTAATCTGTTTCAACATATGAAAATCCAGTCTGTCACCGGCCAGATATCTTCGTTCAGGATAGCATAATGCATATTGGATCGGAAGACGCATATCCGGAGTACCAAGTTGCGCCATTACAGCACCATCCTTAAATTCCACCATGGAATGAATGATACTCTGGGGCTGCACCACCACCTGAATATGATCCAGATCCACACCAAACAGCCATTTTGCTTCCATGACCTCAAGCCCCTTATTTACCAGCGTAGCCGAATCAACTGTAATCTTCTGTCCCATCACCCAATTGGGATGTTTTAACGTATCTTCCAGTGTCACCCTTTCCAGATCTTTTGATTTCATTCCCCTGAAAGGGCCTCCGGATGCAGTAATCAGCAGCTTATGTATCTGCTCTTTTTTCTCTCCGTGAAGGGCCTGGAAAATGGCACTGTGTTCACTGTCCACAGGAAGGATATTGACTCCGCACTCTTTTGCCAGCGGCATAATCAGATGTCCTGCCGTTACCAGCGTTTCTTTGTTCGCAAGGGCAATATCTTTTCCTGCCAGAATTCCCTCCATTGTAGGACGGATTCCGATCATCCCCACGATAGCAGTTACCAGAATATTCGACTCTTTCATACGGGCAAGTTCGATCAACCCTCCCATACCACTTACGATCTTTACATTCAGGTCTCTGACTCTTACAGCCAGATCTCTGGCAGCTTCATCTTTCCAGACAGCTACAAGTTTCGGGTGGAATTCCCGGATCTGTTCTTCCAGTTTTTCCACATTACTTCCCGCAGAGAGTCCTACTACTTCCAAATCCTCATTGGCCCGTACAACATCCAGTGTCTGGGTTCCTATAGAACCTGTTGAGCCTAAAATTGCAATTTTCTTCATCTTTATACCTCAATCATGATAACAGACAGGAAATAGATCACTGGTGCAGTGAAGATTACACTGTCAAAGCGATCCAGAATTCCTCCATGTCCCGGTATCAGTTTTCCGTAATCTTTGATTCCCTGATTTCTCTTGATTGCAGATGCTGCCAGATCACCTACCATGGAGATCAGCGCTCCCACCGCACAGATAATAGCATATTCCAGAACCGGACCATGAGTTGCCGCAGCATAAATCACTCCCAGAAGCGCTGCACCAGCCACACCGCCAACAGCTCCTTCTACGGATTTCTTCGGGCTGAGCACAGGTGCCATCTTATGTTTTCCGATCAACATTCCTACACAATAAGCACAGGTATCGCAGCCCCATGAACACAGAAAGATTAACCATACATGAAATTTGCCGCCGGGAAGTGCCCTGGTCAGGTAAATAAAGGACAGCATTACTGCCACATAAACAATACCAAACAACGCCGGCATTACCTGTTTTGCCTCATAGGTCGGATAGGTAAATACGTAGACAAACATAATCAGCACCAGACCGAAAATGACAGCCAGAACACCATATCTCTCAAAATCCAGCAGAACTGCCACATAATAAAGAATTGCTCCTGCATATCCGGCACATACAAGAAGATTAAATTTCTCCCCCTGTACTTTCATGGCCTTATATAATTCACGCATTCCGATCAGTGAAACCGCCAGAAGCGTAAAAAACAAAACATATCCACCGCTTATGATAGTTGCAAGTGCTATGATCACAAGCAGAATTCCGCTTAAGAGTCTTGTCTTAAACATTTTTTATTCCTCCTTTACTCCTCCATATCTCCGGTCTCTCTGATTATATTTTTCAATAGCTTTAATCAGTTCAGCTTTATCAAAATCCGGCCACGCTACTTCTGTAAAATAAAATTCCGTATATGCCATCTGCCATAAAAGGAAATTGGACAGGCGCAGCTCCCCACTTGTACGGATCATCAGATCCGGATCCGGAATTCCTACTGTATCCAGATAACTTTCAAATGTATATTCATCTATATCTTCAGGTTTTACTTTTCCATCTGCAGCATCTTTTGCCAGCTTTCTGACTCCCCTGAGAATCTCATCCCTGCTTCCGTAATTTAAGGCAATCTGGAAATAAATTTCATCATATTTAGAAGAATATTCTTCCAGTCTTACAATACTGTCCTGAATATCCTGATCAAATGCAGAGATTTCCCCAATCACCCGGACACGCATTCTGTTTTTGTCTGCAAGTTTGATGCATTTCTTAAGATAACTTCGAAACAGTCTCATCAGACCGTCTACTTCCTCCTTGGAACGTTTCCAGTTCTCTGTAGAAAAAGCATATACAGTAACATATTTAACACCCAGTTCTTTCATATAATCACAGACTGTCTCCAGATTTGCACAGCCCTTCATATGACCGTAACTTCTGGGCATTCCCTTTGCCTTCGCCCAGCGTCCGTTGCCATCCAGAATGATTGCAATATGATTCGGTACCTTCATGTTCTTTCCTCGCTTTTTGTTCTTTCTTTATAACCATTTCAGAATAAGCTTAAAAGAGAGCCCGCATAATGGAGCTCTCTTCTACGTTTCCTTATACGGTCATGATTTCTTTACTCTTTGCATCTACTGCCGCATCGACCTCTTTAATATATTTGTCTGTGCTCTTCTGGATCTTATCCTCGAGCTCTTTGATCTCATCCTCAGACACATCCTGTTTTGCAAGTTTCTTATATGCATCATTTGCATCACGACGTATATTACGAACAGCAACCTTTGCACTCTCGCCTTTTTTCTTCACATCTTTTACAAGTTCTTTACGACGTTCTTCTGTCAGTTCCGGGAATACAAGGCGGATCACTTTTCCATCATTGTTTGGATTCAGGCCAAGATCAGAAGTCAGGATTGCTTTCTCAATTCCTTTGATCAGACTTGCTTCCCACGGCTGTATCTGAATCATACGCGCTTCCGGAACTGTAATGTTTGCAACCTGCTGCAGTGGTGTAGGCGCTCCATAATAGTCTACTGTAAGTTTGTCAAGAATATGTGGATTTGCACGTCCTGCACGTATTGTGACAAGCTCGCCCTCCAGACTTGCCAATGTCTTTTTCATCTTTTCTTCATATTTCTGAATTCTTTCATCCATAAGGGTAATCTCCTTCTCCTGTTTATTTTACAGTTACTGTCATACCTTGACAATAACATTCTATATCATTTACAGGCAATGGCCTTTACACAGTTACCTTTGTACCTGTAAATTTACCGTGAGCTGCATTTACAATGCTGTCCTTCTCGTCCAGTGCAAATACCAGCATAGGCATTTTCTGCTCCATGCACATAATAGATGCTGTAAGATCCATTGCCGCCAGTTTCTTGGCAACTACTTCTTCAATGGAAATCTCATCATATCTTACCGCATTCGGATTTACTTTCGGATCGCTGTCGTAAATTCCGTCTACAGCTTTCGCCAGAAGAATTGCTTCTGCTTCAATCTCTACAGCGCGCAGTACAGTTGCTGTATCTGTAGAAAAGTACGGATGTCCTGTTCCGCCTGCAAAAAATACGATCTTACCCTGCGCAAAACATTCTTCTGCTGCATCTTTGGAATATAAACCTGTAAACGCACCACATACAAATGGTGTCAGGATCTGTGTCTTCAATCCCAGATATCTGCAGATATCAGATACATAGATACAGTTCATAACAGTAGCAAGCATTCCAATCTGGTCTGCTTTATTTCTGTCGATAGTCTCACTGGTACGTCCTCTCCAGAAATTACCACCACCGATCACAATACCAATCTCCAGTCCTTCTTCAGACAAAGTACGGATCTGTTTCGCCACCTCAATAACTGTTGCTTCGTCAAATCCGGTCTTTTTCTCTCCGGCAAGAGCCTCACCGCTTAATTTTAATAATACTCGCTTCATATTGCTTTCTCCTAAGGTTATTTTATTATATTCCTATTCTACCATATTCCGGAAACAATTTCATTGCCATTTTCATCAACTGTCGTAGAAACTGTAAAATTGCTGTAATAATGCAGTCCCATTTTTCCTGTTTCAGGATCATCTTCATAATCACTGCCCTGTGGCGATCCGCATGCACCCTCAAGTGCAGACAGCGATTGTCCGATATACTGCTGTGCGGTAGCGATCATTCCATCAGAATCTGATGGACCATCATCCGGATTCTGCGGTGTATCTGTAGGCGACGGATTATCATTGTCTCCATTCCCGTTATTATCACTGTTCTGATCATCATTATCGCTGCTGTCATCCTGAGACGGTGTCGGTGTCACATCTGTATTACTGTTAGAGCTGTCATCTGAAGAATCACTGCTGTCATCTGTCAGGCCCAGACGTTTCTTCACATCATTGAGGGTTGAAACTTCTTTTTTCGTGCTTCCGAGGAGATATTTTGCATACGGAATGGAATCATCTCCTGAATTATCCATACATAATATAATCTGAGTAATTGTCGGAAACGGAATGTCTCTGAAGAAACATTCATTCTTCTCTTCGTCTGTGTAGGTAATACGGATATCATAAGAAGTAACCGTTTTTCCGTCACTGTCTTTCTGATCCTTATCATAATAATACAGCGCTTTATCTTTATCTTTCAGTGTAAATTTACCATTTATCAGATCACTGCCCCAGGTATCATCTGAATCATCCGTATCATCAGAGACATGTGGGCGGACATAAATTGCGTTGATCTCGTCACCCGTATTGTTTACAAATATTACCTGAGAAGCTGTTGCAGTTTTCTCACCCATGATATTGGTAATATCATCCTCTGTAGATTTCTGCATATCTACCACTTCAGGTGCTTTCGTTGTCCCAGGTGTAGGTGTGGGACTCGCCTGTACAGTTTCCGTCTGATTTTCCTGCTTTTTACCGCAGCCTGCAGCAGCTACAGCCAGAACAAGCATTCCTGCAAGTATCAAATAACGTTTTTTCATAATATATTCCCTCCTGTATCTGGAATATCTGCTTTTATTCATTTATTGGCAAATAACGGTCATTCATATCAGTTTTCTATTATTACAGAGTCTGGAAAACTTGTCAACCGGACACTTTTCAATTTCATATAAATTTCAGACTTTTACAGCTTGGTATTTCTGTATTCATTCGCAGATATCCCTTCATTTTTCTTAAAGGCTCTGGAAAAATGTGTCACATCCGTAAATCCCACCATTTCTGCTATATCTGCCAGTCTGTAGGCCGGATCTTTCATCAGTTCTTTAGCATGACGGATACGGATGCAGTTCATGATCTCCGAAAAGCTCTTTCCTTCTTCTTTATTCAGCAGCTTGCTTAACATGCCATTGACTGACATAAGTCATATCAGCAACCTTATTCAGCGTCAACTTTTCATCATAATGTTCCTCCATATACTGAAGCGCATTTTTCACCACAAAACTTCCTGCTGCCAGTGAAGTCTCCCCCGTGATTTCCTTTTTATTCAGATTTGCAGCCATAGTTTCCAGTGCTTCTTTCAGTTCTTCCATATTGGAAGGCTTCAGAAGAAATCTGGATACTCCCAGACGTATAGCCTGCTGGCAGTAATCAAATTCTCTGTATCCTGTCAGAATACTGATCTCCATATCCGGAAATTCTACTTTCAGTGCAGCGATCATGGAAAATCCATCCAGTCCCGGCATGCAGATATCCGAAAAAAGAATATCCGGTCTCTCCCTGCGTATGACCTCCAGCCCTTCTTTCCCATTGGATGCAGTGGCTGCGATCCTGCAGTTATATTTTTCCCACGGAAGAAGCCTGGAAAGTCCTTCCACAATGATCGGTTCATCATCAATAATCACTACTTTATATATAGACAAAAATCCCCCACTCTTCTGTTTATTATTACACAAAAGGGAACATCCGCTGTAATCAGCAGATGCTCCCGTTCATATAATAGCACATATTCAATACTTTAACCTTTGACAGCTCCTGCAGTCATTCCCTTGATAATATATTTCTGCAGGAAAATATAAACGATGATCACCGGGATCACAACCAGCGAAACTGTAGAAGCCATCAAACCGTAATTGGTTCCTTCTTTGGAGGTCAGCATCTGCATCAGTCGGGTGATTGCCCAGAACTTTTTATTTCGCAGGAAGAACATCTGTGTAAACAGATTATTATAACTCCACAGGAACGAAAAGATAGCAACTGTAGCAAAAGATGGTTTGGTCAGGGGAACCACCACTTTAAAGAAAGTCTGGAATGCATTACTTCCCTCCATATAGGCAGCTTCTTCCAGTTCTATGGGAAGGCTCTTAATGTAACCGGTTAGTACCACAATAGCAAAGGACAGATTTCCGGCAATCTGCGGAAGGATCACACACAGCAGATTCAGGAAAAGCGAATTAGTTGCCGTAATTCCCATTTTATTCTGAAGCTGATAGACAGGAATAATAGTGGAAAATACTGGAAACATCATCCCTGCTACTACAATACTCATCAGAAATCCCCTGATACGAGACTGGTATCTCACCAGAGCAAAAGCTGCCATTCCTGCCAGAAGAATCACTGCCACTGCTACTGTCCCGGAGATAATAAGACTGTTTCTGTACGCTCTAGCGATTCCAAGTCTCTCAAATGCCATTTTGTAGTTGGCTGTGATAAACAGATTGCCCAGAGGAAGAGCAAAGGAATCTACCATGATCTTATCTTTTACCTTGAAAGAATTTAATACCACCCATAAGATCGGATAGATTGTTGTCACAGCCCATATGGACAGAACCACATAGATCAGTACCATTCCGGGAGAAACCTTTTTATGTTTTTTCTGCATTTTTATCCCTCCCTAATAGTCTGCTTCTTTAAATATGGCATTAACAACTTTCGAAGTAACGATTCCAAGCACAACGATCACAACGGCAATTGCACTTCCATAATCTACATTCATAGCTTCCATTGTCTGGTAATACATATAAGTTCCGGTCAGGAACGTAGTTCCCTGCGGCATTCCCTTGTGAAACATTACCCACGGAAGGTCGAATACCTTCAGCGCTCCGGTTGCTGCCAGAACCACACAGGTACAGATTACATTTCTCATAAGAGGTATTGTGATATAACGGATTCTCTGCCATCTGGTAGCCCCGTCAATGGAAGCAACCTCATACAGATCTTCTGAAATATTATTTAAACCTGTGATCAGAATTACAAAATAAAATCCTACATACTGCCACATAACCGGGATCATCATTGTGATCAACGCGATTCCCTTGGCTTTCCAGTCTATCAGTTCCGTGTATCCCAGCTTTTCCATCAGTTGGTTCATCATTCCTTTATTATAAAGAAAAATCAGATTGAAAAGAAGACCAAGTGCAGTCGCTGAAATAACAATCGGGAAGAAATATACGGTGCGGAAAAATTTACTTCCGCGCCCGATATTATCTACCATGATTGCAAGTATGATCGCAATACCAACCTGAAATACGATTGTCACCAAGCATCTGTACATAATTCTGATACCATGGCTGGTTCCAGCCTTTTGCAGGTGTTCCCAGTCTTCCAATCTGCTGAAAACTATTTATAATGTTTCTGAAAAACGGATAGTACAGATACACGATCATGAACAGGAATGCTGGTAAAAGAAAAAGTATAGCAGGTTTCCTGTTCTTATAAATATTGGATCCCATGATTATTCAGCGGAATCCTAGGACTCTGCATAAATTTCAAAGCCCTGTGCAACTGCATCTGCTGCGCTCACCCTGGAAATTATCCTGTACTGCTGCTGTATAGGAAGTTACCTTGCTTCCGAAGTCGATTGCTTTCACCTGAAGACTGTTCATAACAGATGTATCTGCTTCCGGAGCATCTTTTAATGGATTTGCTGAATGCTGAGCAAATTTCAGGATACAGAACCAACATAGGAAGCAGGAAAAGTGTCATGATCAGAATCATATAGCGGTAATCATACAAAGGGTTGAAAAGTGCTCCTGTATCTGCAGCAATCACTGTTGAGAGGGTAACGTCACTGCCTTTCACCATCTGATATATGTAGGCGTTTTTTCCTTTATCACAAACTTTGCTGCTCCTGTTTTCTTCGGCTGCGGTGCCTTTTTCCACAGTGCCTCATCACCCTGTAACACAACCGTCTTTTCGTCCAGTACGATTTTCACCTGTGCCTGATCATAGAACTTCAAAAGTGATTCAAAACAATAGTTCAGATTCAATCTGTGCACCAGTACTCCCCAGGGCCGGTAGGTAACAGAATCTACCAGATTCCGCACCAGATAAAGCCTGTTCTCTGCCTGATAAAGTCCTACCGAAGTATCCAGATCCTGTGCAAATCTCAGAATGTCATCACAGTCTTTTTCCCAGAAAATTTTCAACTGATTGTAGCTTCCTCCCGCAGGTGTATTATAGTTTGTCATTTTATATACCTTTGGTGCACGCAAAAGCATGAACACACTGCTGGAAATCTCCTTTCTTTTTCCAAACTGCTTGGCCATATAATATTGTCCTTTATTATAGACTGTATCGAAATTGGCACTCCCCTTACGGAATTCATCATAATATCCATACAGCGTCCTGTCGTAAGTTGCCTGCCTGGAATCACTGATGGCACTGTCAATCCTTTCAATGCTGTTTTGATTATCCATCTGCAGCTGAGCCGCCAGACGCTCCAGTCCTGTCTTCTCCTGTCTGTCTGCCATGATATGCCCTGCAAGAGCCAGCATCAGTCCAAAAGGAAGAGCCCAGTACAACAGAATCATACCCACCATTTTACAGATGTATTTTTACGGTTTCTCATAAAATCCCCCATATAGAAATCCACATATGTTCACAAATTACTGCTCTATGAACCAATAATGAAAAAGGACTGTTCTGCCCTCTGGCAACAGTCCTGTCTCTTGTCTTTCACTTGTCACATTATTAATAAAGATTTTTTACCTTGAAGTCTCTTTCTGCTTCTCTTCTCTGATCCTTTTTCGCGATATCCTGTCTCTTGTCGTAGAGTTTCTTTCCTCGTGCCATACCAATCTCCACCTTTACCAGGCTGTCCTTAAAATAAACCTTCAACGGTACCAGTGTCAGACCCTTTTCCTTCAGCTTCGCCTCAATCTTATTTATCTCATATCTGTGAAGGAGCAGCTTACGGATACGCAGCGGATCTTTGTTAAAGATGTTTCCCTTCTCATAAGGGCTGATATGCATTCCGTAAATATATACCTCTCCATTCTCCACACGGATGAAGGATTCTTTAATACTGCATTTACCCATTCGCAGAGATTTAACCTCTGTTCCGGCAAGAGCGATTCCGGCTTCATAGGTATCTTCTATAAAATAATCATGAAATGCCTTTTTATTATTGGCGATCAGCTTCATTCCTTTTTTCTTTGCCATCATATCCTCCAAGCCTTATTCGTTACTGTTTTCGTTTATCATACACCAGTTTCAGACTGGCGTCAATTTCTTATAATTCCGGACATTTACTCGACAACCAGCTCAAAATCTACTGTCTTGAGCATCTTATCTGCATCTGCCACACGGACACGAACCTTATCCCCAAGCTTATACACTTTCTTTGTCATGTCTCCACGAAGCTCATAGCTCTCCTGATCAAAAACATAGTAATCATCTCTCAGCGTATTTACATGCACTAGTCCCTCTACTGTATTTGGAAGTTCCACATAAAGTCCCCAGCCTGTAACACCGGAAATGATACCCTCAAATTCCTCGCCCAGGTGATAGGACATATATTCTGCTTTTTTCAGTTTGTCTGACTCGCGTTCCGCCTCATCTGCACGTCGTTCACATACACTGGACTGTCTGGCAACCTCATCCAGAATTTCTCTGTAGTGCTCTGTCCTGCCCTCCCTCATCAATCTGCCGCGGAGGTTATCCTTAATAATTCTGTGAATCTGCAGATCCGGATAACGCCTGATCGGTGATGTGAAATGGCAGTAATATTTCGCAGCCAGTCCGAAATGGCCACTGCATTCTGTGGTATATTTCGCCTGTTTCATGGAACGAAGTACCAGACGACTGATCATTGCCTCATTTGGAAGTCCTTCGATACTCTCGATGATCTGCTGGATTTCTTTCGGCGTGATTTCTTCTTTTGCTTTCTGAATCTTTACCCCCTGATTGTGAAGCAATGTCAGAAGACTCTCCACTTTCTCAGGATCTGGATTGTCATGAGTTCTGTATACAAACGGAATCTCCTCTGTGCAATACTCCTGAGCTACAGTTTCATTTGCCATCAGCATGAAATCTTCAATAATCCTGGTGGCCACATTTGCTTCATACGGCTTTACATCGATGGCTTTTCCTGCGGCATTGAGAATGATCTTGCTCTCCGGGAAATCGAAATCAATGGAGCCTCTGTGATGACGACTGTCTCTTAAGATTCCGGACAGTTCCTTCATAAGGAAAAACATGGGCACCAGCTTCTCATACCGTTTCTTTGCTTCCGGATCTGTATCCTCCAGGATATTTTTTACATCTGTGTAGCACATACGCTCATCCACATTGATAACTGTTTCTGCAATCTGATGTGAAACTACTTTTCCCTTTTCATCAATATCCATCAGACAGCTCAGGGCAAGTCTGTCTTCTCCCTGATTCAGAGAACAGATTCCATTTGACAAACGTTCAGGCAGCATGGGAACTACCCTGTCAGCCAGATAAACGCTGGTTCCACGTTTTAAAGCTTCCCTGTCCAGTGCGCTGTTATACTGCACATAATTACTTACATCTGCGATATGCACTCCCAGGTGATAAATTTCCTTCTCCTTTGTCAGAGAAATGGCATCATCCAGATCCTTCGCATCCTCTCCGTCAATGGTCACTGTCTGAAGATGCCTTAAATCCATCCTGCCGTCACGATCTGCATCCAGCACATGATCCGGCACTCTCTGTGCCTGCCTGACTACCTTTTCAGGAAATTCACTTGGAATTCCAAAACTCTTTACGATAGCCAGAATATCTGTACCTGGTGTACGGATATTTCCCAGATTTTCCTTGATCTTTCCTTCCGGATTTTTATTATTTGAACCATAGTCTGTTACAACAGCGATCACCTTGTCTCCGTTTTTGATTCCCACAGCTTCTTTACGCGGGATAAAAATATCCTTCGAAAACTTCGGATTGTCACTGATCACAAAACCGAAATCCCGATTCAGCTGATAAGTTCCCACAATTTCAGGCATCCCGCGCTCCAGCACCTTTACTACAACACCTTCTCTGCGTTTGCCTTCCTTCTGTTCATCTCTGATAATAATACGGACTCTGTCCTGATGCATGGCAGTTCCTGTACTATCCTCAGGAATAAAAATATCCTCATCCTGTCCTTCAATCTCCACAAAGCCAAAACCTTTTGGATGACCAATAAAGATACCTTCCGCCTGTATTCCTTCCGGAATTTCTTCCCTACGTTCCTTTCGTCCCCTTCTTTCTTCTTTCTTCCTGTATTCTTTTTTATTTTCTCCCTGTAAATGATGCTCTTTTTTCTTTTTCCATTTTCCTCGTACCTTCTCATATCTGCCCTTGGAATCTACAGATGCTTTTCCCTCTTCACATAGTTCATCAAGTACATCATATAAATCTCTCTTCTCTTCCTTTGACAGTCGCAGAAGAGATGCCATTTCTCTCAGTCGCATAGGCTTATAAACGGGATCTCCCATCAGATCAAGAATAAATTTTTTTCTGCGTTCAATGTCTTTTTTCTTCATTTTTCTCCTTAAAAAAACACCCTTGTACTGTGACAAGAGTGTTTACGTTTACCTTTTTTAACCAAGCATATTCAAAACTACTGACAATACAAAAAATAAAATTCCCATAACAGTAGTAGCTCTCACAAGTCCGCCTTCCATAGAACGGCCCTTGTTCTTGCCCCAGTATGTCTCTGCCGCACCTGCAATAGCACCCAGACCCTGCTGCTTACCTTCCTGCATCAAAACTACAACAGTAAGAGCAATACAATCTATTAAGAAAATAATACCCAGAATGATCTTAACAATACTCACTTCGTTACACCTCCTAATCAACTGGGTATTATTGTATCATACGCAGAAAGGGATTTCAACTACAATTCCTCTTTTTTAAAAGGATTTTCATACACGGCAAGGCTTCCCAACGCTTCATGAATCCTGATAAGCTGGTTGTATTTGGCATTTCGGTCTGATCTGCAGGGAGCTCCTGTCTTAATCTGCCCGGCACCTGTAGCTACTGCCAGATCTGCGATAAAAGAATCTTCTGTTTCTCCTGATCTGTGTGAAATCACAGCACGATATCCTGCTTTATGAGCCATCTCCACTGCGTCCAGAGCTTCTGACAAAGTCCCAATCTGGTTCACTTTCACCAAAATGGCATTGGCTGCCCCCAGTTTGATTCCACAGGAAAGCCGTTTGATATTAGTCACAAACAAATCGTCTCCTACAAGCTGTATCTTTCCGCCCAAACGCCTGGTCATTTCCTTCCAGCCTTCCCAGTCATCTTCTTCCAGACCATCTTCTATAGAAACAATTGGAAATTTCTCAATAAGTTTCTCATAATAATCAATCATTTCTCCAGAGTCCCGGAGAACTTCTTTTTCCCTCATCTGGCTTTCACCTGGAAAAACATAAACCCCTCTGCCCTCATCAAACAACTCACTTGCTGCGGCATCAATAGCAATACAGATATCTTTTCCAGATTCATATCCTGCTTTTTTTACAGCCTCCATGATCAGTTCCAGCACACTCTCGGAATCCGGCAGATCCGGGGCAAAGCCACCCTCATCTCCCACTGCAGTAGATAATTTTTTCTGCTTCAGGATAATCTTCAGAAACTGATATATTTCAGCACACATCCTGATAGCTTCCTCCATATTCTCTGCCCCCACGGGCATAATCATAAATTCCTGAAGATCTACCGTATTATCTGCATGGCGTCCCCCGTTCAGGATATTCATCATAGGAACCGGCATGAGTCTGGTATGACATCCCCCCAGATACTGATACAGAGGAATACGGAGTGCTGCAGCCGCTGCCCTGGCCACCGCCATCGAAACCCCCAGTGCAGCATTGGCCCCCACATTGCTTTTATTGTCTGTTCCGTCTGTTTCCAGGATTTTCTGATCAATATACGACTGGTTCAACGCATTTTCTCCCAAAATCGCTTCTGCCAGTTTTGTATTTACATTCTCCACGGCTTTCTGAACACTCAATCCCACATAAACTCCTTTTTCCCCGTCTCTCAGCTCCACGGCTTCGAATTTTCCCGTAGAAGCACCGGAAGGTACCATAGCCCTTCCTGTATATCCATTGATCCCGATCACACTTTCTCCTACTGTCACCTCTACCTCCACTGTAGGATTTCCTCTGGAATCCAGTATTTGTCTTGCGTGAACTCTTCTTATAGGCAGATATCGTAACATTTTCTGACCTCCTGCTCATCTATATATTCATTTCTCAGTTTCATAGAGATAGCTTTTCCATACATTTTCTTTTTCATACCATATCTTTTCTGTAACATCAGGAGCATAAGTTGCTCATGTTTGTGCAATAACGTTTTTTAACCAGGTATCTGTCATTTATTCGTACTGTGCTCTAAATTATTTTCAGAATATTTCTTTATTAAAAAACATTTTTATTTATTCTTTTTATTATTTTTATAAATTTTCTATTTTTATTCTTGACATTCCAATTATTATCTGTTATAGTAAGTTCATAAAACAAAAGGGATTACGAATAATAAAAAAGTAAAGGAGTGAGACCACCGAAAACATAATATCTCATTTATAATTTAAGGAAGAGAGGTACAGACCACCAGAATAATTAATTTTTTCATTCATGATTTATAATTTATGAAAGGCAGGTACGGACCACCAAGAACTTAAAGTTTGAAATCCAATTAAGTTTTATAAGTTCCTATTAATACAAAGGAAGGTACAGTCCAATGAAAACCTAACGATTTACCTTATTTTTTAACGTAACATCCATCAATACAAGGAAGGTACAGTCCAATGAAACAGTAACGATTTACCCTATTTTTTAACGTAACAGTTCATTCACACAAAGAAGGTACAGACCGATGAGAACTTAACGATTTACCTTATTTCAGAAATTATATAAGGAAGGTATAGACCAATGGGACAGTAAATTTTAATCCATAATTTAACAGAAAGCGAGGTATCATCCATTGGATACAGAATTTTAAAAGAGCCACAGTGAATTAAGCTGATGGCTCTTATGTTTTGCATTTTTTTATTTCTTATTCATATATTATAGCAATATCATTTCTTCTGAGGTTTTCATGAATCCCAAATACATATCTTATATCCGGTATCTGAAATTTCCTCTTTTATTTTGTACCGCCTTTTTTATCGGCGCTGCTGCCGGAAAAATTGTCTCACATTATCAGGAAAAATCTGTTCCGGCTTCTTCAGCCAGTTCCAGCTGGGGATTAAGTTTCCAGGAAAAAGGAAAACGTCCTGTAGGAAATACCACCATCGAAGACCTGGCCCAGTACAATGCTTTTTATGTGGAAAATACTGAAGAGAAGAAAATCTATCTTACCTTCGATGCAGGTTATGAAAATGGAAATACTCCTGCTATCCTGGATGCACTGAAAAAGCATCAGGCACCTGCCACTTTTTTTGTTGTGGGAAATTTTATTTCTGAAAATCATGATCTGATTGAAAGAATGGACGCGGAAGGCCACACTGTAGGGAATCATACCATGACCCACCCGGATATGTCGAAAATTTCCACCCGTGAGTCTTTTCAGAAAGAATTAACAGGTGTGGAAGATATTTATAAAGAAATAACCGGTAAAGAAATGACGAAATTTTACCGGCCGCCACAGGGAATCTACAGTACCCTGAATCTGTCTATGGCAAATGAAATGGGGTATTACACGTTTTTCTGGAGTCTTGCCTATGTGGACTGGTATCAGGATAATCAGCCTGATCCCCAGGAAGCTATCACAAAGCTGACCGAAAGGATTCATCCGGGAGCTATCGTTTTGCTGCACAGTACTTCCTCTACCAATGCTCAGATTCTGGATGAATTGTTAAGCAAATGGGAAGAAATGGGATACAGTTTCCACAGTCTGAATGAACTGGTCCAGACTGAAAGCAATGCCGATTCAGATTCTGCATCTTGATTTTCACTGTAGATCTTATGACATCATCAGCCATTTTTAACCGAAAAAGGAAGTATCCTTTTTGAGATACTTCCCTTCCCGGTTTCTAAATTATACGAGTGTATTCCCGATTATTATTCTGCTGCCTCTGTTTCTTCCGGTTCTTCTGTTGTTTCTGCTTCTTTTGTATCGTCTGAAGCTGTATCTGTGTCTGTTGTATCTGCTGTATCCGCATCTTCTGTCTTATCTGTGCTGTCTACGACTCCACCTTCAACTACCAGGTCTTCCGGATCAATATCATCACCGTAAACAGGTTTCAGTGTTTCTTCAAAATCCTTGTGGAAGAACTGTTCGTCTGCCAGGGATTTGATTTCATCGTTGATCGCATTCAGAAGGTCTGTGTTACCTTTCTGTACTGCAGGTGCGATCGTGTCGATATCACCAAGAGATTCGATTCCTACAGAGAATCCTTCGTTCTGCTGAGCCCATGCAAGTACCTCTGTGTTGTCTGTGGAGAATGCATCTCCTCTGCCGTCAAGAAGTGCATCGTATGCTTCCTGATATTCATCAAATTTTACAAGTTCAATATCCGGATAATTTTCTGTGAAATATGTTTCTGCTGTTGTTCCTTTAACAACGATCAGTTTTTTGCCTTCCAGATCTTTCACGTCTGTGATCAGTGCATCGTCAGGGGAAACAACGCCAAGAGCTACTTTCATGTATGGAAGTGCGAAATCTACTTTCTCTGCTCTTTCATCTGTTACTGTGAAGTTTGCAAGGATTACATCTACTTTTGCAGACTGCAGATATTCTACACGGCTCGCTGCTTCTACATATGTAAATTCTACATCATCTTCGCTTCCAAGGAGATCTTTGGCAAGTCTTTTGCCGAAGTAAACATCGTATCCCTGAACATCACCGTTTTCGTCTACATATCCAAATGGATTCTTATCACTGAATACACCGATTTTAATCTTTCCGTCTTTTTTGATCTCATCCAGAGTACGGGCCTGTGCAGTGTTTCCGCCGTCATCTGCTGCACTTACAAGAATACTTCCGCCAAGAAGTGTTGTTGCTGCTACACCTGTTGCTAATAAAACTGCTAATAATTTTTTCTTCATTTCCTTTTCCTCCATGTTTTAATAATTTAAATTTTATATTTTGCTATTATGATTTGTATTGCTTTAAAAACATTTTTTTCTTTCTTACTTTTTAACTGTTTCATAATGGAAACTGTTCAGAAACTGTTTTGCTCTATCTGTCTGCGGATTGTCGAAGAACTGTTCCGGAGTGTTCTCTTCTACGATATTTCCTTTATCCATAAAAATCACTCTGTCTGCTACAGATCTGGCAAATTCCATCTCGTGAGTAACGATCAGCATGGTCATTCCTGTTTTTGCAAGTTCCAGAACTACCTGAAGTACTTCTCTTACCATCTCCGGGTCAAGGGCTGCTGTGATCTCATCCAGAAGCATGATCTCCGGATGCATCAGCATGGCACGTACAATGGCAACTCGCTGTTTCTGTCCACCGGAGAGCTGTCTTGGATAGCTGTCTTTCTTTTCCAGAAGACCAACTCTGTCCAGAAGCTGCTCGGCTTCTTTCTTTACTTCTTCTTTATTTCTTTTTTGTACTTTCAATGGTGCCAAAAGAAGATTATTTAAAATTGTCATGTTCGGGAAAAGATCGTAACTCTGGAAAACCATTCCGATCTTCTCTCTGACTTTGCTGATATTCTTTTTTTCATTCTCATAGCTTATACCGTTAAGCTTCAGCACACCGCTGTCGATTGCTTCCAGGCGGTTGATACATCGCAGGAAAGTACTTTTTCCACATCCGGAAGGTCCTACGATTACTACCACTTCTCCTTTTTGCATGGAGAAGGAAACATCATCCAGAATAGGAACATTGTTTACATATGATTTCTTTAAATGCTCTACTTCTAAAATCGGCTGTCCCATTCATTTATCCTCATTTCTATTAGTCTGCAAACTTCTTTTCCAGGACTCTGGAGAGTCTGGAGAACGGAAAACATATGATGAAATACATGAAGAATACTGCACCGTATACCCAAAGGGCTGCTGTCGGGTTTGTATATCTGGATGCATCTATGATCTGCTTTCCTACTTTTAATACTTCTACCACACCGATCAGAGCTACCAGTGAAGTGGTCTTGATCATTCGGGTAAGAAGGTTAACTGCGGATGGAAGAAGTCTTCGGATGGTCTGTGGCAAAATAATGTAAAAGTACACCTGCCATTTGCTTAATCCAAGTCCATATCCGCTGTCATACTGATGTTTCGGGATGGAGATCAGTGCGCTTCGCACCAGGTCGCCCATCTCTGCGGTTCCCCAGAAAGTAAATACGATAACTGCCGCTGTTTCACCGCTAAGGTTCATTCCCAGATGCTTGGCTGCTCCGAAATATACCAGAAACAGAAGTACCAGCTGCGGCATGATTCTTACAATCTCAAGGTAAATACGACAGATAAATTTAATTATTTTATTCGGAATGTTCATTATCATTCCGAGAAGAAATCCAAGTACAATAGAAAATACCATGGAAATCAGTGCTATTCTTATTGTCACCCACAAGCCCTGCCAGAGTCTTAATGAGTTGATTCCTTTGAAAAGAACCTCAATCCCCATATTCTGCATAGCGGACTCTCCTTTCTACAAATGAACAGATCAGTGAAATTGGTAAAAGTATGATCAGATAAGCGATTACCAACATCATCAGGGCTTCATCTGTTTTGTAATAAATTCCAATTAAGTCTTTTGTCACAAACATCAGGTCTGCAAGTGCTACTGCACTGAATACGGATGTTTCTTTAATAAGAAAGATCGCATTGGCGCAGAATGCAGGAATGGAATTGGATACCGCCTGCGGCAGGATGATATTTGTAAATACCTGACTCTTACTCATTCCGAGACTTAATGCAGATTCTACCTGAATCGGCGGGACATTGTCCAGACCGCTTCGGAAGGCTTCTGCCATGTAGCTGCCTCCCAGGAATGCCAGACCTGTGATAGCACATTGTTCGGAACTGAGTACGATTCCTATCTTCGGGAGACCGAAGTACAGGAAGAATAACTGTATCAACAGCGGGGTATTTCTTGATAGTTCTATGTAGCATTCCACGATCTGGCGAAGTACCGGAATCTTGAAATACTTGATCATACTACAGACAAGTCCTACGATAATTGCGAGGATCACACCGATCACTGCCATATGAATGGTGAGCTTCGCAGCTTCCACGTAAAGAGGTATCTGCTCGTGAATAAATTCAAAGTCCATAGTTACGTTTTCTCCTTCTCTGACCTTTAGCAGGCAAGCTTTTGATAAATTGCATCCGCAAGTTTTCTATGTCCGTATTCATCCAGATGTTCCTGATCTGCTTCTCCAGGCTGTGCATAGGCAGAAGCCTGTAAATAGGAAATGTTTCTTGCTTTTGCGATTTTCTCATATACCCGGTGGAGGTTCAGGGATACTTCTCTGGATCTCTTATCGAATTCCGGATCAAAGTCCTCTTCCCAGATTCGTTCGCCAAGATAAATCGGAGATATCAGAAGAATTTTTGCATCCGGGTTTACAGTGTTGATCTGATTAAGGAGCTGCTCAATTCCCTGCCCGATCACTTCCGGGGTTGCGCTGTATACACTTTTACAATCGTTGGTGCCAAGCATGAGGACGATGGTGTCTACCGGTCTGTGGCTCTCAAGGATTGCCGGGAGCATTTCTGTTCCTCTTCTTTCTGTGCGGAATGGATCATCGAATACTGTGGTTCTTCCACAAAGGCCTTCCTCAATTACGCGGTAGCCTTTCTCTCTTACTTTGTCATCCAGAATGCTGGTCCAGCGGGTACCCCATCCGTATCTCTGATTGGATGTTCCCGGAATTAATCCATATGTATTGGAATCGCCGAAACATAAGATTTGTTTCATATCTTGTCACCTTCTTGTCTGATATTTTCAATGGAATTTTCGTTTTCCTTGTTTTCATATTGATTTGATAGGAATACTATACAATCTTTATTTTCGTTTGTCAATGCCTTTTTTGTATTTTTTTGAAAACGTTTATTTTTACACTGCAAAAGGACGCTTTTTCTTCGCAAGTAAAACTTTCTTACATAAAAAGTACAAATTATTTCATAATTATAACTTTAAAATCTTCAAATGCTTTAAATCTATCAAATACAGCTTTTATACTGGATAATTCTTTATATCGCAAAAAGAGCAGCTACTACACCGGGCACGTTGGTGTAATATCTGCTCTTCTTCGTGCGATATTCTGTTTTGTATTATAACACTGCTGCTGTTATTTATGCAATACCTGTTCTACTGCATTTTTCCAGCCTGCATATTTCTGGGCGCGTTCTTCTGACTGCATCTGTGGAGTAAAGCGGGTGCGGGTCATTTTGTTGAGAACTTCTTTCTCATTATATATGCCGGCTGCGATTCCCGCTGCATAAGCAGCTCCGATCCCGGAGAGTTCTTCGGAGGAGGGCACCTGGACGGTGACATGAGCGATGTCGCTCTGGAACTGCATGAGGTATTTGTTCTTGGTCGGGCCGCCGTCTACGCGGAGTTCGGAAATATCGATGCCGGATTCGGTGCTCATTGCCTTGATTACGTCTGTGATTTGATATGCGATACAATCAAGAGCAGCTCTTACAATTTCTCTGCGTTTGGTAGTTCTGGTCATGCCTGTGAGGATACCTGTTACTTCGCTGTCCCAGTATGGAGCACCAAGACCGGTAAATGCAGGTACCAGATAAGATTTATCCGCAAGGTTAGACTCTTTGGCAAGCTGCTCTGTTTCGCCAGGAGAAGTAATCAGTTCAAGATCATCTTTAAGCCAGGTGATGACTGCACCTGTATAATTGATATTTCCTTCGAGGACATAGTTGACTTCTCCTCCCAGTTTCCATGCAAGAGAAGTTACTACACGGCTGCTGAATACTGGTTTGTCTCCGATATTCATCATTACAGATGAACCGGTTCCGTATGTAGCCTTGATCATACCCGTTTCTACACATCCCTGTCCGAAAAGTGCACCATGGGAGTCTCCCAGTACGCCTCTGATCGGGATTTCATGATCAAGATAACCATCAAAGTCTGTTGTTCCGTAATCACCATCAGAATCTGTTACTACCGGAAGGGCGGATACAGGGATTCCAAAAAGATCACATACCTGTTTGTCCCATTTAAGTTCTGAAATATTGAACATCTGAGTTCTAGATGCGTTGGAGTAATCTGTGCGGAATTCTTTTCCGCCTGTGAGTTTGTATACGAGCCAGCTGTCGATGGTACCGCAGCAAAGTTCGCCCTTATCTGCAAGTTCCTGTACTCCTTCTACATTTTTCAATACCCAGGCGATCTTGGCTGCTGAAAAGTACGGGGATAACTGTAAACCTGTATGAGAACGGATCATGTCCGCATCTCCGGCTTTTTCGATTTCTTCGCAGATCTGTGCCCCTCTTGCGCACTGCCATACAACTGCATTGTATACCGGCCTGCCTGTGGTGCGGTTCCAGACCATGGCTGTTTCACGCTGGTTGCTGATTCCAAGGACTGCCAGATCGTTTTTGTTGATTCCGGCTTTCTCTACCAGATTCTTTACGACCGTCAGCGTATTTATATAAATCTCCTCTGGATCATGCTCTACCCAACCTTTTTCATTGATATACTGTTTATGAGGGAGGTCTGTTCGACAGATCAGGGTGCCCTCCTCGTCAAAGAGGAGAGCTTTTGTTCCCTGTGTGCTCTGGTCGATTCCTAATACATATCTGCTCATCTTATTTCACCAGTTCTGCCGCTTTTTCTGCGATTCCTTTTGCGTTGAGTCCGTAGTAGTCGAACACTTCCTGAGATGTGCCTGTGATAACCGGAGCATCCGGAAGACTCATGTTTACAACTTTACGAGGGCATTCGCTGCCAACTACCTGGCTTACCATAGAGCCAAGGCCGCCAAATGGAGCATGTTCTTCTACTGTAAGAACTGCTTTTGCATTCTCTGCTGCTTTTACAACTGCTGCTTTGTCAAGAGGTTTTACGCAGTACATATCTACAACTGTTGCGCTGATTCCCTGCTCTTTCAGGATTGCTGCTGCATCTTTTGCAGGTTTTACCATTTCACCGCATGCAATGATGGCTACGTCTGTTCCTTCGCATACAAATGTTGCTTTGTCCATTTCAAAAGGTACATTGCCTTCTTCATATACTGGATCTACAGCATTACGGCCTACACGGATGTATGCAGGTTTTTCATCTTTTAATAATGCTTCTGTCAGTTTCTCTGTCTGTAAATGATCGCTTGGGATGTAAACTCTCATATTTGGGATGGCTACCATTGCTGCGATATCCTGTGCGGAATGATGGCTCATTCCCAGTGCGCCGTAGCTGACACCGCCGCTGATTCCGATCAGTTTCACGTTTGTGTTGGAATATGCTACATCAATTTTTGCCTGCTCATAGCTTCTTGTAGAAAGGAAGCATGCCGGTGATACTGCATAGGCTTTCTTGCCGCATTTTGCAAGACCTGCAGATACACTTACCAAATCCTGTTCTGCGATTCCGATTTCTACAAACTGTTCCGGATAAGTTTCTGCAAAAGGTGTGAAAGAACCACTTCCTCTGGAATCACTGCAGAGTGCTACGATATCTTTGTCTGTTTTTGCCGCATCCATCAGGACCTGGCAGATCATCTGTTTATTTGCAATTTTACTCATGGAGAGCAGCCTCCTTTCTGGCGTCTAAATCTTTCATAATCTGTGCATATTCTTCATCGTTTGGTACATGGTGATGCCATGCTGCTTTATTTTCCATTATGGAGGAACCGCAGCCTTTGATGGTGTTTGCAACCAGGAGGGTTGGTTCTCCCTTAACTGTCTTTGCTTCTTCGAATGCTGCATTGAGCTGTTCGATGCTGTTTCCATCTTTTACGTCGATAACGTTCCATCCAAAGCTTCTGAATCTCTCGGCTACATCATCCTGATGCATCACTTCTTCTGTTGTTCCGGAAATCTGGAGACGGTTTCTGTCTACAACTGCGCAGAGGTTGTCCAGTTTGTACTGGCTTGCGGACATTGCGCCTTCCCATACGGAACCTTCCGCTAACTCGCCGTCACCCATAACTGTATAAACTCTGTAATTTTTATGGTTCATTTTTCCGGCAAGCGCCATACCTACGCAGACCGGAAGTCCATGTCCAAGGGAACCAGAGTTCATTTCGATTCCAGGAAGTTTATTGTTCGGATGTCCGATAAAAGGAGAGCCAAATTTGCTGAATTTCTCGATGACTTCATCAATGGAGAAAAAGCCTTTCTTTGCAAGAACTGCATATAATGCTTCTACGGAATGTCCTTTACTCATTACGAAAAGGTCACGGTCAGGATCGTCCATATTCTCAGGACTGATATTCATCTGGCTGAAATATAAAGTTACCAGAGTATCCATTACACTCATGTCACCACCGATATGTCCTGCTTTTCCTGCGCAGATCATATTAATGACATCTTTTCTCAGATCATAAGCTAAAGCTGTCAGATTTTCCATCATTCTCATTCTCCTCTCAAATATGCTTTGACATCTTCTTCAATCGGATCGTAAAGATCCGGCTGGATTCCAATGTATTTACATGCCTCATAAAGTACCGGGACAACATCCTTGTGAATTCCTACACAGTGGTGGATATATGGTCCCTCAACGATTTTTGCTTCCAGACGTTTGATGTTATCAACCTCTACCCAGAGATAAGTTCCCATTCCTTTGGGACCATCGATTCCTTTTGCATTTCCAAGAAGCAGGGAATATTCTCCGTTATCGCCGTCAAAACGCGCCAGTGTCACATCTCCGTGTTTTGCTTCTGCTGTAATAGCTCCCGGATAATCAAATGCCAGCGGGTAAGTGATCTTCGGTGTTTCTCTTGCTACGGAGATTGGCCATGGTCCGCAGTGCTGTAAAAGTTCACCATTTGCGTTGTCCGGATGACGAATTGTCCAGTCTGCGAAGAAGCTTCTGGTCTCTCCCATACCTGCTGCCTCCACCATCAGAGCTGTGATGGCTCCGTGAATATCTGTCTCACAGACTACCGGGATCCCTTCTTCATTTAAAAGAGCGTTTGCTGCACATGGCATAATTCCCAGTTCAGACTGAAGCTGATTCCAGCATTGGATCGCACCTGCCTGACATCCGTATTTGGTGATCAGGTTCTTCATGGCAACTTTCAGAGCTGCTACGTTTTCCAATTCTTCGTCTTTGATCTCAATGATCATATTTGTACGGCAGTATTCAATAACTTTGGCAACTTCTGTTTTCTCTGCTTTTACTTTCTTTACTTCATCTGTAAGTTCCGGCATCGGGATCGGTGAAAGCTGGATGTTGAATTTCTCAAGAAGTTCTCCCTCGTTGCACATGGTTGTCCAGAAATCAAATGGTCTTGTGGAGATCTGAAGGATTCTCATGTTTTTGAATTTCTTTACTACATTACATACTGCCATGAAATCACGGATTCCTCTTTCAAATACCGGGTCATTTAAACGGCAGTTTGTCATGTATGTAAACGGGATGCGGAATCTTCTGAGAACTTTTCCTGTTGCGAAAAGTCCGCACTGTGTATCACGAAGTCTTGTTCCGTCCGGCTCAGGTCTTTCATCCAGAGGTCCCCAAAGAAGAACAGGTACGTTCAGTTCTTTTGCAAGACGGGCACATTCATATTCTGTACCGAAGTTGCAGTGTGGAAGTAATAATCCGTCAATCTTCTCTGCTTTGAATTTCTCTGCGATTTTCTTCATGTCTTCATCATTGTAGAGAAGACCTTCGTCGTTAATGTCTGTGATGTCTACAAAATCAACTCCAAGTTCTTTCAGACGGTCTGCGGTAAGTCCTCTGTACTTAACTGCATCCGGAGCACTGAAGATGCTTCTTCGAGTTGGAGCATATCCTAACTTAATGTGATCCATTGTAAATTCCTCCTTGATCATTTCATGTAATCGTTTATATTTTTCCACTTTATCGTTGCCTACTTTTGTAAAAAACAGGTTTATTTTTTATAAACATTATTATAAACAATTTATATTTATATTCAATATTATTTTTAGTTTTATTTATATAATTATCTATTATAGCCAAATATCGTTATTTATTTTTATGCTATTCTTACATATTTTTCCTGGTTTTTGTCAAGTTATATTTCGCCTTAGCATAAACGTTTATATAAATTTTTATATACAAAAGTGTAAAGTGGCATAAACAAACCTATAAATTTTTTATCACATATAAAATTGTAGAGAATCTCATTATTGCAACAACAAAAAAGAAGCCAATACAGGCTTTTACCTGTATCAGCTTCTATTATTGTTATGGATATATCCAATCAAACCATCCGCATCTCTGCTCGATAGTTTTTCAACATCTTAAGATTTACATGTAAAGATATTCCATCTTTTATATCATACTATTGTCTTGAAATATTTTTTACAGTGTTTCTATATACAATCTTCGGACATACCTGAATCTTGATCACTGCATCTGATGCAATCCCCTCGATCAGTTCAGACACGCGGCGCACTGCCATCTTTCCCATCTCGCGGTTTGGAACCCGCAGTGTTGTCAGCGCAGGTGTGGATATCTCACTGAACGGCAGATCATCAAATCCCACAATAGAAATATCCTCAGGAACGCGGTATCCCATTTCACGAAAGGCTTTCATAGCTCCAAGTGCGATCATATCGTTATCTGCGAAATACGCAGTCGGAAGTTTTGGATTCTTTTTCAGGTAATCCATCATATCCTGATAGGCCCCGTTCAATGAAGTTCCTACTGTGATCGTATATTCATCCTTATATAGCAATTTATGCTTACGCAACGCGGTCTGGAAACCTACAAAACGGGAACGAAAACCTTTAATTCTGAAAGAACCTCTTAAATATCCCACTTCTGTGTGTCCATTATCCAGCAGATGTTCTGTGATCATTCTTGCCGCATCTGCATTATTGATCAATACGGAATTAAATTCCATGGATTCTGACCAGTGATCCAGAATCACCAACGGGCATCCTGCATCTTTGTACGGCGCCAGGTCACTGTCGTCCATCATCTCTGTTGCCAGAACTACCACTCCTGCCCCCTGTTCGTTCAACAGACTCTTGACCTGATTCAGATAATCCGGATCGCGCTGGTCTGCACGACAGATTACCATCTCGTAGCCAAGTCTGTGGCATTCCTCTTCAAACCCTTCGATCAGGCTTTGAAAGAAAGGTGTATCCTCTATGATCTTTCCATTTTTCTTAAAAATCAGCAGTTTAATCTTTGTCACAGCATTGGCGCTTAAATAGCCGGTTTCTCTGGCGATTCTGAAAATCTCTTCTGCTGTTTCTTTGTTTACCCCTTTTTTATGATTCAAGGCATTTGAAATCGTAGCCGGGGAAAAACCGGTCATTCGGCTTAAATCACGAATACTTATCTTCATAATATCTTCTCCTGACATTTTTTATTCCTGTCTTTTACAGTCAGGCCATTTTTTGAAATTACCACAAGCGGCAGGCCGTAACAACAGCCTGCCGGTTAAATTTACTATATCATGCTTTAAACAAAAGTACAAATATTTTTTATGTTTGTTCACATATGAATTTCTCCATCCATTAAGACGCGGATTTTCGCCAGGTCAGTTCTGTTTTTTCCTTATGCTTCTGAGGAAATAACAAATCGACCACGCAATGCTCATTCCTGCCGCAATTCCAAAAGCAAAGAGAAAGGTATCCCGTCCATATTCCAGTGCCTGCACCGTATTTCCTTCCACAATACTGTTCATACAATAATAAAGAGTACTTCCGGGAATCAAAGGGATTACTGAGGTAACAAAAAAGGAAGTAGATGTTTCTTTGCAGATTCTTGCAAGAATTTCCGCATACACATCTGCAATAAAACCAGCCAGTAACGTCGGGAGAAAAATATTTCCCCAAAGTCCTTTTCCCAGGAGAAACATCAGCCAGCTGAGGAAACCACCCGATGCCGCCAGAAGCAGATATTTACTTTTCATATGAAAGATTATTCCGAATCCTACAGAACCGGCAGCTCCGGTAATCAGCTGTATAATTGTTGTTGTGATCAAAACCCAAGCCTCCCAAATAGAATAATCGCCCCCATAAATCCAAGTGCCAGCGCCGCAGCAAGAAGCAAAGCGGCAATCAGACGGATAATTCCGGAAAGTGTATCGCCAATAAGTACATCCCGGATTGCGTTTGTCGACATAAGTCCCGGAATCAGGAGCATAATATCACCAATCATAATCTTGTCCATGTGAAGGAACGGACAGAACAGGGTAAATCCACAGATTGCACAGCCTGTGAGAAAAGATGCTGCAAACTGAAAAGTCACTTCATTCATACACACCGGTCGAAGATATTGCTGAAATCCCCAGATCAGGGCAGCTCCAAGTCCTGCTGCAATGGCATCCGGAATACTCCCTCCATAAAAAAGAGCGAAACTACAGGCTGCCAGAAGACTTCCCAGAAGTTTCCAGAGAGACTTCGGTTTTTCTGTGTTGATTTCATCAAATTCTTTTCGAAGTTCTGCGGCAGAGACAGGATGACTGCAGAAACGACGACTTAAGTCATTCAACTGCTCCAGCTTGGTGAAATCATTTCCACCACCCTCACGAATCCGACGGGTCTGTGTCCGTGCACCTTCTCCGGGAAATTCCATAGTAATAACGATACTGGATGTGATAACAAAAACATTCATATGGGCCGCACCACAGGCATAACCCATTCGGTTCAATGTATCCTCCACCCTAAAAATCTCCGCACCACTGTTTAACAGCGCGTCACCCATATCAAGAAAAATGCGCAAATAATTTTTAGATGTCTGCATAGGATTACTCCTTTAAATTCGAAAAAAAGAGTCTGGCATAATATACTCTTACATTCTGAAGATAACTTAAGTATAAGGCGTAATCGCAGCTAATACAACTTCTATTTTTATAGCAATTTCATAAAACATTATTGTTACTCCGTGCACAGTAACCATAAAATACCGCATTCAATCCAGCATTTTACAAAATTGCAGTAGATTCTCAGATTTGTATGTGATTTTCTATGATAGCAATCATGACCACCGGCTTAGCCGGTGGTTTGCACTGCCCCTATAAGGGGCTCATCCCTGCTTGCGCCCGGAAGGCGC
>CAKRVX010000006.1 GCA_934409175.1 uncultured Blautia sp.
GATGTAATGTTTGCAGAAGAATCTTGTATGAGAGAGAATAGCTCTATTGAACAAATCAGAGAAAAATTCTGGATTAAGAACAGACACCCGCATGTAGGGGGAATCGAATTAACTCCTTATTGTAATTTAAGATGCGTTCATTGTTATTTGCAGGACCAGGAGAAAAAAACATTACTTTCTACAGAAGAAGTAGAACATATTATTGATAAATTATTTGAGGCAGGAGTGTTGTTTCTATATTTTACTGGAGGAGAAATTTTTACCAGACCAGATTTTCTGGATATTTATATTTATGCAAAAAAGAAAGGGTTTATTGTTGAATTACTTACAAATGGTACCCTGATTGATTCGGAAGCTATTCGCATTTTTAATATATTTCCGCCAGCGTCTGTGAGTATAAGTATGTATGGTAAGGATGAAGAGACTTATTATCGAGTAACTGGTCAGAAGGATATGTACAGTAAAGTGATAAATACTTTTGATCTTTTATCTCAAAATTCGATTCATTTTGAAGTAAAGTATATTGGTATGCAGGAAAACCAGGATGATTATTTTGTAATTCATGATCTGGCTAAAAGCTACAGAGCAGAATTTTCGTATTCTGTGGAGTTATTTCCCACATTAAACGGAAATGGGTGTACAAAAAATCATATGATTTCATTGGAAAAAATAATTGAACTCGAAGGAAAAATACCAGAAAAAAAAGAAGAGTACAGACATCTTTTGGAAATTTCTAATCCATTTAAGAACAGGAAAGAAGTACCTTTATATCTTTGTGATATGGCTATTTCAAATTTTCTTATTGATTATCAGGGATATTTAAATCCATGCCATAAATGCAGGATCAAAAAATGGAATTTATTATCAGATGATTTTAAGACGGCATGGGATGATTATGAAGTATTGCTTAAAGAAAAGGCTTCAAAAGATAATAAATGTTTAAAATGTGAATATTTAATGATGTGCAGTCCCTGTGTTATGGTTAATTACCTGTCGACAGGAGATTATAATACACCGGCTGATACGGTTTGTAAATTGACACATTTGCGAGTTAAGATGTGTAATTCGCCTGAATGAGCTTCTGAAACACAGTTATCTGGTGTTTTTGAAAATTCAAATGAAAAGGAAGGAGGATATGTATGGAGTACAAGAGACCAGAAGTCACATCTGTCTCTCTGAATGTGAAAAGTGCAGAGAGAGAGAATTCTGCTGATGGACCATCTAAATGCAGTAATTCCTGCTGCTATTATCGAGATGGTGCAACATGGTAAATGAATAAGTGATAGCCAATTATGCAAACCGCCAAACGTGCTGTATTTATAGCTATTTGGCGGTTTTTATAAATATAACGTAAACGATAAAGGATTTTGAATTTTGGGGTTATGAGCAAATAGCGAAGCGAATTGCCAATATTGTTTGGATAAAAGGAGCTGTCTTAGGACAGCTCCTTTTTTTGAAGTTGTTCGAATTTTATAAAAAAGTGCATGAAATTAATTCCTGATATTACAATTAAAAATGAGAAAAATATCAAATAATTATAATAAAAAAACAAAAAAGACTATAAAAACATGTCAAAATAAGAAGAAAAAAAGCGATTTATACAAATATAATGAAAAAAGTTTCATAAATAGTAAATGGTATTGAAAATAATATTAACAAAGTGTATGATTTGGACAAATGAAGGAGGTAGTAAGAATGAATCAAAAAATAGAAGCGTTAAAAGGAGAATTAATTGTATCCTGTCAGGCACTTCCGCAGGAACCACTTCATTCTTCATATATTATGAGCAGGATGGCTGTAGCGGCATTTGAAGGAGGGGCAAAAGGAATACGTGCCAACACAAAAGAGGATATTAAAGCAATCCAGGGAGAAGTTGATCTTCCAATTATTGGTATAGTGAAAAGAGACTATCAGAATTGTAAGGTTTATATTACACCTACGATGAAGGAAGTCGATGAGCTAATGGAAGTTAAGCCGGAAATTATAGCTTTAGATGCAACAGGGGCACTTCGTCCGGGAGGATTGACACTGGAAAAATTTGTAGAGCAGATAAGGGAAAAATATCCGGAACAGCTTTTGATGGCGGATTGTTCAACAATTGAAGAAGCGAAATTTGCAGATCAGATCGGATTTGATTTTATAGGAACAACCATGGTGGGCTATACGGAGCAGAGTAAAGGTGACAAAATCGAAGAAGACGATTTTAAGATTATACGTGAAATTTTAAAAACAGTAAAGCATCCGGTAATCGCCGAAGGAAACATCAATACACCAGAAAAGGCAAAGAGAGTAAAGGAACTGGGAGTTTTTAGTATTGTGGTTGGATCTATTATTACAAGACCCCAATTAATCACCAAGGCTTTTGTAAATGCATTGCATGAATAGAGAAGAGTGGCAGCTATTCATAAGACGATAATATACTACGGAAAGGAAGGATGCTATTTTGAATAGAAATCGAGAGAATGGTGAAAACAGATTTGCCTATCTTGTAAATGCTCCTATGATTATTTATCTGGCATGTTTTCTGGCGTTCCCAATGGTTTGGGGGTTATATATGAGTTTTACAAATAAGACCATTGGAAATCCGGCATCGTTTGTTGGATTTAAAAATTACATCAGACTTTTGGGAGATGCCGAATACAGAAGATCTATCTTAAATACAGTGTTTTTTACAGCCATTTCCATTCTGGTAAAAACAGTATTGGGAATGCTGATGGCATTATCGTTAAATCAGAAATTTAAGGGTAGAAATATAGCAAGAGCATTACTGATGATTCCGTGGACACTGCCAAATATTGTTGTCGTATATAACTGGCGATGGATATTTAATTCAACAGGTGGAATTGCCAATTATATTTTAAAATCTTTACATATTACAAATACAGATATTATATGGTTTGGATCTGCCGGATTAGCGATGACTACAATTATTGTAGCTAATGTATGGCGAGGAACACCATTCTTTGGGGTATCGATTCTGGCAAAGCTGCAGACAATTCCCAAAGATTATTATGAAGCTGCTGAAATTGACGGAGCAGGTTTATGGCAGAAATTCAGGCACATTACATTGCCAGAAGTAAAAGATGTAACGATCTTATCAGCGCTTATGAGTACAATCTGGACGATCAATGAATTTGAAACTGTATGGTTACTGACCGGAGGTGGACCAAACGGAACGACAGAGGTTATGAACGTATACAGTTACAAGACAGCCATGAGAAGTATGATGCTTGGACGTGGTATTGCAGTTGCAGTACTGGCAATGCCTGTTCTTATGATTCTTATTAGTATCCTTACACGTCGTATGCTTCCGGAAGGTGAATGATCAGGCGGCTGAATGTGTACAGGAAAATGAAAGGAGAATTATATGAAAGCAAAAAAAAGAACAGCATTACTTGGAAGAGTATATTTGATAATATGCCTGATTGTAGCACTGTTTCCAATATACTGGATGATCAATACATCTTTTAAAAGTGATTCTGAAATTTATGCAAAAGTGCCGACTCTTATTCCACATCATCCTACAGGGGCTGCATATTCTTATTTAATAAATAATACTAATTTTCTGTCCAGTATGAAAAACAGTTTGATTATTGCGGTATCTGTTTCTGTATTTTCAATTTTGATAGCATACCCTGTTGCGTATACCTTATCAAGGTTGAAATTTAAGGGAAGACGAATTTTTTCAAAGTCTGTGCTATTCATGTATTTGCTGCCAACTACAGTTTTATATATTCCGTTATATATGCTGGTATCGAAAATGCATCTTACAAATACAATCTGGGGATTAATTGTAATTTATCCAACATTTACTTTACCCTATGTAGCTTGGATTCTGATCCCACATATTGCAGCAGTTCCAAAAGAACTGGAAGAAGCGGCCAAGGTAGATGGCTGTTCCAGAATAGGAACGATGTATAAGATTGTATTTCCGTTGGCATTACCGGGAATTATATCTACTACGATTTTTACTTTTGCAATGTGTTGGGGAGAATACATGTATGCTCTGGTAAACCTGACATCAAGTCAGGTACAGACATTCCCGCTGGTTATTTCAGGTTTAATTTATGGTGATATGCCACCATGGAACCAGCTTATGGCAGGCGGCGTTCTCGCAGGTATTCCGATTATTGTAATATATATGCTGGCATCCAGCGGCCTGGTTGGCGGAGCGACTGACGGTGGTGTAAAAGGTTGATAAAAAACGAAAAAAGATAAATAAAAGGAGAAACTACTATATGAGAAAAAAATTATTATCAATGGTAATGGCAGGTACATTGGCACTTTCATTTACAGCATGTGGAGGCAGCAGTTCCGGAGAAACAGAAAAATCCACTGATACTTCCAAAGCAGAAGAAACCTCATCTGAGGATACACAGACTGCTTCAGCAGATTCCGGGGATAAAAAATCTATTACAGTATGGGTAGAGAAAATTTTCAGCGATGATGCAAATACAAAAATGGAAGAAAGGCTGAAAGAATACGAAAAAGAGAAAAATGTAACTGTAAATTGCGAGATGGTGGCTGCAACAGATTTTGTAACAAAACTTAATGCTGCAATTGAAGCAGGTCAGAGCGTTCCAGATATTATTTCTGCAGATACTACTAAAGTTCTGAATTATTATCCTAATATTCCATGTAATGATGTAACAGATCTTGTTAGTCAGATTAATGAAGAACGTCCATATCTGCAGGCCAGCTATGAGGGAACAAAAATTGATGATAAATATTATTATGTACCATTTTACAGTTCATCCACATTGATGTTTGTCAGAAAGGATAAACTGGAAGAAGCAGGAATCACTGAAATGCCAACAACCTGGGATGAGGTATTTGAGGATGCAGCAAAGGTAAGTGATCCGGATAATGATTTTTATGGACTTGCAATTGGATGCGGAGAAAACGATGATGACGATGAGAATACAATCAGACAGTATATGTGGAATGAAGGCGGATATCTGTTTGATGAAGATGGAAATGTAGTTGCAGACGATAAAGTAACGGCTGTGTTTGACAAATATGCGGAACTTTATGATGACAAAGTAATTCCGCAGGATGCAACGACCTGGGATGCAGGTGGAAATAATGGATCTTATCTGGCAGGACGTACTGCATTTTGCTTTAACGCGCCTACATTATACAATGCACTGGTATCTGATGAACAATATAAAGATTTACTGGATAATACAGTTGTTCTTGCTCCTCCGGCAGGAAGTGATAATAGTGTATATATGAATTTTAACCGTGGATTTGCAGTCATGAATACCTGTAAAGATACAGATTTGGCTTCTGATGTGATTTCTTATCTTCTTGATAAAGATTGGTACGATTCTTATATGGAGGAGATTGCGCCTGTATTTGCACCTGTATTTGAGGATGCGAAGGAAAATACAACCTGGAAAGATAATGAAGTAAATGCACAGGCCTTAAAATATGTAGAAAATGCTTCTGGTTATTATGGATATCCGGTAAAAACATTGAAAGGACGTACAGTTGCAGCGAAACATTATTTTACATATCCATTTGTGAAAGCTGTTAATCAGGTAGCAACAGGTACTGCAGATTCAGCAGGAGCATTAAAGAGTATGACTTCAGCAATTGAAGATTTTCAGGATCAGGTAGGTGAATAATATGAAGACGAAAGTTTGGTTGAATCTCGATCCACAGAAAGTTGATGTAAGCTATTTATATAAAAAATTCGACGAAATGGGATGCGATTTTGAAGCAGAGGCAATTCCGGATAATGATCCGGAGTTGCTGATAAAAAAAGCAAAAGATGTTGATATTGTAATTGCTACTATGGAGCCCTGGAATGAAACTACTCTTGGTGCTGTAAAAGGAAAAGTAAAGTTTATTCAGAAATATGGTACCGGAGTAGATTCCGTGGATCTGAAAGCGGCAGGAAAAAACGGAATTCCTGTGGCAAATATTCCAGGAGCTAATGCTCCGGCAGTAGCAGAAGTTGCGATGATGCATATTTTGAATCTGGGAAGACGTTTTACCCATTGTGTTGAAGGATGCAGAGAAGGAATTTGGCCGTCAACTATTACTGGAAATGAACTGGATGGAAAAACAGTTGGACTCGCAGGGTATGGAAGGGTTGCTAAAAATCTGGCTCGTATGATATCTGGATTTTCAGTTAAGCTTCTGGCATATGATCCATTTGTAAAAGAAGCAGCGCCAGGTCAGGATATTACGTTTGTTGATACCCTTGAGGAACTCTTCGAACAGAGTGATATAGTGAGTCTTCATATGCCGTTTATGCCGTCAACTGCAGGAATTATTAATAAGTCATTATTTGAGCGTATGAAGCCGCAGGCATATCTTGTGAATACCTGTAGGGGAGGCGTGATCAATGAGCCGGATCTGATAGAAGCATTGAAAACAGGAAAGCTGGCCGGTGCGGGACTTGATGTTCTGGCAGAAGAGCCGCCTAAGGCAGATCAGCCATTAATGCATATGGATAATGTGTATATTACATCTCATATGGGAGCTGCTTCGCTGGAAAGTGAATATCGGTCTCAGGTAATTATTGCGGATAATGTAAAAGAATTTCTGGAAGGAAAGCTTCCGGAGAGTGTTAGAAACAAAGAATTTCTGGTTTAAATACAAAAAGGAGAAATTAAAATGAATACAGAGAAATTTAAAGGAGTATTTCCTGCTTTTTATGCCTGCTATGATGACAATGGAGAAATCAGTGCAGAACGTACACAGCTTCTGGCCAAACATTTACTGGAAAAAGGAGTAAAAGGTCTGTATGTGGGGGGATCTTCGGGAGAATGTATTTATCAGAGTGTAGAAGACCGTAAGAAAACTCTGGAAAATGTAATGAAAGCAGTAAAAGGAAAATTAACAATTATTGCGCATGTTGCATGCAATAATACGAAGGACAGCTGTGAACTGGCGGCACATGCGGAAAGCCAGGGAGTTGATGCAATTGCGGCTATTCCACCGATTTATTTTCATCTTCCGGAATATGCAATTGCAGAATATTGGAATGATATTTCAGCTGCTGCACCAAATACACCATTTATTATTTATAATATTCCACAGTTGTCTGGTACTACACTTACCATGCCATTGTTTAAAACCATGTTAAAAAATCCAAATGTTCTTGGAGTGAAAAATTCTTCAATGGCAACCCAGGATATTCAGATGTTTAAAACTGAGGCAGGCAAAGATCATATTGTATTTAATGGACCGGATGAGCAGTTTGTCAGTGGACGGGCAATAGGTGCTGATGGAGGAATTGGAGGAACTTATGCTGTTATGCCTGAACTGTTCCTGAAAATAAATGAACTTTTTGAAGAAGGTAAAATGAAAGAGGCTCTTGAGATTCAGAACAGAGCAGATGCGATTATTTATAAAATGTGTGAAGCACATGGTAACCTTTATGCAGTAATGAAAGAAATCCTGAGAATTAATGAAAAGGTTAATATCGGAAGTGTGCGGAAACCTCTTCCTGACTTAATTCCTGAAGATATGCCGATTGTAGAAGAAGCAGCAAAGATGATTCGTGATGCGATTGAGGCATTAAACTGAGCATATGATGAGATTGGACGCGCAGACTATGATAAAACATAGTGTGCGCGTTTGTAGCTAAAGGAGTGACTATGAAGGAATTCGTATGTATTGATATAGGTGGAACCGCTATTAAAGCAGGAATTTTAGATGAAAATGGAAATATAATTGAACAATCACAGGTAGCAACAGAAGCCAAAAAAGGTGGAAAGTATGTTCTGGAAAAAGTCAAAAAAATTATAGAGAGATATATCAATATAAGAGAAATTAAAGGAGTTTGTATTTCCACAACCGGAATGGTAGATCCAATTGAGGGAAGTATTATTTATGCAAACGAAAATATGCCGGATTATAAAGGGATAAAATTAAAAAAAGAAATAGAAACTGCATTTGGAATTCCGTGTGAAGTAGAAAATGATGTAAATTGTGCAGGGTTAGCTGAATATTGGAACGGAGCAGCGAAAAACAGCAGGAATGTATTTTGCCTGACGGTAGGAACCGGAATTGGTGGATGTGCTATTGTTAATGGCCAGTTGCTTAGAGGAAATTCATACTCTGCATGTGAGATAGGATATATAAATATTAATGGAAATCATTTTGAAAATTTAGCTTCTACAACGGCCTTGGTACAAAATATTGCTAATAGAAAAAATATGGAAATATCGGACTGGGATGGAAAAAGAATTCTTGAATATGCAGAAAAAGGTGATAGAATTTGTTTAGAAGCAATAAACGAAATGGCTGATATTCTTGGACTTGGTATTGCTAATATCTGTTATATTTTAAATCCGGAAGTAGTAGTTCTTGGTGGTGGGATTATGCAAAGAGAAAGTATCCTGACGAATATGGTCCGAAAGTCTGTAGAAAATAATCTTTTACATATGATCTTCTCTCATACGCGGCTGGAATTGGCGAAATATCATAATGCAGCGGGAATGATTGGTGCCTGGTACTATTTCCAGAAAATTCATAGGAGTTAAAGGAGAAACATATGGAATTTGATGAAAAATCCGTTGTTCCGGTCTTGGAGGCTAAATATGACAGCTTTACGCAATCAGAAAAAAATATTGCAGATTTTTTTCTGAAAAATAAAAACAAGGCAGATTATTCAATTGAAACATTATCTAACAAAGTATTTGTATCGAAAGCTTCTATATCCAGATTTGTAAAAAAATGTGGATTTAAAGGATATAGAGAATTTATCTATCAATATGAAAAATCTCTGAATAGTGTAAGAAAAGACGTTGCGGACAGTACAAAGACAGTGCTGGATACTTATCAGGAACTGATTACAAAGACTTATAGTTTAATGAATGAGGCACAGATTACAAGAGTAATTAACCTGTTAGGAACAATTCCAAGAATTATAGTGTGTGGGGCAGGAAGTTCTGGCTTGGCGGCAACAGAAATGGAAAGTAGATTTATGAGAATTGGGATTGATATAGATTCTCTTATAGATGCAGATAGAATTCGTATGCAGGCTGTTTTTTGTAATGAAGAAAGTATGATTATTGGAATCAGTGTAAGTGGAGAAAATGAATCTGTATTATATTTGTTAAAGGAGGCGCATCAGAGGGGATCGAAGACTGTTTTGATTACTTCCAGGGACAGTTTTTTCTTTAGAGAATTTTGTGATGAAGTTATATTGATTTCGTCTATCAAGAGATTGGACAGTGGTAATGTAATATCCCCCCAATTTCCAATTTTGATTATGATTGACATTATTTACAATGAATATGTATATCTTAATCGAAGAGAAAAACTGGCAATGCACAGTGATACACTGCGAGCATTAAAGTCAAAAGAACATTATGTTTTGGACGCTATAGGTAAGTGAAAAAAATTGTTTACAAAGCATTCCGTAGATCAAATATTATACTGTGTGCGGTTGTGTAATACTGGTATTGGTAGTATAATTTACTTACATTAAAAGATCGCGTATGTATTTGGTTGGAGGGTTAGATATGTTTTGTACAAAATGTGGAGCTGAGAATGATGATAATGCAAGATTCTGTGTGGAATGTGGAGCAAAACTGGGAAACAGCGGAAAAGGAATAAGGCCTCCATCATATGATTCAGAAGCAGATGTTTCAAAGAAAATGTGGAATGTCGGAAAGTACAAAAAAATAATACCAATTATAATTCTGGTAATACTGGCAGTGCTGCTGGTCTCCAAATTGATTTTACCTGGTCAGACAGAAAAGAAGGTTATCAAGAACATTATGAGTGCAGAAATGACCGGAGATGTGGATAAAATCATGGATATTGTACCGGAAGATCTTTGGGATGCTGCTGAAAAAGAAGGGTTGAGTCGAAAAGAAATAAAAGAGGAATTACAGGATGTTTTGTCAGAGGCAAGGGATTCACTGGACAGCATATTAGGTGAAAACTGGAAATATTCTTATAAAATAAAAAATATTGAAAAAGTGCCGAAAGAGGATCTGGAAGATATAAGAGAAACATATAAGGATGCAGTAGGAAAAGAAGTAAATATTTCAGAAGCAAAAAAAGTCCAAGTGGAATTGACTGTTAAAACGAAAGATACTGAGAAGAGCGAAACAATGACTATATACATTATAAAAATAAAGAACAAATGGTACCTGGATTTTTCCAATCTGGATTCTTTAAACGTATTATAGCTTAAAAATTAAACCTGCAGAATATTAAAAAGAGACAGGGAAGAAGGGCAGCGAATGATTTATTCGCTGCCCTTTTCTGGTAAAAGAGAAAGTTCATCAATCTTCTTCCGGGTTTCGGAGGAAACCAGGGGATACAGGTCTTCCAGACAGGATTGAATCCGATGCCGGGGAGGAAGGTAGTGTTGATTGTCAGGTAGAAAAAATTTCAGAATAGAAATACCTGTTATAAATAAAAGCGGGGAGAAATGACAGTATATAAGGTTATTTCTTCCTGCTTTTGTAATTTTATCTGTGAATGAAGGCGTTTTGGTGTGGGACCACTCTGGTATGAAGAACTATGATGGAAGATTGGAGGTATGTAACAGAAATAATAGTTGTATGAAGTGGAACATTTGTAGTATAATTTTTACAGATTATATTTAAAGATTCTTGCAAAAGGAGGACAAAAAATGAATTTTTTTAACAAAGCAACAAATGCAGTTGAAGCCATGGGAAAAAATGTATCAAAGGCGGCCAAAGATAATGTGGAAATCGTGAAATGTTCTTCAGCAATCGATTCCTGTGAAAAGAAGATTAAAGAAGTGTATACAGAAATCGGAGATCGTTACTATAATTCTGAACCAGATGTTTCAAGAGATGCATTCGCAGATCTGTTTGAAGTGGTTGATGCGAATAAGAAACAGATAGAAGAATTGAGAGAGCGACTTCAGAATCTGAAAGGAATTGTGATCTGTAAAGAATGTGGAACTGAACTGCCCAAAGATGCGAAATTCTGCCGTTCCTGCGGAGCAAAAATAGAACAGCCGGTAAAACCTGTTCAGCCGGATACACCACCTGTATCAGCAATATGCTGGAACTGTCACAGTCCTCTTACAGGAAATGAAAAATTCTGTGGTGCATGTGGTGCGAAGATAGAGAGACCGGAGCCAGATGAGAAACAGCCAGAACCTGCTGTACAGGCTGAACCGGAAAAAGAAGAAACATCTGTGGATGATACAGAAATCTGATCAGTAAGAAGAGTATGAGAGGAAAAAGAAATGTATTGTACAAAGTGCGGAGCGAAGAATGCAGATAATGTTAAATTCTGTGTAGAGTGTGGAGCGAAACTGGATGCTGGTGAACCCACAGTTACAACACCAGAGGAAACAAAAAAACAGGTTAAATCAAAGAACCCGAAAATGATTTTGGCAATTGTTGGAATCCTTGTGGTAATCGTACTTGCAGCAGTAATTGTTCCAAGAGTAACTGGAGCTGGAAGTCCGGAGAAAAAGGTTATTAAAGCATATATGAAGGCTTTAGAAACAGATGATGCCAGCAAATTAACGGAATTTTTACCGAAAGATATAATGGACTGGATGGAGAAAGTAGAGTCAGGGGCTATAGAAAATACGGAAGCGGATATGCAGGATTTTTTTGATGTCAGAAATAATTATCTGAGCGATACGTATGGTGAAAACTGGAAGATCTCTTATAAAATAAAAAAAGTAACAGATTTATCTCAGGATCAGGTGGATAAGCTGAATAGTATATATAATGGAGATATGCAATACATGGCGGAAGTCCGTAATGATTCAGAGCTTGATGCAATTGAAATTGAAATTTCAGAAGCAAAAAAAATTGAGGTAGAAGTAACATATAAAGGAAATGATAAAAAAGATACGAAATCAATTGAAATAGATCTTGTAAAAATAGACAAACAATGGGCTTTGGATATAGAGACCATGCGTGAAGGACTGTTTTATTGATTGACTGCAATCTTATTTGGAGCAGGAGAAGAATTTCTATAAAAGATTCTTCTCCTGTTCTCATATAAAAATACATTTTGACCGAAATATGTACAAAAAATAATAAGTGAAATCTAACATAATCACGAAAATAAAAAATGCACTGGATTAATTTAAAATCTCATAGTAAGATTAAAATTAATATATTAAATACAAATTAATTAATTTTAAAACAATAAAAAGACAGAGAAAAGAGGGGCAGGAGGTCATGTGAATCAGACCGGATGATAAAAAGATTTTTTATAGTGGAAGAATTGACTGGAGTGAGAAGGATGCACCGGTATTTGTATTTCCGGCAACCTGTGCGCAGATGTGTTTTACAGGGAAAACGGTTAGAATTCATATAAAAAACAAGAGAGCATACTGGGATAATTATGTAGGATATATTTTGGATGGAGTACAGGGGAAAGCATTACTGCCGGAGGATGGAGAGACAGTGATTGAACTGAAAGCGCAGCAAAGGCCGGGAGTGGAATCTCATGAACTCATGATCTTTAAGCGGCAGGATGCCTGTCATGAAATGGCATTTCTTGGTGTGGAACTGGATGAGGGAGAAGGGCTTCTGGAATTGCCGGAGACTTCGAAACCATTTTTCAGAAAGATTGAAGTATATGGTGACTCTGTATCTGCAGGGGAGGTTTCAGAGGCAGTGGATTTCGTTGGGAAACCGGATCCGGAGCATGATGGACAGTATTCAAACAGCTGGTATTCTTATGCATGGATGACTGCACGAAAGTTAAATGCGCAGATTCATGACATTGCGCAGGGCGGAATTGCGCTGCTGGATCACACAGGATGGTTCTGTGAGCCAGGAGCAATGGGGATGGAAATAAATACATAGAAAGCAGGAATGAAAATGGCAAAATATGATTTTACAAGACTTAGGGATTTAATGAGGCGTGCACAGGCCGGAGAAGAACTGACGATTGGATTTCTGGGAGGATCCATTACACAGGGAAGCCTTGCCACAGAACATAAAAACACTTATGCATACAGAGTCTTTACCTGGTGGAAGGAAACTTTTCCCAAGGCGGAATTTTATTATGTAAACGGCGGGATCGGGGGAACCACCTCGCATTTTGGTGCGGCGCGTGCAGTATCAGATGTACTCATGTATCAGCCGGATTTTGTGGTAATAGATTTCAGTGTAAATGATAAACCAAACGATTTCTTCAAAGAGACATATGAGGGTGTGCTGCGCAGAGTTCTTACATGGCCATCAGAACCTGCAGTAGTGTTATTAAATAATGTTTATTATGATACAGGAATCACTGCACAGGAACAGCATGTTGCGGTTGGCGACTGGTATCAGGTCCCTCATGTGAGTATTAAGGAAACTTTATATCAGGAAATGAAAGATGGAGTTTATAAAAGAGAAGAACTGACTCCGGACGGACTGCATCCGAATGATAAAGGTCATGGTCTGGTAGCTGCTGAAATTATCAAGCTTCTGGAGGAAGTAAGAAACAATCTGGATTCAGAAGAAATTGAAAAGATGGACGTTGAAAAAGCATTTCAGGATAAGCCGGAATTCCCCAGACCACTTACAGGCAATTCTTATGAATATGCACAGAGGCTGACGATCAGAGAAGTGTCACCGAAACTTCAGGGTTTCCGTGCGGACACAGAGGAGAAACAGGGACATCTGGACTGTTTTAAAAACGGATGGATCGGAAAGAATCCGAAGGATAAGATCATTTTTGAAGTAGAGGCATCATGCATAGCTGTTCAGTACCGCAAGACAATTAAACGTCCGGCTGTAAAAGCCATGCTGATCCTGGATGAGGATATAAAGAATCCTATTCTTTTGGACAGTAATTTTGATGAAGACTGGGGTGACTGCCTGTATCTACAGCCGGTTCTGCATCATGGAATTCATAAAAAACATAAGGTGGAAATCATAGTTCGGGATACAGATACAAAAGATAAGACGCCATTTTATCTGATGTCACTGATCATAGCATAATATAAAAATCCAGGCAGGCGGGTATTCGCCGGAAATGAACCCGGAAGACTTAAGAATTTGAAAGTCTTCCGGGTTTTTTTATCTATAACAAGATAAGAAAGGTTAAAGGCAAGATTATTAATCGACCAGAACCTGCTTTTTGAGTAGTATGTACTCAAGAAATATTTCTGGAGAACAAATAAAAATCAATAGAAAAAGGAGATTAATAATATGAGCTTAAACAAAATGAGAGACATTCTGAACGAGAACAAACCATCCGTAAACACAAGAATCTGGAGCACCTGGCCGACAGTTGTAGAGGCAGCTGCATCAACAGGAAACTTTGATTACTTTGAATTCCTTGCAGAGTATGCACCATTTTCATTCCAGGATCTTGAAAACTTTGTAAGAGCATGCGAACTTCACGGAGCAGGTTCCATGATCAAAGTAGACTTCCAGAACAGAGCATATGTAGCTCAGAAAGCTGCAGCAGTTGGATTCCAGGCAATTCTTTTCACAGATCATGAGACACCGGATCAGGTAAGAGAAACATTAAAACTGATCACTCCGAAAACACCGGAATATGATGGAAAATTTGGATATCCAAACGCAAGATGGATCGGTTATCATCCGGAATTAAAACAGATGGATTACGCAGCAATGAACGGAAGTCTTGTAAAAGCTTTCATGATCGAGAAGAAAGAAGCAATGGATAACATCGAAGAGATCTGCTCTATCCCAGGAGTGGATATGGTACAGTTCGGACCTTCCGATTACTGCATGAGCCGTGGATGGAACTGTGCAGACCATAAAGAAGATATTAAAGAAGCACATGAAAAAATGATCAAAGTAGCTCTGGAGCATGGTGTACAGCCTCGTGTTGAAATCGCCACACTTGAAGAAGCTGAATACTATAAGAACCTTGGTGTAAAACATTTCTGTATCCTGGATCAGATGGACATCCTTATGGCAGCATGGAACGGAACTTGCGGAGATGTTAAGAAAATGGCTGACGGCATCAAATAATTGTCATACAGACGGAGGCAGGATATGAAAATTGTTGTATTAGACGGATATACAGAGAATCCCGGCGATTTAAGCTGGGCTCCTCTGGAAAAATACGGTGAACTTACAGTATACGACAGAACATCCTATGTAGATTCTCCTTTGATCGCAGAAAGAATCGGGGATGCAGAAATCGTCATCATAAATAAAACACCGATTACAAAAGAAACTATTGATAAATGCCCGAACATCAAACTCATTGCAGTTCTGGCAACAGGATACAACGTAGTTGATTATAACTATGCAAAAGAAAAAGGAATCCCGGTTGCAAACGTACCAACTTACGGAACACAGATCGTTGGTCAGTATGCAGTAGGACTTCTGATGGAAATCTGCTCTCATTACGGACATCATGCCCAGACAGTTGCAGAAGGCAAATGGGAAAACAATGCAGACTGGTGCTACTGGGACTACCCGATGATCGAACTCTATGGAAAAACAGCTGGAATCATCGGCCTGGGAAGGATCGGACAGGCAACTGCAAAGATTTTAAATTCCATGGAAATGAAAGTAATCGCTTACGATGCATATGAAAGTGAAGCAGGAAAGAAACTTGCTGAGTATGTAGATCTGGACACACTCTTTGCACAGTCAGATGTGATCTTCCTTCACTGCCCGCTCTTCCCGGAAACAGAAGGAATCATCAATAAAGAGAACATCGCAAAAATGAAAGACGGTGTCATCCTCATCAACAACAGCCGTGGCCAGCTTGTCGTAGAACAGGATCTGGCAGATGCATTAAACAGCGGAAAAGTCTATGCAGCAGGCCTGGATGTTGTTTCCACAGAGCCGATCAAAGGAGACAATCCTTTGCTCAAAGCAAAGAACTGCTTTATCACACCGCACATTTCCTGGGCAGCACAGGCGTCCAGACAGAGGATCATGGATATCACAGCAGATAACCTGAAAGCATTTATAGAAGGAAATCCTGTGAAATTGTGAATAAATAAGAAAGATATGAAAGGAGTAATCACGATGGAACTCTTAATTGGACTTGATATAGGAACAACTGCTCTGAAGGTAGCATGCTTCGATAAGAAAGGCGCACTTCTGGCAGTATCCACACAGGAGTATGATCTGATTACTCCGCAGACAAATTATGTAGAAGAAGAACCTGAGGTGTACTGGAAAGCTTTTCTGGATGGAATTGCAGACCTGAAAAGTCAGTATCCCATCAGTAAGACTGATAAGATCGCACTGGCGATGTCCGCACAGGGAGAAACGCTCTTATTCCTGGACAAAGCCGGTAAATCCCTGAGAAATGCCATCGTATGGATGGATAACAGGGCAGAAGAAGAAGCCAGAGAACTGGAGAGTAGATTCGGAAATGACACCTGCTACAAGGTGACAGGGCAGGTAAGCTTTGAACCCTGCTGGCCAGCCTCCAAGATCCTGTGGGTAAAGAAAAACCAACCTCAAATTTTTGAAAAAACAGATAAATTCCTCTTGATCGAAGACTATTTCATTTACAGACTTACAGGAAAATTTGCTACAGAACCTTCTCTGGTCTGCTCTTCAACTTATTGGGATATTATCAACAGAGAATATTGGCAGGAGATGCTGGATTATCTGGGTATCCGTGAAGAACAGCTTGCTCCGGTAGTGGAATCCGGAAATATGATTGGAAAAATCCTGCCGGAAGTAACAGAAGAACTGGGACTGGGAGAGGATATTACTATCTGTACAGGCGCACTGGATCAGGCAGCCGGAGCTATTGGCGCAGGAAATATCCGTGAAGGAATGTTTTCTGAAACGATTGGTGCGGCCCTTGCGGTATGTGTACCTGTATCCAGACCTGTATTTGATCCTGCTGGAAAAATGCCGCTGTTCTGCTTTCCCCTGGAAGGAATGTATATGATCCATACATTCACTAACGGAGGAATGACCCAGAGATGGTTCAGAGATAAATTCTGCAATGTGGAAATGATGGCAGAAGAGCTTGGCTGTGGAAATGCTTATGACATGATCAGCAAACAGGTGGAAAAAGTACCTGCAGGCTGTGATGGTCTGGTAATGTTACCGCATTTATCAGGGTCTATGGCGCCGGACAGCAATGCAAAAGCAAAAGGTGTTTATTTTGGATTTACTTTACAGCATACAAAAGCACACTTCATGAGAGCAATTTATGAATCTCTCGGATACATATTAAAAAGAAATATTGATTCCCTTGCAGATATGGGGATTTATGTAAAAGAAATTCGTTCCTTAGGGGGCGGTTCCAAGAGTAAGATCTGGAATCAGATCAAGGCGGATATTAACCAGGTAACTCTGGAAACCGTAAAATCTGTAGAAGCAGCTTCCCTGGGAGCTGCGATCCTGGCAGGAAAAGCAACCGGAATTTTTGACAGTATCGAGAATGCAGTTGACAGCATGGTAGAAGTAAAAGACCGTACAGAACCCTGCCCGGAAAAGAAAGACGTATATGAAGCTGGTTATCAAATGTATCAGAAATTATTTAAGGACCTTACCGAATGCTTTGAATTAACCAGATAAAAACAAAATAACAAATATAAGAAGTAATACCCTTGAATTAGCCAAACACAGGGAAACAGATCCTGAAACAATAGAAAAAAATGATAAGGAGACGAAAAGTGATGTTAGAGAAGATTATTATCATGCTTACACATAATGACAAAACAGTACCGGATGCAATCGAAATTTTTGATGAAAATAAAGACCTTCCGATCCAGTACTGGGGATTTAAGGATGTAGGAATGGAACCTGCAAAGATGAAAATCCTCTGCGACAAGATGCATGAAGCAGGAAAAACAGCTTTCCTTGAAGTTGTATCTTATTCAGAAGAAGAGTGCATGCGAGGTGCAAAACTTGCTGTAGACTGCGGATTTGATTATCTTCTTGGAACTCTTTACTATGACAGCGTTGCTGCATATATCAAAGAACACGGCCTGAAATACTGCCCATTCGCAGGAAAAGTTTCCCAGAGTCCAAGCATTCTGGAAGGAACAGTAGAAGAAATGCTTGCTCAGGAAGCTAAATTTGCAGAAAACGGCGTGTATGGAACAGACCTTCTTGGATATCGTTATGTAGATGGCGATCCGAACGTTCTGGCAGCAGAATACATCAAAAATGCAAAACGTCCGGTATGCCTTGCAGGAAGCATCGGATCAGAAGAACGTATGAAACTTGTAAAAGAGATGAATCCGTGGACCTTCACAATGGGAAGTGCATTATTCACAAAGAATTTCGTAAAAGACGGATCCTTCCGTGACAATCTGAAATATGTGGTTGATTTCCTTAAAACACTCTAATTATTAAGTGCGGACAGTGAATATCCGAATCATTCAGAACAATACTGTCAGGCAGATGATCCTGTCTGCCTGACAGGAAAATTATGACTGTAAAATATTGCAGGTAAAGGAGGACCGTACAGATGAAAGTGATCAGACAATGTGAAGCAAATGTAGAGCTGGACGGACCGGAAGTTGTCAGAACATATCTGGAAACCGGCAAGATTACTTTTGGCTCTTCTACATTACTTCCGGGACAGACCGGAGGAATCGATCCGGGACATCCGGAATCTCATGAAGTCTTTTTTGTGAGCCGTGGGCATGTGATCATGCGTAACACAAATACTATGAAATGTTTTGAGTTAAATGAGGGTGACATAATTCTGGTAGAAGAAGGTGAACCTCATGAACTCACTAATATCGGAATGGAGCCGGCGGTTATTACATGGAGCTGTGCACCGAGTCATATAAAATAATCGTATAAAAATCCGGAGAGAGAAATAACACGGATGCTGTCACAGGCAGCAGAACAGGAGGAAAATATGAATCAGCCAAGAGTTGGACTTGTAGGAGTAACCTGCAAATATGAAAGCGGCGGACAGCGTGCAGAAGAACTGCTGTCAGGGATTAAGGATGCGTTGAAAAAGAAAAATCTGGATGTTGTGTGTGCAGAAAAAGTAGCATGGGATATTGCAGATGCTATTGATGTATGCAAACAGTTCAAGCGAGAGAACCTGGATGCACTGGTAATTGTGGAAGTAACCTGGACTCTGGATTCCATGCAGTATATTTTTATTAATGAATTGAACCTTCCTACTGTATTCTGGGCAGTTCCATATACAGAGACATTTTCAATTGGATTTGTACAGCATTTCGGTTCTATTCTGAAGGCACAGGGATATGAGTATGATTATGTATATGGCCTTCCGGAAGATGAAACACTTTCTGAAAAGGTTAAAACAGTTGCTGAAGCAGGACAGATCATTAAAGCGGTTAAAGGAATGCGTCTTGCACTGGTAGGTCCACGTCAGACCTGGCGTGTGGCAGGATCTCAGGATATGTCTTCAGAAGAATGGGAGTTCTCACGTAAATTTGGCGTAACTCTGGTTCATGTAGAAATGAGCGAGATCACAGAGATTTCTGATGCTATCAGTGATGAGAAAGCAGAAGAGAAGCTGTCCTGTCTGGAAAAGAGAACAGGTAAAGTTCTGGCAGACAAAGAGACTATGCTTCATATGGCAAAAACATATATGGCAACAAAAGAAATCATCCGAAAATATTCCTTGGATGCACTTGCAGCAGAATGTTATCCGATGTACAGCGGACTCATGAACATCACTTCTTCCTGGCTTGCAGATGAAGGTGTGATCGTAGATACAGAAGGCGATATCGGTCATACTATGGTTATGTATATGCTGAACATGGCTGCCAAAGGCGGTGCATGTGCCCTGGGTGAAGTGGGCAGTATGGATGATGTAAATAACATTCTTGCACTGGCTCATGAGGGAAGTACAGCACATTCCCTGGCCGCATCCCTGGATCAGGTACAGATCTCTCCAAGCGGCGACAAAGGCTGCTTTGTAGGTCTGCCTCTGAAACCTATGTCAGATGTGACAGTATCCAGTATTGTAGGAAGTAAAGGACAGTATAAACTTCTGGTAGAAAAAGCAGATACAGTAGAGGCAACTCATGAAGAATGGGTAGAAGGCGGAGAGAAACTCCTGGTTAAACTTCACGTTGCAAAGAAAGCAAGTTCTGTGGTAAATGAACTTATGGAAAAGGGAATGGATCACCATCTCCTTGTAAAAGAAGGCGACCATACAGCAGTTATGAGTGCAGTGTGCAAATATATGGGGATTGAGAAAGTTACATTGTGATTTTTGGGAACATCCTATACGTATTCAACATAGGAAAGGACAGCGGCAGTACAGACTGCCGGTTGTCCTTTCCTGCTTTTATGGTGGTGTTGATAAAGTAGAGTAAAATGACAAGATATGAAATGTCAAAATCAAGATAAATCATAGAAAAACGAAAAGAACCGACGTATAATAGGCCTATCAAAAACAGAACCGGTTCAAGAAAAATAAAGGAGAAGATTAACAATGATGAAAATTTTAGTTTCTGAGTGGGTACCTGAAGAGTGCCTGAAACCATATGAGGGTGAGTTTGAATTTACAGTACCAAGCCGTGAAAAACATGCTTTTACTTATGAAGAAGCATACGATATGATCGAAGACTATGACGGATATTTCATTCTGGATAATGACGGGGATAAAAAGATCATTGATAAGGCCAAAAAACTTAAAGTAATTGCAAATTTTGGAGTAGGTTACAATAATATTGACTGGAAATATGCAACAGAAGTCGGACTTCCGGTAGTAAACACACCTACAACTGTAACAGAATCCACAGCAGAGCATGCGACAGCACTGATCATTTCTACAATGAGAGGCGTGGCCAGATATGACAGAGAGGTCAGACGAGGTGAATGGAATTCTCCTAACTTCTCCGACATTGACTGTGAGGTATATGGAAGAACTCTTGGAATCATGGGATTTGGACGTATCGGAAAAAGAGTTTGTCGTAAAGCACAGGGACTTGGAATGAACGTTATCTATTATGATAAATTCCGCGCTCCTAAGGAAGTTGAAGAAGAATTTGGTGTTACATATATGGAATTTGATGATGTAGTCAGAAATAGTGACTGCATTACATTACATATGCCATATATTCCGGAAAATCATCACATTTTTAATGCGGAAACATTTAAAATGATGAAAAACAGCGCATATCTGATCAATGCAGCAAGAGGACAGATTGTAGATGAAAAAGCTCTGGCAGAAGCATTGAAAAACAAAGAAATCAAGGGTGCTGGTCTGGATGTATTTGAAGATGAACCGAATGTAACTCCGGAATTACTGAAACTTGATAATGTAACACTTACTCCTCATATTGCGAGCTGTACACTGAAAGCACGTATGGGAATGTGTGCAGAGGCATTAAGCGGAATTACAGGAGTTCTGAAAGGTGAGAAACCATATAATGTTGTAAATCCTGAAACTTTAAAATAAAAGTAAAAATTCCCATACTATGCCGGTTCGCAAAACAAGACATAGTTATGGGAATGTATTAGATACCCGGTAATTGTAACATAAGATAAAAATAAGTACAATGGGTATCTGAAAAAATAAAAAAGAACAGGAGGACTGTAAGTATGTTGACAGGACCTTTGTTGATCGTTGTATTTGTGATATCCATTGTATTTTTGCTGGTTACGATCATAAAATTTAATATGAATGCATTTGTATCTTTGCTGTTAACGTCTGTTTTAACTGCAATGCTGGTGCGGATGCCTGTAGAAGATATCAGTGATACCATTACTGCTGGTTTTTCCAGTACGGTAGGAGGTATCGGAATTGTTACCGGTCTTGGCGTAATGCTGGGAATGTTCCTTTTTGAATCAGGAGGAATTGTTTCTATTGCAAATGCCATCATCAAAAAGTTTGGTGTAAAAAAATCACCGATTGCACTGGCGTTATCAGCTTTTGTTACCGGAATTCCGGTATTTGGAGATATCGTTGACATTCTGTTTGCACCAATGGTAAGAACACTTTCTTACAAGACTGGCATTGCCCGTATGACCTTTGTAGCAGCAGTTGCAGTTTCTGGTTCCATCGCAGCGTCAGCTATTATTCCTACTCCCCCTCCTTTAGCTGTAAGTGAGATTCTGGGGCTGAATATAGGTGTATTCTTTGTATATTCATTGTTTGTCAGCTGTTTTGGAATGCTTTTCGGAGGAATTCTCTGGGGCCGTTATCTTGATAAACAGGAAAAGAAAGCCGGAACACAGCGTGTTCTGGAAGCAGCAGATAAAGAAGAACTTGCAGCACTGGAAGCAAATAATGAAGATGGAATTTCTTTTGGAAAATCTATTTCAATGATCCTTCTTCCGATTATCATTATTGTTGTATGTAGTTTTTCTTCAAGTGCATTTGCTGAAGGCACAACCGTAAGAATATGGCTTGATTTTATCGGTGACAAAAATGTAGCCATGCTGATTGGTGTTTTTTACGCAGTGATTATTTCCAAACCTTATTTAAAGAAATCGGCTGCAGATGTTATGATTGAAGCTGCAGATCAGGTTGGACTTGTGCTTCTTATTACAGGAGCCGGTGGTTCCTTTGGTGAAATTATTCAGACGACAGGAATTGGAGATTATCTGGCACAGGTATTTTCCACATTCAATATTCCAATCCTTCTGATGTGCTTTGTATTATCACAGCTCATCAGATGTGCACAGGGTTCTACAACAGTTGCTCTTATGACGACTGCGTCCATTATGACATCAACGATTGCATCCGGTGCAGTTTCACCTGTACTTGCAGCTATTGCAATCTGTGCCGGTGGTGTAGGACTTTCACTTCCGAATGACTCAGGATTCTGGTCAATTGGAAGATTTAACCGAATTACAATACCCGAGACATTCAAAGCATGGACTACTGGTGGATTTATTGCCGGGTTTGTTATGTTTGTTGTGACCTGTGTATTATCCCTGTTCCAGGGAGTGCTGCCAGGACTCTAAAATGATCAGGACAGGCTTTGGATTATCCGAAAAAAGGAGTGAATATTTCTTATGAAATCTGTATACGTAGATTTAAGTAATGTGAATTGTATAAAAAATTTTGCAAGTATTGTTTCCAGATATGATGGCGCTTTTGATCTGATTCAGGGACGTTATCGTGTTGATGCGAAGTCAATTGTGGGAATTTTCAGTCTTGATCTTTCAAAGCCTGTTGAACTGCAGATAGAGAATGAAAGTGACGATCTTCTGAAAGCATTGGCAAGATTTCTTGTAGATGACAAAGATCTGAGGTGGTAAATATGAGTACTTTGTATGTATCTGATCTGGATGGAACACTTTTTAATAAAAAGAAGGCGATTTCAGAAAAGTCAGCAGAGATTTTAAATAAATGTCTGGATCAGGGAATGCAGTTTGCTGTGGCAACAGCGCGGATGCCATATGGCTGCGATACAAGACTGGCAGCTCTTCATATGAAAACACCCGGAATCGTGACAAATGGAGTTTTTCTTTATGACTTTGAAGCAGAGAAAATCATTTCTTCAGAGAAAATAGAAAATAATGAGGTACAGGAAGTGCTGCAGATTTTCAAGAACCATGGAGTTTCCTGTTTCCTGTATATGCTTGAAGAAGGAAAAATCAGCATTTATTATGATCAGAAAGACATGGAAAGCCAGACCCAGTATTACAGTGAGCGTGCACTGCAAGCCTGCCGGGAAGTGAAGATGGTAACATCACTTGTAGATCAGGCAGAAGGTGGAGAATGTGTATATCTGGCTTATACTGGAGAAAAAGAAACACTGGAACCTGTATGCAGAGATTTAGATCGTGTAAAAGGAATCAAATATTCTTTTTATCTGAACATTTACAATGGACTGTACTGTCTGGAGATTTTTGGAGAGAGTGCAAGCAAAAGAAACGCACTGCTGAGGCTGAAAGAGTATACAGGATGCGATAAGATCGTAGTATTCGGAGATAATCTTAATGATATTTCCATGATTAAAATTGCAGATGAAAGTTATGCTCCGGCAAATGCACTTCCAGAGGTCAAAGAAATGGTAAACGGTGTGTTGGAAGACTGCGATCATGATGGGGTGGCATTGTTTCTGGAAAGTAAGTTTTTTTCTTAAGGAGACATTAACCAAATATATAAAAAGGGGCTGTTGCTTTAAGTGATATATTACCCTCATATAGGATTTTATATTTTATTGTCCTATATGAGGGTAGCATATCATACTTAGTGCGACAGTCCTTTTTTGCGTTGTGTGTTCCGCAAAGCAGGATCACACTAGCCGGGGAAAGTCTGGTCACAGTGATCACCAGTGAGCCGTGTAACTAAACTCAGTGTATTGGAGTAATATACAGGCTACTAAGCGAGTGGATAAGAGTAATTTCGATAAGGGGAACGAGCGATTATGCAGAACGTAATGCTGTAGAAAGAAGAAGGTAGGAAAACGTTTGAAAAAAACTGACGTACAGTTTCATGAAGATAAAGAGAGTAAAAAAGGCCTTTAACCTACGCTGTTTCTTTAGATGACAAGATTAGAAAATATTATGACAAGATAAAAAATCGACTAATTTCGACAAAAAAGTATAATATAATTATCTGAAAAATACAGGCATATAAACAAAACGATAAGAAAACAAAAAAAGAAAGGAGAAGATAAATGAAAACTATTAAACAAACAACTCCATATTATGATGAAACCTTAGATGCTGTTTGCGTCATAAAATCAGGAGAAACGATTGCTCTGGATGCTCCAGACTGTTGGGGTAATGAATTGGTGGACGAAACTGTTTTGAAAGGAGATCTCTATGCAAGGGGACTCGAAATGAATCCGTGCTGTGGTCCAATTGGAGTGGAAAATGCGCAGGTAGGAGATACCGTGAAAATTACAGTGCTAGATATTGAGGTTGCGGATAAAGGGCATCTTGCTGTTTATAAACCGGAATTTGGCGTTTTAAGCAGATTTTTGGAAAAAGATGAAACAGTTGTAGTGCCAATTGAAAATGGCCATGCATGTTTACATGATAAATATAAAGTGCCTGTTAAACCGATGCTTGGTGTTTTGGCAGTAACGCCACCAGGAGAAAAAAAGAGTACATTGTTATCTGGAACTTATGGTGGAAATATGGATTGTAATCTTTTAAATAAAGGAACTGTTCTTTATTTACCAGTTCAGGTTTCTGGCGCAAAAATTATATCGGGAGATGTACATGCGTTGCAGGGAAATGGAGAAGTATTAGCATCGTTGGAAATCCCGGCCAAAATAACACTTAAGGTAGAGTTGATTAAGGAAAAGGCTGAAAAATGGCCAATTCTTGAAACGGCTGAAGAATGGCACGTAATTACATCCGGAATTACGTCAGACGAAGCTAATGGATATGCAATGGAAGCGATGGCAGAGTTTCTCACAAAGAGAGGAATAAACACAAATAAAGAGTGGCTGACATTGATGGGACTTGTAGGAAATGCAAATATTTGCAAGGTAGTGGACACCTTTAAAACATCTAGATTTTCTATGAAAAAAGAATATACAGAAAATTTGACATTTTAAAAGATACAGGGGGCTTTTATGAAGAACTTATTAAAAAAATTAATAGTAGTTACAATTGCATTATGTATGACTATAAGTGGATTTGGATGGAATTATAATGTTGTTCATGCAGAAGAAGAAAAGGTTATAGGGTTGGTAGTTCATAATCTGGATGATAACTATGTTTCTTATCTTGTAGATGCGTTTGAAAAAGTTGTAGATGAATTAGATGGATATAAGCTGACTGTTTTAGATAGTAAGGGAGATGTTAATACAGAATCTCAGAATATTACTAATTTAATATCTATGAATGCAGCTGGAATTATTCTTCATTGTGTGGATTCTAATGCATGTGATAATTACATTACTCAGTGCAATGAAGCGGAAATTCCAATTATTACTACTAAAACTTTATATTCATCCGTTCAGCCAAATGCAAATATTATTATGGATTCACATGATGCTGGTGTTGCAGAGGCTGAAGGGCTTGTAGAACAAATGGGAGAAAAAGGAAACGTTGTTATTCTTTTGGGAGAACTCGGATCAGAATATACCAATGAACGGACGGCTGGAAATAAAGAAGTCTTTGATAAGTATGAAGGGATTAATGTTGTAACAGAAGAATGTGCAAACTGGTCTCGTGCTGAGGCAATGACGATTATTGAAAACCTTCTTCAATCTGGACAGCAGTTTAATGCCATCATTTGCAATAATGATGAAATGGCAATAGGTGCAGGACTTGCGGTACAAGGACAGGGACTGGATCTTGACGATTATTATATTGCAGGAATTGACTCTACCCCAGAAGGATTATCTGCAATTTCGGACGGAATTCTGGATGTATCAGTTTTTGATAATGTAGTAAATCTTGCAAATACAGCAGTTGATACATTGATGAAAATATTAAATGGTGAGGATGTAGAGGCGACAATTAACCTGAAATGTCAGGTAATTACAAAAGATAATATAGACGAGTGTCAGACAGTATGGGATGAACTTTTAGACAAGTAAACAAAAGTAATATAGCTGTCACTTAGTGACAGCTATATTGCTTTTATAAGATAAGGAGTTCTGTGAATGAAAAATAAATGTGACAATTACATTTTAAAGATGGAAAACATCACAAAAAAATTTCCTGGAGTTATTGCTTTAAACAAGGTTCAATTAAAAGTAAGAAAAGGAACTGTGCATGCACTTATGGGAGAAAACGGAGCGGGAAAATCGACTCTAATGAAAGTGCTGCTAGGCTTGTATAAACCAGATGAAGGAGAAATTTATTTTAAAGATGAAAAGGTTAATTTTACTGGTCCTAATGATGCATTGAAACATGGGATTGCAATGATTCATCAGGAACTTGCTAATATGCCGGAGCGGACAGTTGCGGAAAACATGTTTCTTGGAAGAGAAATCATGACTAAAAAGATGATTGTCGATTTTAAATCTATGGTGGCAGAAAGTCAGAAAATATTTGACCATTTGAGGATTAATATTAATCCAAAAACAAAAATGAAAAAGCTTACAGTAGCGCAACAGCAGCTTTGCGAGATTGCAAAAGCAATTTCATGTAATGCAGATTTGATTATAATGGATGAGCCGACTTCATCCATTATGGAAGATGATGCGGAGAATTTGTTTCGTATAATTAATGAACTTTTGGAAAAAGATATTACTATTATTTATATTTCACATAAAATGGATGAAATATTTAAAATTTCTGATGACATAACGGTTTTTCGGGATGGAACTTATGTAGGGACAGAAAAAGCAGAAGATATTAATCAAAATATTTTAATTTCTATGATGGTGGGAAGAGAAATTACAGATTTTTATCATAAGAAAGAAGTGAAAATTGGAGAAACAGTTCTTAAAATAGAAAACTTATCTTGTGATAATTTATTTCATAACGTGAATTTTGAACTTCATAAGGGCGAAATTCTTGGGTTTGCGGGTCTGGTAGGGGCTGGAAGAACTGAGATTATGGAAACTATTTTTGGAATCAGAAAAAAATCATCAGGTCGAATAATTATTAATGGCCAGGAAGTAAATATTAATTCGCCTAAAGATGCAATCAATAATAATATTGGATTTTTGACAGAAGACAGAAAAGATTCAGGCTGTTTTTTGTCTCTGAGTGTTGCGAGAAACACATATATAGCTTCTATAGATAAGTACACAACATTTGGATTTACAAGTCGCAAAAAAACAAATCTTGCAACAGAAGAAATGAGAAATAAATTGTCAATTAAAGTTCCTACAATTGAACAATTAATGAAAAATCTTTCAGGTGGAAATCAACAAAAAGTATTAATAGGGAGATGGTTATTGATAGCCCCTAAAATATTAATTGTAGATGAGCCAACTCGTGGTATTGACGTTGGATCAAAAACAGTGATTCATGGTTTGTTAAGTGATTTGGCAGAGCAGGGAACAAGTATTATATTGATATCCTCTGAAATGCCGGAAGTTATGGGAATGAGTGATAGGATCGTGGTCTTGCATGAAGGGAATATAACAGGAATTTTGGAAAGAAATGAGATATCGCAGGAACACATTATGGAATTATCAAGTGGTATTACACAATCATGAAGGAGGATTGAAGAATGGAGCAAAAAGGAAAATTTAAAGAGTTTTGTCGGGAATATAGTATTCTTTTAGTTCTGATTGTTATGATGATTGCCATGACAATATTAAAACCAGGACAGTTTATGACAAAAAGTAATATGTTAAATATATTACGACAGATATCAATCACCGGTGTAATCGCGTTAGGAACTGCATTTCCGATTATTGCAAAAGGTATTGATGTTTCTGGTGGATCTGTTGTTGCTTTATCAGCAGTAATTACAGGAACTATGGTAAGTGTTGATGGGCATAATTTTGCAGTAGGGATAGGAATACTTATTGGATTGGGTGTAGGACTTCTTTGTGGTGTATTTAGTGGAATTATGACTGCTTACGGAAATGTTCCTCCGTTTATTACAACATTAGCAGTGCAATTAGGGGCCAGAGGATTAGCACAGATATATACCGATGGAAAACCTGTGACGAATTTTCCGGATTCTTTTTTAGTAATTGGAAGAGGAACAATACTTGGCGTACCAATACCGATTTTAATTTTTGTTTTAATGTCTGTTGTTACATATATTATTTTACATATGACTAAGTTTGGAAGTTATACATACGCAATTGGAGGTAATACAACTGCGGCAATTGTATCAGGAATTAATGTAAAACTTATCACGACTTTAATTTATGGATTTGCAGGAGTTATGTCTGCATTGGGGGGAATTATCCTGGCAGCACGGTCAACATCTGCATTACCAAGTTATGGAAGTGGATATGAAATGGATGCAATTACCTGTGTGGTAATAGGCGGAGTAAGCATGAACGGTGGAATTGGAAAAGTTCAAAAAATGATTATAGGTGTAATTATTGTAGGAATTCTTTCTAATGGTATGACAATGCTTATGATAGATGCGAATTGGCAAACAGTTGTAAAAGGTATGGTAATTCTTCTGGCTGTATTGTTTGATCAAAGAAGAGCTTTGAATTGAAAAAAAATCAGGAAATTATAAATACAAATAATTTCCTGATTTTTTTAATTGCGTTTAAAATCAGCAGGATTAACCCCCATATACTTTTTGAATGTTTTATAAAAGTAACTGTAATTGTTAAAACCTGCCATTTCTGCAGCACGGGTGATTGGAATATCACTTTTAAGATAGTTGACTGCCTGAGAAATTCTTTTTTCTATAATGTAGTTATTGAGTGTATAGTTAGTAACTTTTTTAAAGATTCTGCAGATATAGTATTCGCTGTAATTTACCTGCTGTGCAAGCGTTTCCAGTGACAGATCATCTGCCAGATGCTGATTGATATATTCGACCAGAGATGCAACAAGAGATACATGACGGGAATCTTTATCATCATGGTAAATGCCGTCAAAACAGTCGCTGTACAGGTAAGAGGCAATCTGATGCAGCAATGCTTTTTCATACATATCCTGTCCATGAGCTGGTTTTTGTTCCATATATTCATGAAGGATACGAAGATATTTGTTCAGACATTTCCCTTCAACATGAAAAATAGGATAATGTTGATTATTTGTTGTAAAAATATCCAGAAGATTGGAGTTTACAGTATTAAATGATAATAAAAGACTAGGATCAATGCTGATGCTGAATCGTTCATAGTAGGCGTTTTTGTTATATTTTAATGTATGTGGATCGAACATATTGATCAGCACGATATCACCGCGGTTGACAAGATATTCCTGTCCATTGATCGTAAAAATTCCTGCATTGCCAAGATAAATTACAATTTCATAAAAGTCATGATAATGTAGTTCTGTTTTCATTTCATTTTGTGGTGTACGGAATAAACAATCATAGTCTCCTTTATAGACGGATGAACGTGAAAGAAATTTTGCTTCCATAAACAATACCTCTCTTTTAAACAAATTAAGAATGGTTGTTGGATTTTATCTGACAGATACAGTTTATATAAATATAAAATGAAAGTCAATGTAATCGCAAGATAAGAAATGTATTGCACAAGATACAACATGGTATTGCCATAAGGATTGTTTATAATAAATTTTAACAAAAAGATACAGAGATATGAGAATTTCACTGAATTTACTGGAAAGGGGCTTGATGAAAGAATTGGACAGATATATTTCGTTAGCAGGGAAAAATATTGTAATTACAGGAGCTGGACAGGGAATCGGACTGGCAGTGGCGAAACTTTTGGTAAAGTACGGAGGCAGAGTGGCTATGGTCGATCATAGTGGACGTTCTTTTCAGGAAGCAGAGAAAATGGGAGAGAATGCAATTGCCTTTAAGTGTGATGTTGCGGATGAAATGCAAGTAAAGAAAACTGTAAATGATATCCTGAAAGAATTTAAAACGATTGATATTCTGGTAAATAATGCAGCTGTTATCGTACGAAAAAATATAGTGGATACGACAGCTGAAGAATGGGATCATGCCATGAATGTAGGAGTCAGAGGAACATTTCTTTTTTCAAAGTATGTACTTCCGGTTATGATCAGACAGAAAAAAGGAAATATCATTAATACTGCATCAAATTGTGCAGTAAGTGCAACGCCGGGAGCGGCATCTTACAATGCGGTGAAAGGAGCAGTGGCTTCACTGACAAGAGCTATGGCGGTGGATCATGCAGAGGATAATATCAGAGTTAATTGTGTATGCCCCGGTGATGTGATCACACCAATGCTGATAAATGAAGGAATCCAGACAGGCAAGATCACCACAGGAAACCCTCAGACAGAGGAAGAAATAAAAGCATGGAATGCGTTTATTAAGGAATGTGGAAGTCACAGACCAATGGGAAGAATTTCAACACCGGAGGAAATTGCATATACATATCTTTATCTTGCAACAGACATGAGCGGATATGCAACAGGAAGCAGCGTTATTGTCGATGGCGGAAGAGTCTGCTGACCAGGAGTAACAGAGAAGAAAGGGAGGATTACTTATATGCTGAATTTTGAAGAACAGAAAAAAAGGGTACTTTCTGGACTTATGTATAATGATCTTACACCGGAACTGGTTGAGGCAAGAAGGGTGGCAGTAGAGCTGACAAACGAGTATAATGCTTCTTATGGACAGCCGCCGGAAGTGCGTGAGCCGCTTCTGCGTAAGATTCTGGGAGAGATGGGTGAGGATGTGTTTTTTGAGCCATCTTTCAGATGTGAATTTGGTTATAATATCAAGATAGGAAATCATTTCTATGCAAACTTTGACTGTGTGATGCTTGATCCGGGTGGAATCGAGATTGGAGATAATGTTCTCTTTGGACCGAGAGTAAGTATTTACACTGCAAGGCATGCATTTGATGCAAAAGAGAGAGGGGCAGGAGCCTGCTTTGCAAAGAAGGTCAGGATCGGAAATAACGTATGGGTTGGCGGCGGCGTTCATATGGATCATGGGATCACAATTGGTGATAATACAGTGATCGGAGCAGGAAGTGTGATTACCAGAGATATTCCGGCAAATGTAGTAGCCGCAGGTGCACCGTGCAGAGTGATCAGAGAGATTACAGAAGCAGATAAGTCGGATTATTTTCATGTTCTGGAAACTTTATATGATGGAGGCAAATAAAAGATGAAAGCAGTAATCGCAATTGATTCCTTTAAGGGAAGTTTAAGTTCTATGGAAGCCGGTAAAGCAGCAGCAGAAGGAATCTGGCGTGTGGATAAAGATGCAGAGGTTGCCATAAGACCGCTGGCTGATGGTGGAGAGGGAACTGTGGAGGCAATCACCAGCGGAATGAATGGCGTAATTCAGACAGTTACTGTTACAGGACCTCTTGGGGAACCGATAGAGTGCAAGTATGGAATTATTGAGAGCAGTCATACAGCAGTTATTGAAATGTCAGGTGCTGCAGGAATTACGCTTGTTCCTGCTGAAAAAAGAAATCCATTGTATACCACAACCTATGGAGTGGGAGAAGTTATTAAAGATGCCATTGCCAGAGGATGTAGACGTTTTATCGTAGGAATCGGAGGAAGTGCGACCAATGATGGTGGAATTGGAATGCTTCAGGCACTGGGATATGGATTTCTGGATAAAAACGGAAATGATGTTCCTTTCGGAGCCAGAGGACTGGAAGTTCTGGATCAGATCACGGATCAGAATGTACTTCCTGAACTGGCTGACTGTGAATTTAAAATCGCCTGCGATGTGAAAAATGTTTTATGCGGTGAAAATGGCTGCAGTGCTGTATATGGACCGCAGAAAGGCGCAGACGCGGAAACGATTCGGGAAATGGATCAGTGGCTTGGAGCGTATGCATCTCTTGCCGGAAAACTTTATGAAAAGGCAGATCCGAATTATCCGGGAACAGGTGCCGCAGGTGGAATGGGATTTGCATTTCTGACATTTACCAATGGAGTTCTGGAGTCAGGGATCAATATTGTTCTGGAAGAGACAGAACTGGAAAAATATATCCGCGATGCTGACATTGTGATTACAGGAGAGGGCAGACTGGATGGACAGACTGCCATGGGAAAAGCCCCTGTGGGAGTGGCGGAACTGGCGAAAAAGTATTATCTTCCGGTTGTTGCATTTGCAGGTGGCGTTACCAGAGATGCAGTTGCATGCAATGAAAAAGGAATTGATGCATTTTTCCCGGTTGTTCGTGGTGTGAGTACATTGGAAGAGGCTATGAAACCGGAAACGGCGAAAGAAAATGTGACAGATGCTGTGGAACAGGTCTTTCGTCTGATCTACAATTGCAGAAGATAAAAAATATGGTTTATTCTGTTTTTCGGCAGTGATAAAAAATAGTTATTGGAGCAGGAAAGGGTTTTGTAGAATCAATAAGAATATAATGATATAATAGTGCCTGGGATTTAGTATCCCAGGCGATTTTTTTTAATGGAGGAAAAATATGAAATACGATTTTATGTCAATTATAGACAGGCACAACATGGATGCCATCGCAGTAGATGGGCTGGGAACCGGGGGAATGAGTCCGGCGAAACCCAAGGAGGGATTTGACGTTATTCCGATGTGGGTAGCAGATATGAATTTTCCTACAGTACCGACCATCCCGGAAGCAATTATTGAACGTGCGAAACATCCGGCATATGGGTATTTTGCACCAAGAGAAGAATATTTTCAGTCTATTATTGACTGGCAGACGAAACGAAACGGTGTGACAGGACTGACCAAAGAACATATTGGTTATGAGAACGGTGTTCTGGGATGCGTGATTTCTGCGCTGACAGCTTTTGCAGCACCTGGAGATGCGGTACTGCTCCACAGTCCCACATATATTGGTTTCACGAATTGTATTGGAAACAATGGATTTAAGATGGTTCACAGTCCGTTAAAGAAGGACGCAGATGGAATCTGGCGCATGGATTTCGAAGACATGGATGCGAAAATCAAAGCCAATGATATTCATGTGGCAGTATTCTGCAGTCCTCATAATCCATGCGGCCGTGTATGGGAAAAGTGGGAAATTGAGAAAGCAATGGAGGTTTATAAGGCAAATGACTGTGTTGTAATCTCTGATGAAATCTGGTCAGATCTGATTCTGGATGGTTATAAACATGTGCCGACCCAGTCAGTAAGTGAAGATGCCAGAAACAGAACGATTGCAGTTTATGCGCCAAGTAAGACGTTCAATCTGGCAGGCCTGGTTGGCAGCTATCACATCATTTATAACAAATATCTCCGTGACAGAGTCGTGGCAAAGAGCAGCAAGCCACATTACAATGATATGAATGTTCTGTCCATGCATGCTCTCATCGGAGCTTATAAACCAGAGGGCTATGAGTGGGTGGATGAGCTCCGTCAGGTGCTGACCGGAAATGTGGATTATGCCTGCAATTATATTAAAGAGCACTTCAAAGGTGTAGAAGTCAGCAGACCGCAGGGAACTTACATGCTGTTTCTGGACTGCACGAAATGGTGTAATGAACATGGAAAGAGCATTGATGAAGTACAGAAAGCCGGCTGGGATGTGGGAGTTGCATGGCAGGACGGAAGAATGTTCCTGCATCCGTGTGCGATCCGCATGAACCTGGCGCTGCCGCTCAGCAGAGTGCAGGAAGCATTTGACAGACTGGATAGATATGTATTCAATGCAGAAAAATAATTCTGGTATTTTGATTATTGCGGTAAATAAGCTGGAAGTTATTAGAATATCAGTGAATGATAAAGTTAAGAAATTTATTTGTACGAATGATGAAAGATTAGATGATAATGGGAATGTATACAGTAGAACGAATTGAAGAACTGGATTTCGGCTGCGAAGGCAGACCGGAAGGAATGAAAGATATGGTTCGTGTAATTCTGAAAGGTGATAACGGCGAGGAAGAATCCATGAAGATGGAGGACGACTGGCTGTATGCAAACGAAATAGATGAGGGAAGCAGAGTTAAGTTAGATGGAGAAGGAAAACTGATAAAAATAGTGGATCAAGAATTGTAACAGAATAATCATAAGAAAATCTTAAGAATTTGTCCCTTTCATATTAAGATAATTTGATTATTCTAATATCAGAAAAAGAAATAAGAGATTTAAAGAAGGAGGTGTATAAAGTGGCGAATATTCTGGTCTGCGATGACGATAAGGACATCGTGGAGGCGATCAGTATTTATCTGGAGCAGGAAGGGTATATGATTTTTAAAGCATATGATGGTCTGGAGGCGATTAGCGTATTGCGCAGCCAGCCGGTAGATCTGTTGATCATAGATATTATGATGCCGAAGCTGGATGGCATCCGTGCTACTTTGAAGATCAGGGAAGAAAATCCTCTTCCGATCATTATTCTTTCTGCGAAATCAGAAGATGCAGATAAGATCCTGGGATTAAATGTAGGAGCAGATGATTATGTAACGAAGCCCTTTAATCCACTGGAACTGGTTGCTAGGGTAAAATCACAGCTTCGAAGATACACAAGACTGGGAGCTGCAGTGCCGCAGGAAAGTGCTCATATATATGAGACTGGTGGTCTGAGTGTGAACGATGATCTGAAAGAAGTCAGAGTAGACGGAGATCTGGTAAAACTGACACCGATTGAATACAATATTCTGCTTCTGCTGATGAAGAATCAGGGCAGAGTGTTCTCTATCAATCAGATTTATGAAAGTATCTGGAATGAGGACGCGGTGGCAGCTGACAATACAGTAGCTGTGCATATCAGGCATATCCGAGAGAAAATTGAGATTAATCCAAGGGAGCCACGATATCTGAAAGTTGTGTGGGGACTGGGATATAAAATTGAGAAAATTTAACCAAATCAGGTAGCGAAGCAGATTGTAAATATCCGCTTAAGCTGAAAATTAAAAAGAAAAGGGACAAACACTATGAAGGGAAAAGGATACAGAAGCAGTTCTGCCAAAGCAATCTGGATCGTGATCGCACATCTGGCAGCAGTGGCTGCAGCAATCTGCGCAGCCATGTTTATAATGATATATCAGACAGGCATCCGTCTGGAAGACAGAGGAAAAAGTTACACAGAATCAGAAGCATTTGAGAAACAGGTCAGCAACAGAGGATCTGATATTCTTGTAAGTCTGACAGCACAGGATGATATTAATTATCTGAAAAATGCCGGTTCAACAGCAGTAATTGACCTGGCAGAATTTGAGGAAAAAGGAAGTACCCGTGACTCTATCAGAGAACTTTCCCTGAAAAATACTTCCGGGCTTGCATATTCAGTAAATGATCTTCTGGAGTGGGCAAAGGACTGGGAGAGTACTTATGATAATGACAATTATAATGAGAACGCGCAGATTATAAGATGCGAAGCCTCGGACGGAACCAGCCATTATTTTTACCTGAACGATTTTAAGAAACTGGCAGCAGATGGAACACTGAAAATTGATTATAATGAAGAATACCTCGAAGAAGATGACTTCGAAGGAAAAACAGAATCCGGGAAAGTGGACAGTGTAGCTGATGAACTTTATTATGGATATAATTCAGAATCAGAGAGCATTGGAAGTGTTACTGATACCAGAACAAACACAGAATATCCGGAATGCTTTTTCGTGGAACTGAGTCAATTGGACGAGAAATTTATACCACAGGGAGCTGAGAATATCCTGGATGCAGTGAACAACAGCACAAAATGGAACGGAAGACTGGAGGATGCATATAAGGAGTTATTTACACTTCTGGACTGTATCAGTGCCATACAGTCTGACGAACAGGTCAATGACTATGCAACATCACTGGTGTCAGAGTTTCAAACCGTGGGTGACTATACAGAAGGGAGTACCAATCTCACATATCTTTTCGCAGATAAAGAAGCAAAGACAATCTATACAAATAAGAAAGAGTACAACAGCTATTCACAGCTGGAGCAGAACCTTAAGAAAATATCTGAGGGAAATGCATATGCGATTGTTCGCCCGGAATTAAGTGAATGTGACACAAACATTGTCGGAATGAAAGCTGCTGATCTGCAGGTATGGAATCATACCATCAAACAGAGTTTTGATACAGAAGATTTTGTATATGCGGTAGCTGTGGATACGGCATTTCCGATTGCAGATTCTATGGCATCTGAGAAAGAGAACTTTGACACATATTCCGGACTGGTTTTGCCGATGATAGCAGGTGCGATCTTTGGAAGTATACTTTGGCTCATCAGCATGGTATGGCTGACAGTTGCAGCAGGCAGAAAGCCAGAGGATGAGAAAATGCATCTTAATAATTTTGACAAATGGTATACAGAGATTGCTGCTGGAATTGTAATTGGTATATGGGCAGTAGGAACGATGGGACTGGCAACTCTGATCCTAAACTTAGGAATTGGAAATACAGATGCGTTTATCATATGCCTGGCAGTATGCGGAATCTATACCATGGCATGGTTCCTGACCGGATATCTCAGTCTGGTAAGAAGAATCAAAGCAGGAACTCTCTGGAAGGACAGTTTGCTTCGAAGAATGTTGAAATGGATCGGAAAGTGCAATGGAAATATTGCTGATTTTGCAAAAACTTTCTCCAGAAATACTGCCGGAAAAGTAAAAGTTCTGTTGTTTGGATGTGGATTTTTACTGTTACAGTTTCTGCTTATAGCTTCTGTAATTGGTGGTATTGGTATCTTTTTATTGCTATTCATAGTGATAGACGGGGCAATAATTGTATATGCCATCCGTAAGGCAGATGGACAGGACCTTATTAAAGAAGGGTTAAAGAAAATCAGTGACGGGCAGTTGCAGTATAAGATTAAAACAGATAAGCTTACCGGCGATCAGAAAGAAATGGCAGAGTATATCAATAATATTGGCGACGGTCTGGATGCAGCAGTGGAGAACAGCCTGAAAAAAGAAAGAATGCAGACGGAATTGATCACAAACGTTTCTCATGACCTGAAAACACCGCTGACTTCTATTATTAACTACGTGGATCTGATGAAACGTGAGAACCCGACAGATCCGAAAATACAGGAATATTTACGTGTACTGGATGAGAAATCCCAGAGACTGAAAGTGCTGACAGAAGACGTAGTAGAAGCATCCAAAGCAAGCACAGGAAATATCAAACTGGAGATGAATGATATTGATTTTATAGAAATGGTGCAGCAGGTGATTGGAGAATTTGAGGAAAAATTCAGGGAAAAGAACCTGACTATGATGGTGCATTTCACAGACGAACCGTCCATCATTTACGCAGATGGACAGAGAATGTGGCGTGTTCTGGAGAATGTATTTGGCAATGTTGTGAAGTATGCAATGGAAGGCACCAGAGTATATGCAGAGATCAGCAACCGAAACAAAAAAGTGATCTTTTCTCTCAAAAACATTTCTGCACAGCCACTGAATTTCTCCGCAGACGAACTGACAGAGCGATTTATCAGAGGCGATGTGGCGAGAAATACGGAAGGAAGCGGACTTGGGCTTTCTATCGCAAAGAGTCTGACAGAGTTACAGGGCGGTGAGTTTAAACTGCATCTGGACGGAGATTTGTTTAAGGTGATGATCACATTTGCAGCGAAAAAAAGGCTGTGAATAATATGAATCTGTAAAATATGTCGGATTATGTCGAAAGAGTATGACCAGAAAGTGGAACAGGCAGTGATTGTCTGTTCCATTTTTTATGTTGAGTATTGCGAAAAACAGCGACGAAGGGCATAATAAAGAATGATAAAAGAAAAAATATACAGAAAGGATAAACTGATGAATTACAGTTTTAACAGCAGAGTCAGATACAGTGAGACAGGTGAGAACGGCAGACTGACATTGCCGGGAGTTTTAAATTATTTCCAGGATTGCTGTACATTTCATGCGGAGTCGATCGGGCTTGGCGGGAATGTGCTGAAAGCCAGAAACAGAGCGTGGGTTCTTTCTTCCTGGCAGGTGATCGTAGAAGAATATCCGGCCATGGGTACTGAAATCAGAATCACCACGGCACCTTATAATTTTAAGGGATTTATGGGAATGCGAAACTTTACCATAGAGACACCAGAAGGCAGAAAACTTGCATGGGCAAATTCAAACTGGACACATCTGGATATCAGTATGGGACTTCCAGCCAGACTCACTCCGGCAGACACAGATGCCTATGTGCTCAGTGAAAAAATGGAAATGGATTATGCACCGAGAAAGATTGGACTGCCGGATGGAATGGCACAGCAGGAATCCTTTGTTGTACAGAAACATCATCTGGATACGAATCATCACGTAAACAACTGTCAGTATATCTGTATGGGAGAGGATTTTCTTCCAGAAAATTTCAGGGTGTATCAGATGCGTGCAGAGTACAAGATGCAGGCAAAGCTGGGAGATACTATTTGCCCGAAGACAAAAACAGAATCAGGGAAAGTGGTTGTATCTTTGGATGATGAGAGTGGAAAACCATACGCAATTGTAGAATTTGCGGAAAATAAATAACATACAAGTTGGTACATGTACCGTACAAGTGATATAATATAAATATTAAGAAAACCAGAACATCTGAGAGCTGTTGCAGTAAAAGAATATCTGAAGAGCAAAAGGAGAAGGAAATTATGCTGGAAAAATTAAAAGAGGAAGTTTATAAAGCAAACATGGATCTTCCGAAATACGGACTTGTTACATTTACATGGGGAAATGTCAGCGGAATTGACAGAGAATCAGGATTTTTTGTCATCAAACCAAGTGGCGTAGACTATGATCTTCTGACACCGGATGACATGGTTGTTATGGATTTGAATGGAAATAAAGTAGAGGGAAGATATAATCCCTCTTCTGATACAGCAACTCATCTGGAACTGTACAAAGCATTTCCAAAGATTGGTGGAGTTGTTCATACACATTCTTCCTGGGCTACAAGCTGGGCACAGGCAGGAAGAGGGATTCCGTGTTATGGAACCACACATGCGGATTACATGTACGGAGAAATCCCATGTGCCCGTTGTCTGGAAGGCAAAGAGTTTGACGAATATGAAAAAAATACAGGGCTTCTGATCGTTGATTTGTTCAGGGATAAAGATTATGAAGCAGTACCGGCAGTTCTTTGTAAAAATCATGGGCCTTTTGCATGGGGAAAGGATGCTCATGAAGCAGTACATAATGCAGTGGTTCTTGAAGAAGTGGCAAAGATGGCAGCACGCTGTGAGATGATCAATCCGCAGGTAAAACCAGCTCCACAGGATCTGCAGGATAAGCATTATTACAGAAAACACGGTGCAAATGCATATTATGGACAGGGAAATAATAAGTGATCGATTATAATTAAATAAAAGAAAGAAAAATCTCCCGGAAAGAGTGAGCGCTACTCTTAATCTCCGGGAGATACTTCATGTAAATCGTCCTAAGACCAACAAAAAACTCACATTATTTATTGTACCATTTATCGTAAAATTAACTCTCGCCAGACGTAAGCATCACATTATTCTTCGTCAAACTCATCTTCATCCCAGTCTGGATACTGTTGAATCCTACCTTTTGACTTAACAATGCGAGGCTTAAAATCCCCCTGAACTTCACTGATTTTTGACACCGTGATTGTGAACATCCAATCATCCCCGAAATCATAATGAAGTGCAAATTTCTGTCCTTTACAAAGCCCGACCTCATCCAGTGTGATATCTGCAGAAGGCTCGTCTCCCTCTGGATCTGACTGATATGCATATTCGCTGTACATACGATTATCCATACAAAATTCATACAAATGATCATCTATAAAATCAAATGATTCCAGAATGATCTGACATAATTGATTTAATGTGCTGCTACCGCAGATTTCGATATTTCGGTAAACATCACGTCCTCTGCCTGCAGGATATATCTTCATTGTATACTGGTTACTCATCATCCACCTCATTTCCAGATAAAAATCTCATTACTTCCTCAAAAGAACGTTCACTTCTGGCAAATGCTTCCATTAATTCCTTGCTGCGGAGTTCATCCCGTTTCTGCATCAGGTCTTCATTCATTGCAGCAGCCTGAATCCTGAGGTTTGATGCCGTCATGTTAAACGCCTTCAGGATTTCTTTCTGCGTGGCCGTAACCGCATAATCCATGCGGTATCCCCGGTCGCTCTGGTGGATCAGTTCTATCTTTTCCAGTTCCCTGATTGCCGCCGGAACCGTCATATAGTTTTTCTTCCCACCCTTTTGCATCTGTTCCTTTAAACAGGTATAAAATCTGCTGCGGATGATCAGTGCCACAAACTCTATAAATATCTTTGCCTGTACGGATTCACTTGTGTGTACAAGGAAACTTTTGTTTCCAAGATAGGATTTATCCCCACGGAACAGCTTCTCCGACGCATCCCTGCTCTTGTACAGTTCCAGTGCCTGTGCAGCTGTCATTTTTTCTGATGTTATTATGACAAAGTATCCACAAAGCCGTATCTCTTCATTGATCACATCACGAAGTTCACGGCCATACATGAATTTTTCATCTTTCTTCCCCTTATTATAATAGATCAGGTCAAAGTATGAGATCAATCTTTGCTTCAACAGCCTCATGTTCCAGGCTTTTCTTTCTGTCACTATAAAAAATGTGGAAATAACGTTCCTTTTCGTCTGACGGATAAAGCTGTTTTTTTACGGTAATTCCACTTACTTTATAATCCCGGATACTGTATTTCCGGTCTTTTTCAAAAGTTCCTTTTACTTCAAGGACAAGACTTTTTACAAGTTCCTTCATCCCTTTCATCATAATGATAAACTCATATCCACACTTGTCCATGTAGTGTATGTTTTCTTTACTGAAATATCCTCTATCCAGGATAAAACCAACATTCCGGTATCCATAACCGCCTGCTCTTTCCAGTGTATACTGCAGCTGTGACACATCCACAATACTTCCCGGATAATCTTCATAGTACAGCGGTTTTGCATTGGTTCCATCATAAGCAATAGAATAATTTATAACAGGCGCTCCCTTGTCTTCTTTGGGATGACCATACTCTACGAAATCAATATCACCTGCCTGACAGTTTTTATTTGTTGAATCGTAAGATATGTATATCTTTTGACGGTGATCCTGTTTCTCATTCCATCCATCGAGAAATGCCAGGCTTTGATCCCTGGTTATGCTGTTAATAAAATCGGAGACTTTTGTGTCACTGTAGATTTTCATCCGGTCTGTAAATAATGGATGGTTATATGCATAATCGGGATAATACTGTCCGGCATTGTTTTCTGCAATGATGGAATACACTGCCAAGTCCAGAAACAAACCGCTGTTCTTTCCAATGATATCTCCCAGCATCTCATCCAGGTGATACTCCGCTATAATCTTACGCAGTACAAAATAGGTACCAGCTCCGAATCATCCTCTGTACACTTTCCAATCGTCGTGTTCTTAGGGACAGTATACCCTTTTTTTGTATTGTAATTATGTTCATATGCATAGTAAATGTAAGTGGTTCCCTTAATTTTTTTACGAGTAATGCCAGCTGATTCAGTTGGTATTTTTACTTGAAAATCGAGATACATGGCGCCGCCTTTCGAGAGTTAATTATTACGGAAGTTCACAGTAATAATATTATAAAAATAAGATTGTAAAATAATAAAGGCGGCAGTTGTGCCGCCTTTATTATTTGTGTTATACTGAAATATAAAGCTGATATTAGAGGCTAGAGTTCTCTTTGGAAAATGTAACATTACAACAGAAATGGAGATTATATGATAGAGTTAGGAAAAAAACAGAAATTAACAGTAGTAAAGTCCGTAGACTTCGGTGTATATCTGGCAGAGGATATGCAGGCGGATGCGAAGAACCGTGTACTTCTTCCATCCAGACAGGTTCCGGAAGGAACTAAAGAGGGTGACAGTATTGAGGTATTTATCTATAAAGATTCTCAGGACCGTCTCATCGCAACAACAAAAGAACCGAAACTTCAGGTAGGACAGACAGCAGTTCTGAAAGTATCTCAGGTAACAAGGATCGGTGCATTCCTTGACTGGGGACTGGAGAAAGATCTTCTGCTTCCATATCATGAGCAGACACTGAAGGTAAGAGAGGGTGAGGATGTATTGGTAGCCCTTTATGTAGATAAGAGCAGCCGTCTCTGCGCAACTATGAAAGTTTACCATTACCTTTCTACCAGAACTCCTTATGTAGTAGGAGATATGGTGAAAGGCCGTGTTTATGAGATCAGTGACAGATTCGGTGTGTTCGTGGCTGTAGATGACAAATATTCTGCACTGATCCCGGCAAGAGAAGCAAAGGGCAAATACCGTCCGGGTAAGATTCTCGAACTTCGTGTCAGCGAGGTAAAAGAAGATGGAAAGATGAATGTAACGGACCGTCAGAAAGCATATCTGCAGATTAATGAGGATGCAGAAAATGTTCTTGAAGTGATAAATGAGTTTGCAGGTGTTCTTCCCTTTGATGACAAAGCATCACCGGAAGTCATTCAGAGAGAATTTGGTCTGAGTAAAGGAGCATTCAAGCGTGCCATTGGTCATCTGATGAAGGAAGGCAAAGTAGAGATTAAAGATAAGAGAATCTACGCGAAATAATAAACGGAAAAAAGAACAGGAGAGATACAAAGTTGGAGTTTACACATCTTCATGTCCATACAGAATACAGTCTGCTGGATGGTTCCAATAAAATAAAAGAATATGTAGCCCGTGTCAAGGAACTTGGCATGGACAGTGCGGCGATCACAGACCATGGAGTCATGTACGGTGTGATTGATTTTTACCGTGCGGCCAGGGCAGAGGGAATCAATCCGATTCTTGGATGTGAGGTTTATGTGGCACCGGGCTCCCGATTTGACCGTGAAGCAGGGAGCGTCGAGGACAGGTATTATCATCTGGTCCTTCTGGCAGAGAATAATCAGGGATATGCAAATCTGATGAAAATCGTATCCAAAGGGTTTACGGAGGGATTTTATTATAAGCCGAGAGTAGATCTGGAGGTATTAAGAGAGTATCATGAGGGAATCATTGCATTAAGTGCATGTCTTGCAGGAGAGGTTGCCAGATATCTTGGACGTGGAATGTATGAGGACGCAAAAGCAGCAGCTCTTCGATATGAGGAAATTTTTGGAAAAGGAAACTTTTTCCTGGAACTGCAGGATCATGGGATTCCTGCCCAGCAGGTGGTAAATCAGGAACTTCTGCGTATGCATGAGGAAACAGGGATTGATCTGGTGGCCACCAATGATGTGCATTATACAACAGCAGAAGATGCAGATCCCCATGATATTCTGCTGTGTCTGCAGACTGGAAAGAAACTGGCAGATGAGGACAGAATGCGTTATGAAGGCGGACAGTATTATGTGAAATCGCCGGAAGAGATGGCGCAGCTTTTTCCCTATGCACTGGAGGCGCTGGAAAACACACATAAGATCGCACAGAGATGTCATGTGGAGATAGAATTCGGTGTGACAAAGTTGCCGAGATTTGATGTTCCTGATGGATTTACATCCTGGGAGTATCTCAATAAATTATGTTTTGAGGGACTGGAGGAACGTTATCATCCGGTTACAGAGGAATTAAAATCCCGTCTGACGTATGAGTTATCTACTATTAAAAATATGGGATATGTAGATTACTTCCTTATAGTATGGGATTTCATTAAATATGCCAGAGATCATGATATTATGGTGGGGCCTGGCCGTGGTTCCGCAGCAGGAAGTCTCGTTGCTTATACTCTGGGTATCACACAGCTTGACCCGATCCGTTATGATCTGCTCTTCGAGAGATTCCTGAACCCGGAACGAGTTTCCATGCCGGATATTGACGTTGACTTCTGCTTCGAGAGGCGACAGGAAGTAATCGAATATGTTCGCCGTAAATATGGTGATGACTGTGTAGTTCAGATTGTTACCTTCGGTACACTGGCAGCACGTGGTGTGATCCGTGATGTGGGTCGTGTATTGGATATGCCATATGCACAGGTAGATTCTATTGCAAAAATGATTCCTCAGGAATTAAACATTACGATAGATAAAGCACTGACGATGAATCCTGAATTGAAAAAGGCGTACATGGAGCAGGATGATGTACATTATCTGATCGATATGGCAAGGTGTCTGGAAGGACTTCCAAGACATACTTCCATGCATGCGGCAGGGGTGGTCATCAGTCAGAAAGATGTATCTGAGTATGTGCCGCTTTCCAGAGCACAGGATGGCTCTATTGTTACACAGTTTACCATGACAACTCTGGAGGAACTGGGACTTCTGAAAATGGATTTCCTGGGACTTCGTACCCTGACTGTAATCCAGAATGCAGTGAAACTGATCCAGAAGGATGCAGGTGTCACTCTGGATATGCAGAAAATTGACTATGATGACAGGAAAGTTCTGGATTCTCTGGGAACAGGCCGTTCAGATGGTGTGTTCCAGCTGGAAAGTGCGGGAATGAAAAACTTTATGAAAGAACTGAAACCCCAGAGCCTGGAAGATGTGATCGCGGGAATTTCCCTGTATCGTCCGGGTCCTATGGATTTCATACCTCAGTATATCCGGGGCAAAAACCGACCAGATACCATCCGTTATGACTGCCCGCAGCTGGAACCGATCCTGCAGCCGACTTATGGATGTATCGTGTACCAGGAGCAGGTTATGCAGATCGTGCGTAATCTGGCAGGATACACATTGGGAAGAAGTGACCTGGTACGGCGAGCCATGTCTAAGAAAAAGGCAGCAGTCATGGAAAAGGAGCGCCAGAACTTCGTTTATGGAAATGAAGCAGAGGGAGTTCCGGGCTGTATTGCCAATGGAATCGATGAGGCAACAGCGAATAAAATCTATGATGAGATGATTGATTTCGCAAAGTATGCGTTTAATAAATCTCACGCAGCAGCTTATGCAGTTGTATCTTATCAGACGGCATATCTGAAATATTATTACCCTGTTGAGTTTATGGCTGCTCTTATGACTTCTGTTATTGATTTTCCGAATAAAGTTGCAGAATATATCCTGGTCTGCCGCCAGATGGGAATCAGGATCCTGCCGCCGGATATCAACTGTGGCATTTACGGATTTTCTGTAGATAACGGTGCAATCCGCTATGGCCTTTCTGCGATCAAAAGTGTAGGTCGCCCGGTCATTGAAGGCCTGGTGCAGGAAAGAGAAAATAACGGGAAGTATAAATCACTGAAGGATTTTATGGAGAGAAACTCTTCTCAGGTAAATAAACGAGCTATTGAAAACTTTATCAAAGCAGGTGCACTGGACTGTCTGGAGGGAAATCGCCGCCAGAAAATGATGGTGTATCAGCAGATTTCTGACAACATCAGTCAGGAGAAAAAGAACAGCATGGCAGGTCAGATGAGTCTCTTTGATCTGGTCAGTGATGAGGACAAAAAGGAATTTGAGATCCGCATGCCGGATGTGGAGGAATTTGACAAGGAAGATCTGCTGGCGTTTGAAAAGGAAGTACTTGGCATTTATCTGAGCGGACATCCGCTGGAGAGCTGCAGAGGAATGATGGAGAAAACCATTTCTGCGAAAACGACAGATTTCCAGCCAGATGAAGAAACCAACATTCCGAAGGTAATGGATGGACAGAAGGTAATCATCGGTGGAATGATCACGGAGAAAACCATTAAATATACGAAGACAAATAAAGTTATGGCATTTTTGACCGTGGAAGATCTGGTGGGAACTGTGGAGGTGGTTGTTTTTCCGCGGGATTATGAAAAAAACCAGAACTTTTTACAGGAGGATGCCAGAGTTTTCATACAGGGAAGAGTTTCTGCGGAGGATGATAAGGCGAGCAAACTGATCCTGGAGAAAATACGATCTTTTGATGATGTTCCCAGAGAACTGTGGATTCAGTTTGAAAGCCGCAGTGAATACGGAGAAAAAGAACGGCAGCTTCTGGCTGATCTGCGAGAATCACCAGGAAGAAGCAGTGTGGTGATCTATCTGAAAGATGTGAAAGCCATGAAGAAGCTTCCGGCAGCATGGCAGGTGGAGATTCAGGACTCCTGGCTGGGCCGTATGAGTGAAAAATATGGGAAAAGCAATGTTAAAGTTGTAGAAAGAGGATTGAAAAACTTATAGAAATGCGCTAAACTATACCCGAATATGTGTATAGTAA